>PKZC01000190.1 GCA_003132905.1 Bryobacterales bacterium | reverse complement strand
CTTATAACCGGACGCCAGTGCTGCGACATCACCATAAAATGGATCTGGTGGATGTGGAATTCGTGGTTCTCCTGGGAACGGTTCTGGATGGTCCACTCCTCCACCGAGCCCTGCGTCGTTTCGATGGCGGGCGGATTATCGGGTGCAAAAACCTCGGGTTTCTGTCCATCGACGGTGATGAAAAACTTGGTTTGATCCGAATTTTCCGAAAAGTACAGAGCGCGCTTGGTGGCAACGGCCGCGTCGGCCAATCCCTCGAACCTTTGGTGTGTCGGCTCAGATGCCTTGGCGTTGATCTGAGCATCGGGGCCGATGGTGTCGCCCACGGGCTCAATATTGGCGAGTACCCGCTGTGGATCGTTGTCGCCGTCCCGGCCGGTGTTAATGGCTTGGGTAATGAACTGAGCGCTTTTTACGTTGGCGGCAGAACCCTCGACGATAAATTCCATCCGGGAAGCGGGCGGCAAGCGCAGATCAGTCACAGAAATCAGTTTGCCGCGCGCCGTGCCGTCCTGGAATCCGACCGGGACTCCGTCGAGCGCAACCAGAGAGATTGGTTGCGGCTTGCCATCATAGATCACCTGCAAATCGAGAATCGTGTCGGCGGAAGAGTTGGCCACACGCCAGAACTGTTTCGTTCCGGGGGCCATTTTGATGACGGCGGGCGTCAAGGCAGGATAGGCAATCGGTACATAGTTAAGGGTGAGGTCCCAAGAGGGCACCGCGCCTCCTGGCATTGGATTTCCAGCCACCACCTGGTCCCGAATGACCAATATCCTTTGCGGCAATTCCGCGACGGCGGGCTGCAGGATTTCGATTCCATCGATCACGATGACACCCGATGCGCCGCCCTGGACGGCTGGCTCGGCGATTCCATGAATGTGTGGATGGTACCAATACAGACCGGGCGGTTCGTCAGCGGGAAACGCGACGTTATAGCTGAATGTTTCGCCGGGATTGATTATGGTATGAATCACTTCGTCCTGGTGGCAAATTGGCGCGACGTTGGTCCCGTGATAGTGAATGTTCACCGAAGACGCGTTCATCATGCTGCTTCCGCACGTTAGAGAAGCACTGGTCGCCATCTGCATCGAACTCGAGGACACCGCGGCTGGAAGATCGTTCTTTACGTTGATCTTCAAATGATCGCCCGGATGCAGATGCAGCGTTGGCGATTCCGTCCCGTCCGGCGTGGTGAAGCAGTATAGCGTGCGGCCCTGCGCATCCTGCGCGGTTTCATACGACAGATTGACCGTGAGACTGCCGCCCTGGCTGAAGAGAGCGGGCGGATTCACCACCGTACCACCCGCAGCGAAGCGAGGGCACGGACCGCTTTGAGCGGCGACAATTAAGGGTGTTGTCAGGAATGCTAGTGTTATGAAGCAGTTAATGCGACAGTTCTTCAAGATCCTCTCTCTCTGCATTAGGCTAAAACGCTAAAAAATAACAACGGGTCCTGAATTCCGAACGCAGGTTTGGTTACGGAAACACCGCAAGAGGTACCGGTACGGAGCCTCGCGCTTCCCGCCGCGCCAAACGGAAGCCCCCATAATGAAAGTTCCCGAGCTTTTCGATTATGGCCAGCGCCATCGCGCTGAATTGCAATCGGCGGCGCGCGTGGCCATCACGACATCGCCGTGGCTAACCCGGATGTGGGCTCACAGTTCCATGTCCTTTGTTGCTAGCGGATCACGATCATGGGAGTATGAGGTAATCCATGATCCGTCTCACATCATTCTTACTCAGTTGTGCTTTCTTTTTCGCTCAGGCTCCGGGCTTCGCGCAAACCCCTGGCACGATTCAGACCGTGGCTGGAAACGGTTCGCTGACATTCTCCGGTGACGGCGGTCCCGCGCTTCAAACGGGTCTGAACGTTCCGGTCGACGTATACGTGGATCAGGCGGGCAACCTTTTCATTACCGATCAATTCAACAATCGCATTCGCAAAGTTGCCCCCAACGGCACCATCTCCACCGTCGCGGGTACCGGCGTCGCTGGATTTTCGGGGGATGGTGGACCTGCCATAGATGCGGAGATCAACACTCCCACGGGCATCCGCGGGGACTCCTCGGGCAACTTGTATATTGCCGACGTGGTGAACCAGCGGATCAGGAAAGTGGATTCGTCTGGCATCATTACGACGTTCGCAGGCAATGGCAACAAAGGGTACGGAGGCGACGGAGGTCTGGCGATCAATGCCAGTTTCTACAATGCCGTTCGCGTCGCCATTGATCCGTCGGGCAACGTGTTAGTTGCCGATCAGAGCGACCACCGCATTCGCCGCATCGCGCCCAGCGGGTTCATTACGACGATTGCGGGCAATGGTGTGCAGGGTGCGGTGAGCGATGGGAGTTTTGCGACGGCGGCGNNGCCTGCCGCTGGCGCCTTTTCCGGTGATGGTGGCCCTGCGATTAATGCCTCGCTGAACAATCCAACTGCGGTTGCCGTGGATGGTGGCGGAGTGATCTACATCTCGGACCAGTCCAATCAGCGCATCCGCAAAATAGCACTCGATGGCACCATCACAACCATTGCCGGCGATGGCAGTCCGGGCTTCGGAGGCGACGGCGGTCCAGCGAACGCCGCAATTCTAAATTACCCGGGCGGCATTACCGTTGACGCGGCCGGCAACTTGTATTTCAATGACGATATCAATTTCCGGACTCGGATGATCGCGGCCAACGGGACCATTAACACGATTGCGGGCTCAGGCACGAAAGGGTTTTCCGGCGATGGCGGAGCCGCATTGGCGGCGGCTTTGAACGGTAACTTCGGTGTCGCGCTCGACCTGCTGGGAAATATGTATATCGCCGATTCGACCAACAACCGCATTCGCGAAGTATATGCGGCCGTGCCTGGTTTGACACCGGTGATCTCAGCAGCCGCGTTCACCAATGCGGCCAGTTTCACGAGCGGAGGCAGCCCGGGCGCTATCGCCACACTCTTCGGCGCGCACCTGAGCCGCAACCTGATCGGTGTCGTATCGAGTCCCAGCGTACCGCTGTCTGGCACGCTGGCCGGTACAACGGTAACGGTGGATGGCAAGACGGCTCCGCTGTTTAACGTCGTGGACCTCAATGGGGCAAGGAACAGATCAGTTTTCAGGTGCCGGTGGACGCGGCCACTGGTTCGGCAGTGCCCGTCGTGTTAAACAACGGATTCGGCAGTGCCACGGTGCAGGTGACTTTAGCGCCGGAGCAACTGGGAATTTTCACCATTGATGGGACGCAAGCGGCGGCGCGTCACGCGGATTACTCCCTCCTCTCAACGGCAAGTCCGGCGGCGCCGGGCGAGACGATCCTTGTATATTGCACGGGCCTGGGCGCGATGAATCCGGCCGTCCCCACGGGCGACGCGGCGAGCGATACCGTGCTATCGAAAACAGTGATGACTTACACGGCAACGATTGCGGGGCAGAGTGCCACGGTTGTGTTCAGCGGACTGGCACCGGGGTCCGTCGGGGAGGGGCAAGTAAATCTGACGGTGCCTTCCGGGGCTCCGTCGGGCCTGCAGGATCTGGCGCTCACGGGCGGCGGCAGTACCAGCAACGTGGTAAAGATTCAAGTTCAGTAGTATGGGGTCCTCAGCTACGCATCCGAAGCCCGCAGTATGCCTGTTGAGCGGTGGTCTGGATTCGGCTACCGTCCTCGCTTTCGCGCGCGACAAGGGCTACCGCTGCTACGCGCTGAGTTTCGATTATGGCCAGCGCCATCGCGCTGAATTGCAATCGGCGGCGCGCGTGGCAACCAGCCTGGGCGCAGAGGAGCATCGCGTGGTGTCCATCGACCTGCGCGCGTTCGGTGGTTCGGCTCTGACTGCCGACATCGCGGTTCCCAAAGCGGGCGTGGCCGGTGGCATTCCGGTAACGTATGTTCCCGCGCGCAACACCGTTTTTCTGTCGTTCGCGCTGGCCTGGGCCGAAGTGCTCTCCAGTTCCGATGTTTTCATCGGCGTCAACGCGATCGACTATTCCGGTTACCCGGACTGCCGGCCGGAGTTCATTGCAGCCTTCGAGACTATGGCCAATCTGGCGACGAAGTCTGGCGTGGAGGGCCGCACACGGCTCAAGATTCACACGCCGCTGATTCAACTTTCAAAATGCGAGATCATCGAGCTAGGCGCGGAGCTGGGCGTCGACTTCGCCTTGACGCACAGTTGCTACGATCCGGGCGCTCAGGGCCGCTCGTGCGGTTTGTGCGATTCGTGCCGGTTGCGTCTCAAAGGTTTCGCGGATGCGGGGTTCAAAGATCCTATTGAATATGCCCCGCTCGAGCACTCGATTGAAAATCTCTGAAATTTTCTATTCCATTCAAGGTGAGGGCACGCTGCTCGGGGTGCCGTCCGTATTTGTGCGCACCAGCGGCTGCAATCTGCGCTGCACGTGGTGCGATACCCCGTATACTTCGTGGCAGCCCGAAGGCGAAGAGCGCACGGTAAGTTCCATCGTCGACGAAGTGAATGGTTATGGCGCCTCGCACGTCGTGATTACCGGCGGCGAGCCGATGATTGCTCCGCAAATGGAAGAACTAACCGAGCGGCTGACGCAACACGTCACCATCGAGACCGCGGGTACGGTGGACGCGCACGTACGCTGCGATCTGATGAGCATCAGCCCAAAGCTGGCCAATTCGACGCCGCACACCCGCGATAACGGTCGTTGGGCGGATCAACACGAACGGCTGCGCTATCAGCCCGAGATCCTGCGGAGGCTGATCCAGCTTTATCCGTATCAGCTCAAGTTTGTGATCGCCGATCCAAGCGACTTGCAGCAGGTGAATGCGATTGTCAGCGATATCGGGGCATCGCGCGGCCGCGTCCTGCTGATGGCGGAAGGCGTGGATGCCGCAACTTTGGCGGAGCGGGGTCGATGGCTTGCCGACATTGCCAGACAAGAAGGCTTTCGGATTACGCCGAGAATGCACATCGACTTGTGGGGCAACCGGCGCGGCGTTTAGGCGATCAGTTCATACCCATGGCGAGCGATGGGGACGCACAGCGTCTCGGAATTGTGGCCGTGCAGCGCGAAGATCTGCCGGATGAGATCGCACACTTGTTCGGAGCCCCGTTCATAGAACACCAAAATGGATGGACCAGCGCCACTGAGCGCGCATCCCAGCAATCCCGGCGCTCGTAACTTGACCATTTCTTCCAGGCCCGGCACCAGCGCGTAACGGTAAGGCTGATGCAGCCGGTCTTCGAACGCGGTGGGAAACGCGGTGGTCGTGCCCGTTGCGAGCGCGGCGATCAGCAACGCGCTGCGCTGCACATTGAAGACGGCATCCTGCTTGGAGTAATTGGCGGGCAGCACATGCCGAGATTCGGCAGTGGGCAGCACGAAATCGGGGACGACGACGGCGATTCCGTAGCTGGGCGGTAGCTCGATGCGAACGGCCCGAACCGCGCCGCCAACATCGGTGGCACTGGCGACAATGGAACCGAGCACGCACGCGGCTACGTTGTCGGGATGGCCCTCGATCTTTGCGGCTTCATCCAGAATCCGATGCGGTTTCCAATGCAGTCCTAAAAAATGATCGGCGATGACGACGCCGGCTGTAAGAGCGGCGGCGCTGGACCCCAGTCCCTTGCCGAGCGGAATGTCATTTTCGATTTCCAGTTCGATGGGGGGAAGGGTATCGCCCACGTCGCCAGCCACGGCCAGCGCGGTACGCCAGATCAGGTTGTCTTCACCGGTTGAAATCTGCGCGGCATCGCGGCCGCTCACCTTGATGGATAGATGCGAGGCGCGCTGGAACCGGCACGTCAAATAAATTCCGAGCGCCAGCCCGAGGCTATCGAAACCGGGACCGAGATTGGCACTGGAAGCTGGAACGCGGACCTGCATTCGAGAGTTGTTCTTCAGTGAGGCGCGAACGCTACAGCCTCACCACGGATCCCTTTCGGCAAGATTCGTAGATCGCTGTTACCACTTCCAAAGCCCGATACCCATCCGCGCCTGAGGACAGCGGCTTGCGTCCCGTGCGAATGGATTCGCCGAAATCGATGAACTGACGTTCGAATGGCGCGAGTGCGGTGGCCATGGGATCGGTGGCCGCTGTGGCGTAATCATAAGATACCGGCGCAGGGTCACCTGCATCGTTCTCCACCTGCCACGCGGTCAGTTTGTCGCCGGTAATAATCGCGGTGCCTTTTGTGCCGTGGATTTCAATGCGCTCGGTGTGGCCGGGCCAGAAGGCCGTGGACGCTTGAATCACGCCGGTGGCGCCGGACCGGTATTTCATCACGGCTGCCAGCACGTCTTCGGACTCAATGTTGTGCCGCGCCGCCAGTTGCCAATAGCCAAAGAGTTCCTGAACCCCGCCCATCAGCCACAGCAGCACGTCCACTTGATGGATGGCTTGAATGATCAGCGCACCGCCGCCTTCGGTTTTCCAGCTGCCTTTGCTCGCGCGGGAGTAATAGGCAGGCGAGCGGTACCATTTCACGTACGCGTCGGCTTGCAGAATCTTGCCCAGCCGGCCGTCGCACAAGGCGCGATGCAGAAACTGCGTGGAATCGTCAAAGCGATGCTGGCTCACCACGCCCAGTTGGATTCTGGACCGGTGAGCGATTTCGATCATCTGGCGGGCCGTGTCCAGATTGGTCGCCATCGGCTTTTGCACCTGGATGTGCTTTTTCGCCTGAGCGCAGCACTCCACCGGTTCCAGGCGGAATTCGGGGAAGGTGCAAACGTCGACGTAATCGACGAGCGGGTGGCGGCACAGTTCCTCGAAATTGGGAACGAACTCGCAGCCGTAGCGCTCGGCGAATGCGCGGGCGCTGTCGGCATGGAAGTCGGTGCAAGCCACTACTTCGTAGCCAATGTTGGCATACGCGCGCGCGTGTTTGTGAGAGATGGCGCCGGTGCCAATGATGCCGACCCGCATGCTAGTTATTGTGACATGGCGGGGACTGCGATTCGGCTGCGGAGATGTAAAGCTATGTTATCTTGAGAAAGTCGCGAGAGTGGTTGCCTTCCTCGCAGCGCTTCCGGGCCGGTAGCTCAGTTGGTAGAGCATCGCACTTTTAATGCGGTGGTCGCNNAGCCCCGCCCGGCTCACCAAACCATTGAAACAACGAACTTTGGGTTGCGCCCCTGTTGCGCGTTCAATGCCGCCGAGGTCTTTCGTTCCGGTAGAATTGTACAAGTATGCAGACCATGGACATTGAAATGCCGGATGAACAGGCTGCGCGTCTAGATCGCTTCGCGATGAGTGTACATAAAAGCCCGCGCGAAGCGACAGCTCAATTGATCGAAGAAGGCTTGCGGCATGCAGAGTTTCCCGCCGTCGAATTTCGGGATTCGGATTCCGGACGCCAGGCGTATGTTGTGGGCTCGTCCTTGGCTGTCTGGGAAGTAGCGATGATCAACGAAAGCTACAGCCGCAGCGCGGAACAAACGGCCGCTCACCTGCGATGGCCTCTAACGCGTGTCGAACCCGTCCTGGCCTACGCGCGTACGTACCAACAAGAGATCGACGCTGCACTCCAGGAAAACCGGTCTGTTTCTCCATCAGATCTGCAGCGCTCATTGCCCAATTCCCGCTGGAGCTAAAGCCGGAGGATGCTTTCGTTTCTTCTCGACGAGCACGCAAGTCCGGACGTGGCTGTGATCGTTAGGCGCTCGCGCCCCGACATTCCTATATTCGCGCTGCTCGACTGGCAAGATGGCATCTGGATCGGTGAATCGGACGAGGAGGTCCTCCGGGCGGCCGGTGCAGAGTCTCTCACCCTCGTAACCTATGACCAGCGCACTGTTCCAAGGCTCCTCCAACGTTGGGCCCAGTTAAACGAGACTCACGCTGGCGTGATATTCGTGGATGAGCGGACGATTGCGCCAAACGACTTGCCTGAACTTTCACGTTCGTTGATCCGACTGTGGGATGAACATCGAAATTTGGATTGGTCGAATCGTTTGACGTTTTTAGGACGCAGCTCGTGATGAGGAGGAGCACGGCGCCAGCGCTCCGACGACGGCATGACTTCTTGGTTGATTCGTCGAAGGGGCGTTTCTCGTCGCTAACCGAGATGATGGCAAATAGGGGCCAGCTTTGCTCAGCGGCGTGCAAGTAGCAGTGAGAGCAGACGTCCTTGCCAGCTGAGCGCTTGTACTAACGACTGTACTAGCGACAGTGTTATTCCCGGCCAGTCCCGGCAACTCGTTGTATGTGTAATGCACGGGATAGCTACGGAAACACACCTCTCACCTGCACTTTTAATGCGGTGGTCGCGGGTTCGAGCCCCGCCCGGCTCACCAAACAATTGAAACACCAATAGGTTATAGAAGTGCCCAATCCTGGGGAGCACCGCATCGTGCTCCAAGCATCCCTGAGGAACGGCTGCGTGACGTTTTCCGCCGGAAACATTCGCTCGGGTTCGTATATCGACTCGCAGTGTCGACAGATCGACTCGCGTCCGGCCTTGCCCGCCTCCTCAAACTAGGATCTAAAACACGGTTGACAACGGACTCGCGATTGCTTCTACTAATGATTTGGATCGGCGAGAGGAGAATCATCTCATGGATGCCAGCCGCAGAGACTTCTTTAAGATTTCCGCAATAGGAGGCGCCGCCGTCTCTTTCTTGGGCTTCGATCTGGCGCCGGCCTATGCCCAGCTCCAGGAACTGAAAATCGCCCGCGCCAAGGAAACCCGCTCCATCTGCCCGTATTGCGCGGTCGGGTGCGGCGTTCTCATTTATACGATCGGCGACAATGCCAAGAATGTAACTCCTCAAGTGATCCATGTCGAAGGCGACCCCGATCATCCCACCAATCGCGGCACGCTCTGCCCGAAAGGCGCGTCGCTCCATCAGGACATCCTGAATCCCCGCCGTCTGGTGAGGCCCGAAGTTCGGCGTCCCGGGTCCGATCATTGGGAAGATATTTCGTGGGACCAGGCGCTCAATGAGATCGCCCAGCGTGTTAAAAAGACTCGCGACGACACCTTCGTCGAAAAAGATACCCAAGGCCGCACCGCGAACCGCTGCGAAGGCTTCGCCTTTATCGGCGGCTGCACCGACACCAACGAGTTCAATTATCTCGCCGTCAAAACCATGCGCAGCCTCGGGGTCTGCTTCATCGAAAATCAGGCCAGGGTTTGACACGGCCCCACGGT
>PKZC01000105.1:12126-18660 GCA_003132905.1 Bryobacterales bacterium | reverse complement strand
ACGTTACCGTAGATATCCGTGCCGGTTGCCCAGCCCTCTCCGGTCGCCACCGCGAGTGCGGCTGGCGTTGCGTAGGGGGTCAATGCGCCCCCGCTGCTGGTTACCGCGTTAGCAGCAATGCCGTGAACGGCAAACCGATAGCACTCCAGTGCCGGCACATAGCTGCCTGCCGGCGCTGAAATCGTTACGCTGACCTGACCGGTCTGTTGCTGTTGAGAAATGGTTTGAGCGAACGATATGCCGTTTTCGTAGGCGTACGTAGTGCCGTCATCATCGTAATAACGGAAGCTGCTTGCAGTCGTGCTGGGGAAAATGTCCACTGCCAATACGGCCACGGGGATCTGTCCGACAAAGTCCATATTCGGCTGGGTTGGAATAATAGCGCCGAGCTTAACGAACAGCGGAATGTCCTGCCACGAGCTTGAATTCACACTATAACTGATTGTGGAACCGCCCGTATATGAAGAGCCGCGAAAGTAGTCGATCCATGTACCGGGGGGTAGGTATACCGATTGCGATGTCGCACCCTGTGAAACAACTGGCGAGATAAGAAGCCAGTTGCCAAACATCCAAGCAGCAGTATCGTTGAACACATTCGTATCGCTTGGATAATCCCAAACGAGCGGGTGCACAAGCCCGGTTCCATAATCGTATCCATTCCGCTCGTACGAGTAGATGTANNGGAATGAGAGAATAACGAAGGCGCATTGCCTTCGTTGCCGCAGCTTCCGCATTAGTCCCGAAGATCCACGGCTGGCGCAGGTTGTATTGGTCGCCGTGAACGCGAAAGATCGGAACGAAAGCCGAGAACTCCATCCAGCGCGCATATCCCTCATCGGTGGCGTGGCTTGTGAATCCACCGGTATCCTGCCCCCACAGGCGTTCGCCCAGATTAATCGCTTGAAGCATATGATCCCGTTGAGCAGCGATTGATCCCCAGTCGCCGGCGATGTCGCCTGACCACATCCCATAAGCGTATCGTTGGCCACCCAGGAAGAAATCGCGATTCAATTGAAAGACCCGCTGATTAGTGATTGTGCGCTGGGCTTCATAAATTCCCTGGTCCCAATTGAGGTACTCGAAGTTGCCCAAGTAGATTGTGTCCCCGTCGCCTTCATCGTTCCACCATCCGGAAACTCCGGTGGAGAAGGCGTCCTGCATCAGATTTTGAGCCCACCAGTTGCGAGCGGCTGGAATGAGGAAGTCAAGATCGTCAACCAACTGTCCATCGAAATAGTCGGTGAATGGCGGATCGTTTGGAAACCACCATCCGTTGCTTGAAACAAACTGTCCTTCGGGCAGATTCACGTGAACCCGCGGCTTATTAATCCCAACCATTTTGAACCCTTCCGAAGCAATCGCCTGGCAGAATACCCCGGATGGACCGTCTGGGAAATTGCCGGGATTCCATGTCCACTCGCCATTCGTTTGTCCCCACTTTTTCCAGTCGAAATCTATAATATACGTATCTATCGGCTCGTGCTTCTGGCGATAGGTAGTCATTACATTGAGGATCTCCCCCTCGTTGCAGCCCCATTGGGAGTTGGCAAAGCCCATAGCCCATTTGGGGAACATTGGCGTATGCCCGCTAATATCCATCTCACGCTGTATGATTTGGGTCGGTGAATCGACAATAAGGTAGCACTCAACATTCGCCTTGGTACATCCGGCTAGATTCAGCGATCCGCTGCCGATATTGAACTGGCCGCCTCCCGTGTCGATCAGCAGGCCAAATCCTAAATTACTCCAGACAAACGGGGCACCGCACTCGCCCTGTTCGCCCATGTTGATCGCGCCACCACGGTTTGCCAGTAACAACCCGCCTGCCGCATCATAAGCTCCATACCCGAAGATTCCATAAAACTTCGCGCCAGAATTGGCGTAAGTAAAGTTAACTCCGCTGCCACTCGAACTATTTGAAGGATAGAAGCCTCCGGCAGCGGGCTCTTGGAGGAGCAAGACGTTCGACGAGTTGTATAAAGAGAGACGACAAGGCGTTGTTGCGATCTTCAGCATCAAATTCGATGTGGTGATCGTGATCGGATTACCATTAGTATTAAAGGTGGCTGAAGGTTGCCCCCAAGACGTATTGCCCATCACCTGAGTATCCGGGTCGGCATACCCTCCAGGCCGATAATCCACCTTGATTAGATCCGGTTGGCAAACTTGAATAATCTCCTGATCCGCACCGCAGGTCAAAGTAACCGTATCGCCGTTCTGGCTCACCCCGGTCACATTGCCCAACTGCGCGTGCGCAGGCGACGCCGAGAAGAACATGGCGAACAATACGAGAGCAATCGCCATTCCCGTATTCCATTTTAGAGTCGATGATGCAAATCGCATTGGACTGTGCAATTTAGGCAGCACGACTAATTGTGATGTGATTTTACTGAGCATAGTCAGTCCCCGATATGGTTGACGCTGTTGGGGATTGTAATTGACCGGGTTCACTTTTCTGGTCCAGTCCATGAGTTAGTCCAGGGGACATGGTTGAGGTTATGTTTTTGTTTGTTCTTTGTCCATCCCCAGCTGCGGTCGGGCTACGCCCTCCCTACGCTGGGGATGGACAACTCCGCGCCGCACATTTCAAATCAATCTCGATTTACTCACGAATTACGAAATCTGTCAATCCACGGTCGTAGGCTGCTTTGAAATCTCTTTGCCCGTTTTCACTTGCATAGGGTTAGGCTGGACGGCATGAAGAAATCAGTCAAAAAGCGGCCATCGGACCCGAACATGCGGATGCACTCAATCATGCAGGACGTGATTTTTGCCACCAGCAAGCCAATCAAAGCACCAGCACGTAAGAAACGCGGCAAGTTAATCCGGCTTTCCAAACCATGTCTACATTGTCATTTTCTGCGCGATGCCGATGCATGACCCAACTTCAAAATCAAGGAGTTGCGCGAAAAACACAAAATTGTCGGATGAGGCTAAAAATGCCTCCCACCGCTAAACGGATGATTTGAATCCCACGCCAGCCTCTCCGCCATCGGTCATCTGCTATTGGCGATCGGCAATGACGTGCCCGTCCTTGAACCCTTGCCGCGCCGCCCCGTCGCGCCGAAGTGCAGAGAAGGCGGATCCGTCAAGTCGTCCAGAACCCGCGCCTTTTTCGTTTGCCCCTTAAACGAATTGAAATAGTCTTCCGGTGCGGGTCCGTATGGCCCACGAACATGAACGGGGAAGACCTTTACAAGGCGCCACTCAGCCACCGGGTGTTCCGCCGCAAAGTCACCTGCCGCATGAACTTGCACTAAACATGTCCAATCCCTTCTTCGACCACCCCATACTCAACTCGCCCTACGAGTGCCCGCGGCGGCATTGGGAACTGGACTCTCAAGGTCAGCCAACGCAGCGCATCTTGGAGAGCCG
Organism: Bryobacterales bacterium; assembly: GCA_003132905.1. The sequence goes on along the minus strand of PKZC01000105.1, from coordinate 15,285 downwards.
CCGGCGCGCCGAGTTCATCCCGTGCAGTCAAAAAACTCATCCGAAGCGGAGGCTGGCGCCGACAACGGGTTAAGGGCGGACAAAGGCGTAAAGCTCGATCATTTGCTTCCAATCCATGCAGGATTGGAACAGCGGCCAAGGCGACCGTCAATGTCCGGAAACCTCTTCTCGGTTTCGGCTGAAAATTGGCACGGTTGAGTTTTTTGACCGTACGGAGTGAGATTTTACTACCGGAAAGCTGCATGACTTTTTTGACCATGCGGGGAAGTGCGAAGCCGGGCGTGGGCCGACGGCTTCAATATTTCCTGGCCTGCAGCCTCCTGGTTTGGGCGAGGTAATCGCGCGCAATTTTGTTTCCGGGCTCAAGCCGCAGCACTTGTTCGTATTGACCGGCAGCGCCCTCCAATTGGCCCTGTTTCATCAAAGCAACGCCAAGGTTCAAATGGGCCTGAGCGTCGTCAGGTTTGAGACGGATGACTTCCTCGAATTCCCGCCGGGCCTCAACGATCCGGTCTGCCAGGCCAAATTGGCCGCCGAGAGCGAAATGCGCTTCCCAGTAATCCGGTTTGAGCTCGATTGCATGGCGGAAGTCCTCGAGGGCTTCGGGAACGCGGTTCAACTGCGACAGGGCCTTGCCGCTGTAATAATAGTACCCGGGATCCTGCGGGCGCAAGCGCTGGGCCTGCCGGTATTCGCTCAAGGCCAGCTCCAGCTTCTGTTCCGATGCGTGGAGTTCGCCCAACTCGAACCAGGCATCGCTCAAATCCGGTCGCAGTTGCACTGCTTGGGCCAAAGAAGCTTCGGCTTCGGTCATCTGGCCTTGCGGCGCGAGCAGGCCCCCTATCCGGAAATAGGCCAGATAATCGTCCGGGAGCAACTCATGCACCTTTCGCCATGCGGCGGTCGCGCCTGAGTAGTCACCGGTTGCTACGAGGTAATCCGCGAAGTTCTCGTGCAAATAGTGGTCGCGCGGCGCGCGTTTCAGCGCATCCGCGTATAGCTCGCGCGCATTGCTGGCCGCGGTAGCGTCCATCCGCTGGCGCATCCGCTTGATCTCAGTCTCCAGAGATTTCAATCGTGCAGCGTTGTTGGGCTGGCTGCTTAACGGCGCCTGCTGCATCCTGCGAATGACTCCGCCGAGGACGTTGCAGCGGTTCCAATCGGTAAGCCCCAGGCGGCACTCGCAGGTTTCCTGGCTCGCCCATGCGGAGGCACCTGGCACGGCGATGGACCGCGGCAATATGCGTTCGATCTGTTTGGCCCAGGCAAGCGCGAGCCGGTAATTCCCATCGAAATTAAAGTGTACGTGCTCGTAAAACGTTTCGTCGCCCAGGATGGCCCCCCCGTTATTGGTTTCGAGCTCCGCGGCCGAATCCACCAGCAATACGCCACGACCGGTGAACTCGCATCCGGCTTCCCGTATGAGCCCATTCACTTTCGAATCTGCCCGGAATGGCAATGCGTCAGCATCACAGGCAAGCTGAAGGTGGGCGCCAGCGGCGGCATTGGTCAGACGCAGGAGACATTGACCGTAACGAAATTGCGCGTCCGCCGACTGTGGAGCCACACGCGTCGCTTGTTCGTAGTTTTGGGAGGCCGCCGCGAAGTCCGCTCTAGACTCGGCTTGCAATCCTTCGCTGTAAAACTTTTCGAACACGTCACGGTCCGATGGGGGAAGGTTGCTCCCCCCCATGGAGGCAAAGGGCGGACAATCCTTGAGGTTCACCGCCACGGTGCTGAGCAGGACGGCTGCGCCCGAATCCAGGCCGCACTCCAGGATGTCTTTCAGGTTCCGTTGAAAACTTCGATACACGGTTTTCCTGCGACGATCCCCAGGCAGTAACCGATTCTGCGCGAACATTTCCATGCCCATCCAGGACGGAGGGTTGCCGGATTTCGGGGCAAGTTTCCGGGCCAGCCCCGTCACCAACTGGCCCACACGCGTGCGTTGGGCCGCGAGGTTCAGACGAACAAAAGCCAGAGGCGGGGCCTGCGACCCGAAGATGGTTGCCCCTCCAAATGGACCAACCATCTCATTGTTGCCCATATAGACAATCCACAAATCCCCCCCGGCACGGGCGCAATCTCGCGCAATGGGAAGGATCACGTGCGAGTTGATGGCGGTAATCCCCGTGTTGACGACTTCGAAGCGTTCTCCCGAGAACCGTTCGTTCAACAATGCTTCCAGGTAGCGGCTGGCGCCGAAGGCCGGCTCGGGATCCCCCATCGCCGCTGATTCGCCCATGATGAAGATGCGGTAAACGCCCGGAGGCTTGTTGGCGTTCACCAGGATCGGCCCCGCCGAACGGGCCAGATCAGGCGGGAAAAACCTCAGGCTAAATTGACTGTTGTCCTCCAGATAATCCTGGGTTCCGACTCTCACTTTCTTGAAGAATCTCATGGGGTATCCGTACCCCGCCAGGCGCAGCGCCCCTTCCAGACCGCCCAGGATGAACAGCGACACCGTCAGCGCGACCAATCGGAAAACCCACTGCCGCCGCAGGCTCACGGGGCCTGGGTCTGTGGATTTGGATTTCGCGGGAACGTCGGGTCGGTTGTGACGGTCCTTGCCGTTGGATTTCTTAGGCGATGGCTTCAATGGGGCAATCTTAACACTGGAGCTGGGAGTGCGACAACATTTTGGGTTCCTTCAGGTTTTCAGTGGCAGGAAAGATTCGGGGAGGGATCGTTTCGCATGCGGCTGTCACTGTCCCGAAGGGGGGGGCCGACCCTAACGCCGCGGTTCATCATTTGGCCTGGGATCCTATTGCGCACTAGTTGTTTGTTCTCTATCGACCATTAATTTCGGGCAACCCCATTTTCAATGGATGGAGCGCCAGGAGATCGAACCGCTTCTGCGCACAGGCGCCTCTTCGGGGCGTGTTGTCCAGAGGACGGACCGCGTGGGCTGAACCCGCAGAGTGACGAGTGAATTCACGCCTTTGAACCAGCCCCACAGCGGTTTGCGCGAGATCCGTGACATTTTGGAGCCTCTGAGCTTACCGCACAAACATGCGGTAGCAACATGCCAGACAAGCTTATATAAATAGCGGAAATAGCTGATCACCTAAACCTGTCGACTGGCATAAACGTTATGAACCTTAAGACTCGTATCAAAACACTCCTCTTCGGACTCTGTGCCGGGCTCTTGCTCGGCAC
>PKZC01000105.1:0-12088 GCA_003132905.1 Bryobacterales bacterium | reverse complement strand
ATCCCTGGCTGTTTTCCGGCACCACAAATGTGACCGACGCTCTCGGGACTTTAGAACAATACAAGTTTGCTGTTGATGGCGGCACCGGCCCGCTGGCCTATGAAAGTCCCGTCACCACAGGAGGCAACAATCGAACCTTCACGCTAGGAACAACCCCCGTTATCACCGTAAACGCCGGCGTCACTAACGAAGCTCTTCCCGCAGTTTACTTCAGTGACATTTCCACCGCCAACACTACCAATAATGTCACCTTCCAGGTGGATATGTCTGTTCAAGTAAAGGACGGCAACTTCAAAGCTCCGCCCGCCGGAAGCGATTATGTCGAAGCCCGCGGTAGCAGTATAATACTCGGTGGCTGGAACGGTGGGTTCCAACTGACGAACAATCCCAACGCGAGCAACACCAATCTTTATACCGGGACCACACCGTGTGCAGGCGCCCCCGGGTTCCCGACTTACTACAAGTTTTGCGTCGATGGCGGCAGCGGCGTTCTGGGATGGGAGAACCCGATCAGCACGGCTGGCGGCAATCGACAATATACATTCAGTACCGCGACCACGCCCCAGGTGCTCCCTCCGGTCTATTGGGCTGACTTCGGTCCGGGGTCCAGCTTGACTGAAAATACCATCGTCACATTCAGCGTCAACATGACCAACGCAGTGGGCACGGATTTATACCCATTCACTCCTGGCACAGATTATGTCTTCATCAATGGCGTTACCACGGCGGACAGTTCCGGCTTTTGGAGTTGGGCCTCATCCCAAGGCTTGTACTCTCTGGGTGGTCCAGGCGAGTTTTTGATGACCAACAACCCCGTGGGCAGCGAAATCTACAGCCTGCAATTGACCATCCCGGCAGGGACAGCCCTCGCCGTGGACTACAAGTATAGCATCAACGGGGTTGATGATGAGGCCGGGTTCCAAGATAACCACATCCGTTACATCCGGGCCGATGGCAGCTACGTCATGCCCCTGGATACGTTTGGCAATCAACTCGTGGAATCTGCGTTCGGAAATCTGAAGGCCGGGCAACCGTCCGCTGGCAACATCCCCATCACGTGGCTGGGTTTGCCGAATGTGCACCTGCAGACTTCCTCGAACCTCGCCGGCCCATGGACGGATCATCCTGAAACCGCCGGGTTGAGTTCGACGAATTGGCCTGTCGGCAGCGGGAATCTTTTCTTNNGTTCAACCGGGCAGTTAATTGAACTCCCAACTTGCCCGGCTGGTTGCTGAAGGCCTCCGGCCGGGCAAGGCAAAAACCATAGAGAAATGCATTCGGACTGCTGCCGGACAAAGCGGGAAGCAACCTTCAGCGGAAGTGGTTTTACGTTGATAGAATTGTTGGTTGTGATCGCAATCATTGCCATCCTGGCCGCCCTTCTTCTTCCAGCGCTGAGCAGGGCCAGGCAAAAAGCGTATGCCATAGACTGTCTAAACAACAAAAAGCAATTGATGCTGGCGTGGACGATGTATGCGGGCGACAACACCGAGCGCGTTCCAATCAACAACGATCCCACTCCAACCGTAACTCCCCCGTGGATGGGAGGACCGTCGTGGGCCGCTGGCATTATGGACTGGAACGCCGGTCTCAATAGCGCGAATACCAACCTACTACTTCTAACGACCCCGTCGGTAGCGTCATTGGCACCCTACATCGGCCTGCAGGTAAAACTTTATTGGTGCCCAGCGGACCACTTTCTCAGTGGTGCCCAGCATGGATGGACTCATCGCGACCGAAGCGTAGCCATGGATGCGGCTGTGGGTGGCGGCCACAGATATTCATTCCCCTGGAGCGCCGGGCCTCCGCCCTTTTTTGTCGCAACAAAAACAAGTCAATTCCTCCATCCGGGATTTAGCCAGAGTTGGGTATTCATCGATGAACATCCCGACGCGATCGACGACATAATCCTCTATGTGAATCCGAATGAGGCGACTGGAATTGGACAGTTTACAGAATTGCCGTCGGACCTTCATAATAACGCATGCGGGGTCGGCTTCGCGGATGGGCACGGTGAGATTCACAAGTGGACTGACTCCCGAACACTTGTTCCGGTTATTTACAATGGATCGAACGCCCGCCAGATAAACATCTCTGGAACGCCCAGTCCCGATCTTGCGTGGCTTGCACAGTGTACGCCCCTGAGAGATTAAAGGTGCGCTATCGATACCCATTGTTTTCTCTGCGTAACGGGCGCGAATTCATCCATTTTTTCCGGCTCTCCATTAAAGGGGCAAAGGCACGACGAGGATCACAGGGGGCCGCTGCGGTTCTGGGTATCGCCAAGTTGACTTCCGCACCGGTATTGCGCGACTGGAAGCGACCTGAGCCATGGGAGCACGATGAAACCTTCGTTCAGGTGTACCGCATGTTTATGCGATTGCAGAACAGCCATTCAATCTGGCAAACAAGTGGGGCATGATCGCTGCGTTTCGGCCCCATTTGATCACATGAGATCCTCCTTCCGCCTTCCCCACAAAACTCTTTCGCTGCTGTTCGGCCTCGTTCTTCTGAGCCAGGCCGGGGCGCGAGACCCCACGAATGCCTCCAAGGCAACGGCGCGCCCCGTCCCCCAGTGGCTGCGCGGTGGCGTTGTCTATGAAGTGTTTCCGCGCGACTTTTCCAAGGCCGGCGACCTCAATGCGGTAACTTCGCGGCTGGATGATCTGCACCGGCTGGGAGTGACCGTTCTCTGGGTCATGCCGCTCCATCCGATCGGCGAAAAATTCCGCAAAGGAGTCTTCGGCAGCCCCTATTCCATCAGTAACTACTACGCCATCGCGCCGGACTACGGCACCGTCGACGATTTCAAAAGGCTGGTTTCCGAAGCGCACAAGCGGGGCATGAAATTGATCATGGATTTGGTGGCCGACCACACTTCCTGGGACAGCGTGATGATGGCACATCCCGAGTTTTACCGGCACGATTCGACCGGCAAAGTCCAGCCGCCCGTGCCGGAATGGAGCGATGTCGCCGGGCTTAACTACAGCAACCAGGAACTGCGCGGTTACATGATCGCCATGATGAAACATTGGGTCGAGGAGTGCGACGTCGACGGATTCCGCTGCGATGTCGCCAGCATGATCCCGACCGATTTTTGGGAACAGGCGCGGACGGAACTGGAGAGGATCAAACCGGACATCATACTCCTGGCCGAGGCCAGCAAACCGGAACTGATGGTGAAAGCCTTCGATATTGATTATTCCTGGCCGTTGCTGGGCGCTTTGAATGAAGTCATCATGGACGGAGCTCCTGCCAAAAAGCTGCAGGCCACCTGGGAGGACACTGTCCGCCAATTCCCCCAAGGCTCACTTCACTTGCGCATCACCGACGATCACGATGAACCTCGCGCCGTCGCGCGTTTCGGCTTGCGTGGCGCCCTGGCGGCTTCCGCACTCATGTTCACTTTGGACGGCGTACCATTGCTCTACAACGGGATGGAAGTGGGCGACGCGACCGAATCAGGAGACCCCGCGCTGTTCGATAAACTCCCGATTTTCTGGAGTCCCAAAGGACGCCCCCCGCTGCCCCAGATCTACCGCAGCCTTATCCAATTGCGGAAGCAAAACGCCCCATTCCGCAATGCTCCCGTGCAATGGGNNTTACCTTCGTGCGTGCCGATGACAAAGATGAGTTCCTCGTGGCGATCAATTTCTGCAATCGCCCGATTACCGGCTCGGTTGAGGTGAACCATGCGCAGGATTTCAACGCGGTCCGGATCGACGGCGTTTCGAACTCCGCCTCGGGCAAGTTGCCCCATTTGCGCCTCGACGGATTTGGCTGGCAAATTTATCACCGCGCGGTGCCCGCCGCGGCGACCAGCGTCTCCCTGCNNGGCGACCCACATATTGGCTCGTGCTCCTGTGGAGGCTTTCGCTCGGCCTCCTCACAGTGGCTGCCGCGTTGCTGACCGGATCGTACCCTTCAAACCTGTATGCGAATCTCATTACACATTCCAAAAGGATCCAGCTCGCTCGCGGATTGTCCCCGGCTGATCTTCAGTCCGTTTTTCAACTCCAATTTAATATGCCCGGACGCGATAATACCGCGTTGTGTTGGTTGCATCGCTGCTGTCCACCAAAACTGCATTTCCGCCAGTGCCGGCAATTGGTGAGCCGACGTTGGTCCAGGAAGCGGCCAAACCAAGAGTGCTGCTGCATTGCAATTGGTAGGTATAATTCATCACGGTGGACCAGGTTATCTGGATGACAGCGCCGAGCATGCTAACCTGCACGATCTGGAACGCGGGAGCGGTCATAAATTGTATCTGGTAGGAAGAATACAGGGTGTTGCCCGAGACGGCACCCACCGCCGAGTTGGTAATCCGCACCGTCATCAGCGTCGAACCCGGAAGCCCCTGTCCGCCCGGGGTGAAGGTCATCGTGTCATTTGTCGCGGTCGATGCCGACCAACTGAACGAACCACTGACCGACGGAGTCGTGCTGAAGGCCGCTTGTGCGCTGTTCGTGTCCATCGGTTCGCTGAATTGCAGCACGATGGGCGAAAAGGTGGGCATATTCGCGGCCCAATGGGCGGGCGTGTTGCTCACCACCACCGGATCAAGCGGCTTCCACTGCGACTGCGCGATAAACATTTTCGAGGTCATGCTGGGCACGGTTATGGTCGGAGTTTGCGAGTCAGAGCTCAGAGTGATGGTTTCATTGGTGTTCAGCAAATTCACCAGCACGGTGCCCGCCGGATACGTCAACGTACAGGCGGGCAAGGTCTGGCTCGTCGCGGCCGTGTTGAAAACCACGAACACTTCCTGCGCGTTCAACACCCGGGAATAGGCAAACAATCCGGGGCGGGTGGGACTGTTTGCCTGGCTGAAGTACGAGCCGAGCGTGAGCGCTGGATAGAATCGGCGGAAATTGTTCAACTGGGCGATCCACAAGAACAGTGGATGGGTCATATTGAAGTTGTCAACGCCCGGTGAGTTGAGTTGTAAAACCGCACCCGACGGACCATCTTTGAATTCCCCCGCAAACATGTCTTCGCGGTCGTCCGGGTCGGTCGCTCCGTCAAACCCCTGCTCGGTGCCGTAATAAAGACACGGGATGCCGCGCGCGGTGTAGGCCTCCGTGTCGAGCAAGGCATTGCGCGCGCCGGTTATGCCGAGCATGCGCAGCTTCGGCAGCCGGTTGATGAGCGAAGCCGGCAACTTAGTGCGCTCGCGCATCGACAGGACAATCTCGAAATCCGCCAGCTTTGCGGCGGCATCGTCTTCATCGTCGAAGGCCTGCGCAAAGAACACGACTTCAGCGCGCGCCGACAGCGGCGACCAATCCGCGCTAATCCGCGCCACACCTTGCCAGTCGTCCAGAACGGCTACCTTGGTCATGATCTCTCCTTGAATACCGCAGCGCTTTTCGGTGGGCGCCTCCCTTGGCCCTAAAACTTCTTCCAAGCCATTACGGCATCTGCTTCTCTGTCACTTCAAGTCTTCGGACGCGCAACGTATCGACTTCCAGAACGCCGATCTTCAGCGAGTCGATTTTAGACTTGCCTACGCCCACACTGCGGATGACAAGGCGACTGATCGCCAACGCCCCAGTGGCCAGCGCACCGAGCGCGACCGCGCCAACCGCCAGAGCGCCGATCGCGCCGGCTCCAGCCTTGAACTTCGCGACTCGCTTGTCGCCGCTGTTCTTCGAAACGTTTCGTGATTCCATTGGCTTTCTCTATAGATAGTATGAGCCTGCCAGGCCGGTTCGTCAGCGCCCGGTCCTGACGCCAGATAATCATCGCGTCGCACTGTTTCGTCGCGCTGGTGACCCATCGCAGGCTGGCGTCAGCGGACGCGGCGGGGGAGCACTGCCACGTGGGCGCAAGCGACGTGATAAATCGAGTCGTGATGGATTGGCTGGAGGACGCTCTCAGTCTGCGTCAGCCGAGGACCAATATTTCGACTTGGGCTAGCGCCTCGGCTTGGGTACAATCTATTGACAGATCCCCCTCCCACCGTACATCTGGAGTAATCCTGTAACGGTTAGCGTCAACTGAGGGGTAGGAGCGCCTCCTCGTAGGAGCGCTTCCTTAAGGAAAGCGTTAGCTTTCTCTCCCTTCAACCCGAACGAACCGCCCGGGTTGAAGTTTGAGAAGCGCGGTCTGAGGGCGTTTGGCGTCGATGGGCTCACTGAAAGAACCGAATCTGCCCCCCTTGTCCTAAGCCGTCGAGCATCGTTACAAAAGCGGGTAGTTGGTCGAGATTTGTGTTCGAGTGATTTCGCAGTCGGCTTCTCGACGCTGAACGCTTGATTGACGCTTAGGTTGCATCGCCGCTCCGGTACCCGCATCCGGTGGCCGATGGCTGGTTTTTCGGGTCAGAGCGTTCGGAGCGAGACAGAGTGTGTTTGGGAATGACCGACAACGGAGCGCCGACCTGGGTGGGTGCAAGCGCAGCTTCTCCCGCGATGCACCTACCCAAGCGACGTTACATCTGACCTGGTAGAACCCTGTTCAGAAACCTGTTCAACTTCCGCCGAGATACCTTTCTGAGGCGTTGCCGATTGCTGGCTGGATACTGAATGGTCAGCTATTTACGGTCCGGGGATTGTTTCGTAATCAGCAGGTCGCCGGTTCGAATCCCGGCGGGTGGCTCCAGAACAAAATCAATCACTTAGAAGCCCGCGCCAAGCGGGCATTCGATTGTGAAACAGCAACCCCACAAAAGTCCCCACACTCGGCCTGCGAGTAGCGTTTTCCTTGGGATTGGAGAGCGGGAAGTATTTGAAAAGTTTGGCTCCCAATCATGACTCGAACCTACAATCCGCTGGTTAACAGCGCGACAGTCTCGTTAGAAGGGAAACTTAGCACTCAAGTACGCGTGGGCACACGCGCTTCTCATTGCGCGCGGTTCACGTCGCCTTCGACAATACGATGCCAGTAATATGAAACTAATCATCTTGTCGGTTCGAACCGCATCGCCATCACTGTTAACCCTCGTGTTAATGCTGTGGAGCTCGGAAGGTTTTGTAGCGGAGCGCGAACAATAGCGTTCGTGTTGCTACAACCGATCCGGTTCTGTTGCTCTCGTCGATACGTGTCGGACGGACGATCATCTTGTTAACCGAAGGGTTGTAGGTTCGAGTCATGATCGGGGAGCCAAACATTTGAGAAATTCTCGCGGTTAACAGTCGGCCCTTCGCCAAGAAGCTGGAAGTCAAAGGCGAACGAAGGCCGTCGCGATTGTGATGCCATATTGGGCAATGCTGGCTCAGTTTCCCTTCTTCCCGCTATTCAAGCTACGGGGCTTTGACTTTTGCCCCGGTGGGACTTACTCCCACTGATCATGCCAGCCTNNAAGCTCACGTACCGCAACTTAAGAATCTAACCTGCTCGGCGCTGACCGGAGAAGACGTTCGCGAGATCTGGCAAATGGTGCTTGACCGCCAGGAGCAGCTCGGAGCCAGCGGATACACCGCAGCGCGCAGAAGCCGGCAAAACCTNNGTTTCATTTGAGTCAGAATTAAGTCCGGCTGGATGTTACGGATTTCATCGAAGAATGGCGTGCGCTGCTGCTCTACACACTCGGCAGCGTAAAGATACATCGCCGCGGACCAGGTCTGCCAATCCCGCCCGCTAGGTTGTGCGGTTTGTGCCTTCGTCCACTCATTGAAACCCCACTCGGCCTGGTTCTCGTGCCACGGCTTAACTAATTCGGTCAGCGCCAGCAATTTCCGCCTCGCCAGTTCCGTGCGCCCCGCCGCGACGCACGCCGCTACATAGAAGCCGCCAACGAACGGCCAGACGCCCCCATTGTGATATTCGCCGGGCCGGTTAAAATGCGCGTATCGGGGGTGCCAGTCGGCGTGATGCGGCAAGATATATGGAAACAGGCACGGAGGCAGGTCCACCGCCAGTTCGGCGCGATCCCGCATGGCATTGCACTCGGCCTCCACCCATGCCACCAGGTTTCTTCCTCGGTCGGGTGATGCAATGCCGGTCAGAATCGCCAGGCTGTTTCCCAACAGGTCGAAACGATCGCTGTTAAAGAGTTTGTAGGCGTAGAGCGCGTAATAGGGCTTGGATGGCACAACGAGACCTTCGTGCTCATGAGGGTTCTTCGCCTCGCCACGGATCTCGAAACGGTTCATCAACTCGCGTAGTTGACCGGCGGACTCGTGCTCGCCGTAAAGGACCAGGTATGCGTAAACCAGCGTGTTCACGAACAGCCCATAGCCCATCACCCACTGCTCGTCACGCCAGTCGCTGGTTGGTAACTGGGAAACCATCACCATGTCGTCAGGGCTCTGGTATCGCATCCACTTCAGAGCGTTCTGCGCTGCGTTGTCCAGGAACTCCGGCTGCTTGGCCGATTTCCGGTACAGTGCCAAGCCAAACAGGAACAATGGCGTCGTATCGCTGGCGCCACGATCGGCAGGATCGTGCGCGAGTGATGGGATGTGGCCGAGCGGCGTCTGATTCGCCGCCAGTGCCACCAGGGTGCGCCGCAGTGCATCGGCCAGCTCTTCGTTGCCGGTGGCCAAAAAGCCCAGGGCAGAAATCATGAGGTCCCGGGTGTAGGGTTCCGGGTATCCCCACCCGGCGGTTCGAGGCAGCCCTTGAAACGGCCCTCGCGCGTTGTGGAGCAGAACGCCGAGGGCCGCCTCTTTGGCCTGATCGATGGATGTAAGAGATTTGTCGTCCAGAGGCATGGCTGACCTCACTCTCTACTGAATCCCCAGCCGGCCGGACACGATCTTCACGAAATGCCTAGCCACCTGGCGATAGTCAAATAACTCGACCACGTTCTTTCGCCCGGCTTCGCCCATACGCCGCCGCAGACCGCTGTCCTGCATGAGTGTCAGGAGGTATTTGGCGATGTCGGGCGCGCTGGCCCGGTACTCCGCGGTTCTCGGGTAGGGAAACACGATCCGGTGACTGTCGTCGATCCCGTGCCCTTCCCCGAACACCGCTTCCTTGATCTTGCGCTCCTCGGCTACTTTCGCCAGGAAGGCCGTTTCGCCGTGGACCATCGTGTCGAGAAATGCCATCGCATCGATCGCAATCACCGGCTTGGCGCAGGCATTGGCCTCCACCTGAAGCATTCCGAAGCCTTCCAGCCGCGATGGTGCGGCGTAGATATCGCAGGCGGCCAGCAGGTAGGGCATGTAATTGTGCGAGACCACGTTGGTGCAGTACGTGACCTTCTTGTCGATTCCCAGTTCCGCGGCGAGTTGGAGGTCGATACGGTTCTGCTGCACCGTGCGCGGCTGCGGCCAGACTTTGCAGACATATCTCCAGTTCGGCGCTTCGGCATCAATCAGTGCCAAAGCCTGCATCACCTCCTGGGCGCCCTTGGAAGCCGCGTCGCCGCCGACTGTCAGAATCATGATCTGCTCGTCGGACACCCCCAAAGCCTCGCGGATCGATCGAACCTTCGGGTCATCACAACTGTGCGGTCTGAAACTGGCAGTGTCGCAACCCACCGGCAGCACCTCGATATTGTCTCCCTTGACGCCATCCCTGATGTAGGTCTCCTTCACCCAATTGGAGGTGACTAGGATCAGGGGCAGAGCGTTAAGCACCTCGTGGTGAGCCGCGACGTAACCATCGGCCAAAAGCCATGGCACGGTCCTCATTCCAAACTGCTGCGGGTGTAGGACCAGGTGTGGAACGTGGCCCCAAAACCCGATGCCGACCACCACGTCCGGCATGAACCAGCGGTAGTACCACTCCTTTTCCTGGGGCGATTCGAAGTGTACCGGGTGGACGTCCACGCCGATCTCTTGCAAGCCCCTGCAAAAAAGATCGCCCTGCGTCGCCAGTCCGGCCGCCGACGGCGGGTACTCGGTCAGCACGAGCACTTTCACGGTTGCTGCTCCCGCCATGGCGCGCGGTTCACCGCCGCTTCTATTGAGTCCACGCAGCAGAATCCTTCTTCCCGCGGAGTGGTCTGCGCTTCCCAACTGTCGTGCTCAAAGCCGTAAACATCGGTGACCAGCCTGTACTTTTCGAGCCAGACCTCGTTCGTCAACACGTCTCGCCGATCGGCATCGTCGCGAACCCGGGGCAGGTACGCCCGGCCGCCGTCTTCGTAGGCAAACACCCACAATCGCTTTGTGTCGACGACGCCCGACCGCCAAAGCTCAATGACAGCTCGGCAGCACTCCACATGGCGGCGGTGCTGTGTGTACTCGCCGTTTGGACCGTGCGTCAAAATCAGGTTGTAGCTCCTTCCAGCCAGCAGCTGGGCGACGGTCTCCTGAACCTGTTCGGCGGGCAGTGGCGCCGGGTCCGGACCGTCATCGAGATTCCCCATCTCACCATCCGCTCCCAATCGCCGCAAAGCCTGGCGAAACCTTGGCGCGCGGTCCGGATCTGCCGCTCTGCACAAGGTGACGATGCGCCAGAGAAACTCCGGATGGGTCAGAATATAGCCGCCGCACCAAAGCGTCTCGTCGTCGGGATGGGCGACGACGACGGCGGCCCGGGGGCGAGGGTCTGACCCATTATCATTGAACGGAGTCGGTGTCATTTGTCATTTGTTTTCTTTGGAGTCAGAGTATCCCAGGACCGTTCTGGGCACTCTCGATTGGACTGCAGCAAAACGAATGCAGGCCGCGATCGGATCGCGTCAAACTGCCGACCTTAAACCATTACGCCCACCATAACACCTTTGAACCTTTAGGCATTGTCTTCTCTCTCGAAAGCGAAATCTCTCCGCGCGGGATTCTCGGTAGGATCGCCGGGAAAGAATTGCGACGCTTTCGTCTTCTCTCGTGAGGAGGGAAAACAGGTGGGCCGGCGAACACGTCGCGGAGGATTAGGAACGATAAACGCGCCTGCGTCCGCCGAACCACCTCGCCGTGCCGGGGAGTCCACGCCGTCCTCAACGTCGTAACGGGGCGGGTGGGATCATTCGGCTGCCCTTTTCCGGCAGGGAATACGTACCACTCCGGCCTGCACTCACCGAACCGCCGGATGTACCACGCGGCATGCGCCTCAAGGGCGATCATGACCGTATCGTTCAGCGGGATCACCCGGCCTGTACCGGCGTCGGTCTTTGACTTGCCCACCGTGATCTGCTTCTTATGGACGAGGTCGATCTGCTGCCACCGGAGTTCGCGCAATTCCTTGTCGCGCAGTCCGCAGTTCAGATCCACCACCAGGGCGGGGTACATGTTCCTGCTCCGTAACTTCGCTGCTTCCGCGAGCATGCGAGCCTTCTCGTCGGCGGTGTATGCGCGGCCCGGCGACGGGGGCAGTTTGAGCTTCAGCGACTTCTCGCGTCGCAACTTCGCACGGATCAAATCTCCCTGGTCCCCACAGAGGCGCAACAGCAACAGCACCTCGTCGTTGATGGTCTTCGGGCCAGCGTTGTCGGTCAGCCGATTCATCTGGTACCGCTTCACCACTGTCGGCGTGATCTCCACGATGAGCTTTCCACCGAGCAAGTCTGTTACGTGTCCGAGGGCGTAGACCGCGAAAGTCGCGGATTCATGTTTCAATTTGTAATCGACAAGGAATTCATCTGCTGCCTGCTGGATCGTTTTTCGCTGCCCAACAGTACGAATGGTCCGCGCACGAGCTGGCGGGCCGGCGGCAGGGCTTGGAGCAAGCGGTCATTGATGTCGTCAAGTACAACAGGGATGTGGCGTCACTATCCGACAAGGACGCGACGCTGATCACTTTCGGGCGCGCGCTGTTTCGCGAACACCGAGTCAGCAGTGAACTTTGGGAAAACATGGTGAGCCATTTCGGGCGTCAGCGTACGGTCCAGCTCATGATGATCATGGGCGAATACTTCAAGGCAGGCTTCATGATGAATGCCGTCGATCAGCACCTTCCGCCAGGGCGCGAGGCACTGCTGCCACTACTAAAGAGATAATACGTGCGGAAAACCAGTCCCTCTCGTCCAGAACGGGCTATGCGAGCGCGGCCCCCAGTCAACTGGCTGATATCTCGATGGGCCCGGCCCGCACGCCTTGCAACGTGGTCCCGAAGTCTGATTGTAGGAAGTTGCCGGATGCTGACCGACATCCTGTTCCCAATCCAGCCAGCTTTCTCTAACGAACGCCGTTTCCGCCCATTGTCCGTATAGGGGACTACCCAGGACCTAGCCTAGGAACCTAAGCTAAGTTCA
>PKZC01000399.1 GCA_003132905.1 Bryobacterales bacterium | reverse complement strand
TGCATGCCCCAGGAAAAGCGTTCGCGTCCCAGCCTCATGACCAGGAGATCGGCGGCCAGCCGGGCATGGCGCCCGTTGCCATTCGGGAAGGGGTGAATCTGTACCAGCCGGTGATGGAAACGCACCGCGATTTCGTCGAGCGGATAGGTCTCGTACCCAACCCAGGCTTGCGTGTCATCGAGCAACTGGCGCAAGGCCAGCGGGATCTCATAGAAGGGGATCCCGAGATTGCGTTCGCTGGTGCGGAATTTCCCAGCCCATTTCCACACCTCTCCCAGCATCCGCCGGTGTAGTTCCCGGAGGAACTTTTCGGACAGGGGATCGCGTTTGCGCGCGAGTGCCCAGTCCTGCGCGCGAGCAATGTTTTCCTGCTCCGCTTCATTCAACTCGCTCCGATAGGCGATATAGGCAGGGATGAGACCACGCATTTCGTCCGGCATGAGCGGCGTGGCATTTTCCGGCTGCTGGAATAGATCGCTCACGGGTTTTTTAATCCCAGAACAGCCGCGGGTTGGTTTCGCGAATCACTTCATCCAGAATCGCTTCGCTATGCTTGGCCCTTACGGGCTGGTCTTCGAGCAGCATGGTGTGTTCCACGTGACGCCGGCGGTTGCGTGTGAATAAGCGTGCGCGATCACGGACCATCTTCTCCAAAGGTTTATTGGGCACCAGGGCGTAAACCAGCGTGCAGTCGAGCGCTTCGGCCACCCGGCGCAACGTCGCCAGTTCGATGCTGCCTTTGGCTTCCGATTGTTCGAGCGCAACCAACGACGGTTGCTTGATCCTCAACCGCTCGGCCAACTGCGCCGTGGACATCCCCAGGGCTTGCCGGATGGCTTTGATCCAACCGCGAACCGGCGGAGCGTACAGCCGGGAGGGACCGAATTTTCTAAAGCGCTCCTGGAGCTGCGAGCGGGAATGAACAGCGAGTTTTGACCGGTTCATAGATTATAGCCTATACGATCTCCATCAATGTATAGATTATACTCTATCAGAACATTGCTTAATAATAGGTTAGAACCTATGGGATGAAGCCGCCCCTTCACGCCAGCCGGTCAAGCCAAGGAGCTATACTATTTCAAACATGTCCATTCAAAGATCCCTGCTGGTTCGCCTGGGCGGAATCGTCCTCGCCGCGTCCGGACTATGTCTGATTTGGCTTCAGGCGCAACAACCGCCCAAACAGCCGCTCAACGTCCAAAAGGTGACCGACCACCTGTGGGTGATCATGAACGCCGCCAGCGGCAATGTCGCCGTGATGCCGACCGATGAGGGCGTCCTGCTGGTGGATGACAAGTTCGAGCAGGATGGGCCGGACATCCTGGCCAAGGTGAAGGCGATCAGCGACAAGCCGATCAAGTACATCTTGAATACGCATCAGCACGGCGACCACACTGGCGGCAACGCGTTCATGTTGAAGAATACACCGGCCGAGATCGTGATCCACAAGAATGCGCGAGCCAACATGGTGGCGGGCAAGCAGCCCGGCCTGCCGCAGATCACGTTCGCCGACGAAGCGCAGGTATTTGTGGGAGGCAGGGAAGTGAGCGCGCATCATTTGGGCCGCGGGCACACCAACGGCGATGCGGTGATCCTGTTTCCCTCCGAACGCGCGCTGCATACTGGCGACCTGTTCGTGAACGGCAGCGCGCCGTTCATCGACTACAGCGCCCAGGGCAGCATCGTGGATTGGGATAAGACGCTCGATCGCGTGCTGCAGCTCGATTTCGACATCGTGATCCCTGGACACGGGCCGGTGGCGAAGAAGGCGGATTTGATGAAGTGGCGCGATTCGATCGCCGAGCTGCGCTCGCGCGCGAAGACGGCTTGCGCGGGCGGGGCGGCGGATGCAGCCAAGCGGCTGAATTTATCCGGCCTGGGAATGGACGACAGCCTGGGATTCATGTCGCGCAGCATGCCGGGGATGTGTGCCGAATTGGCGAACTAAAATAGAATTCGGAACCCAGAATTCTGAATTCAGAATCCTGAATTCTCTGTCAGGCCGATTGCTGAAATGCCTCTAGCCCAATGCCTCTAACCCAGGGAGGGGAGACTGGCGAGAAAACCTGGTTTCCGCCGCGCGTTCATCTGTTGTTCCCAGGCATACGCCAGCTTGATCAGCGTGGGCTCGCTCCAGGCCGTGGAGAAAAACGACAGCCCAATCGGCAGGCCGCTATAGAATCCCGCCGGTACGGTGATGTGCGGGTAGCCGGCCACGGCGGCGGGTGTGGTGCAACCGCCGGTATCGCGATCGCCATTGATGTGATCGGTGAACCAGGCAGGTCCTGAGGTCAGCGTGACGATCGCATCCAACTTGTGCTGCGCGAGTAACGCGTCGATGCCATCCTGGCGCGAGAGGCGCACGCAATCGGCGCGAGCTTTGACGTACCCCGGATCGGTCAGCGGACCTTTGGCTTGAGCTTGCATGAACAGCTCCTGCGCGAAGAAAGGCATCTCGCGCTCGCGATTCTTTTCGTTGAACGCAATCAGCTCCTGGAGCGTGCGGGCGGGGCCGCCGGCCGGGAGCCGAGTGAGATAGCGATTGATTCCATCCTTGAATTCGTAGAGCAGCACTTCGAGCTCGGGCGCGTCCAACTGGCCGTGCGTGGCCAGGTCGGCGGGATCGATTACTTCAGCGCCCGCTTTCTTGAGTGCGTCAATGCAGCCATTTAAGAAAGCGTTCATCGGGGCGTTGCTCTCGAAGAATTTGCGCGCGATGCCGAGACGCGCGCCGCGCAAGCCGTTGGGATCGAGAAAGCGCGTGTAATCGGGCGGAATCTTGCCTTGCGCCGCGGCCGTTGCTGGGTCCCGCGCATCCACACCGGCCATCACGCCCAGCAATATGGCGACATCACGAACCGTGCGCGCCATCGGCCCGGCGGTATCCTGGCTAGCCGAGATTGGGATGATGCCCGAGCGGCTGACCAGCCCCACCGTCGGCTTGATTCCGACCAGCCCATTGATGGATGAAGGACTGGTCACCGATCCGTCGGTCTCGCTACCAATGGCCGCGGCACACAGACTTGCCGAAGCCGCAGCGCCCGATCCGGAGCTGGAGCCCGATGGATTACGGTCGAGCGCGTAGGGATTCTTGGTTTGGCCGCCGCGTCCGCTCCACCCGCTGATCGAGTGAGTGGAACGGAAATTGGCCCATTCGCTGAGGTTTGTTTTGCCAAGGATGACGGCACCAGCGGCTCTGAGTCGCGCGGCCACGAAAGCATCCTGTAGAACGCGCCAATCGGCCAGAGCGAGCGATCCCGCCGTGGTGCTAGTTGGATCGCTGGTTTCGATATTGTCTTTCAGCAGGATCGGGACGCCATGCAGCGGCCCGCGCAAACGGCCGTTTTTTCGTTCCCGGTCTAATTGACTGGCGACGCTCGCGGCGTCGGGATTGAGCGCCAGCACCGACCCGAGCTGAGGGCCGTTCCGGTCGATGGCCTCGATTCGCCCGAGATAAAGCTGCACCAGTTGTGTCGAGGTCCACTTGCCCCGTTCGAGACCTGCGGCGAGATCGGCGAGGCTGACTTCGTCGAGCTCGAAGGGCGGGGGAATCGCTGAGGCCGGAGCTGAGGCTGCGGGGACATATTGACAATCGGTTTCCGATGCAGCCAACGCAGCAATTGAAGTGGCGAGAAACGCGCGCCTTTTCATTTGCCGTATGGTAGCACCGGGCCAATCAGGCCGCGATATTCAACTCCTGAAGAAACTCCAGATCCTCTGCGGTGAGCGTGATCTCGCCATTTGAGGCCGACACCTTGGACGCCACGCGCGGTTCGGGCTCCATCTTGCCCTCTTCCAGAGGACTAATGGTCACGGTGGATTCCAGCATCAAGCAAAGGTCGTAGCCGGACCTTTTCATCTCCTCGACAATCTCGCCGACACGGCCGGATTCGGAGACCGCTTCGTCGATGGCTTCTTGTAGCTGACCGAGTAAGAAGGACTTTTTTTCCGATGTCATGCCGCTCTAAAGAGCATCTGGCATTCCAATCCTAAACGCCAGTTTTATCTATGTGTTGCGGGTGATGACGTGACAGATTGTCGCGGGCAGTGGACTGGGCCGCGCCAAAGTGGCGTCACCTGGCGTAGCCCTGAGACAACGCAAGTACTCCCCCCACTTCCGGCTCAATGGGCGGCGGAACGCTGTTGTTCGCCGGGCTTAGGACGCCGCATGATGAACGGCAGCGGGCTCAGGCACGCAATGATTACCGACATTACGAAGAAACTGTTCTTAAAGCTCAGCGCGCCGGCTTGGCTTTGCACGGTGAAGTAGGCCATGGCCATAGCTTTCTTGGCGGCTGTCGCGGTGTCAAATCCTTGCGAAACGAACATTGCCGTAAGGCCATTTATATACTGCCGGAAATTTGTGTCTCCCATGCTTGTGTGCGATGCAAAGCTGACCAGGTGAGTTTGGTTCTGCCGCGTGAGGAAGACACTGAGCCCCGAAGTTCCAATGCTGCCACCGATGTTGCGCATGAAGCTGGAGATTCCAGAGACCTGGTTATTCTTCTCGCGCGGAACGCCCACGTAGTTCAGGGTGCTGATGGGAATGAAGATCAGCGGCATGAAGATCACCTGGAACATGCGCAAATAGACAATAGTCCGGAAGTCGATCTGAAGATAGATATTAGTCATCAGCCGCAGCGCGAAGGCCGTGCCTAAAAATCCGATACAGATGAGCAGACGCGGATCGATTTTCGTGGCAACCAGGCGGCCGGCCACCAACATCATGAACATCAGCACGAAACCCGCTGGTGAGAGCGCCAGGCCCGCCAGTTCCGCTGTGTAGCCCAGGCTGCTCTGCAGAAACTCCGGAATCAGGACGGTAGATCCAAACAGGACCATCCCCAAAACAAACGAGAAGCACACGGCTATTCCGAAGTTACGATTTTTCAGCAGGCGTACGTCCACGATGGGATTAGGGTGATACCATTCCCACAGGAAGAATGCGACGAGAGTAGGAAGGCCGACGCACGTCAAGGCGGTGATGAGAGGCGAGGAGAACCAGTCTGATTCCTGGCCTTTATCGAGCACAAACTGGAAGCAGGCAATGCCGCTTACCAGCAGGCTGAGCCCGATGTAATCGATCTTGATGCCGGCGCCCTTGCGTTCTTTGAGCCATGGCGGATCTTCCACTAGACGGCTGGTGAAGAACAGCGACAGCAGGCCGATAGGCAGGTTAATGAAAAAGATCCAGTGCCAGTTGAGATTGTCGGTGATCCAGCCACCCAGAGTGGGACCGATGGCGGGCGCAGCCACCACGGCCATGCCATAAACCGCGAAAGCCTGGCCGCGCTTTTGCACCGGGAAGGTATCTGCCAGGATGGCTTGCTCGGAAGGTTGCAGGCCGCCGCCTCCCGCGCCTTGCAGCACGCGCGCGATGATCAGGAACGGCAGGTTAGGCGCGATGCCGCACAGGAACGACGACACGGTGAAGAGCACCACGCACGTCATATAAAAGCGCTTGCGCCCGAAGACGGTCGAGAGCCACCCGGAGGCGGGCAGAACAATGGCGGCCGAAACCAGATAGCTGGTCAGAACCCAGATGGCTTCGTCGTAAGTGGCGCCGAGCGAGCCTGCAATGTGCGGAAGCGAAACGTTGGCGATGGAAGAGTCGAGCACTTCCATGAACGTCGCCATGGTGACCGTCAGCGCCACGGCCCAGGGGTTGTGCGACGGTTTCCAATCTTGATGCGTTCCGACCGGGGTCATTTTAGCTCCCGATACGCACTTCCGGTTCCACCGACATGCCCGGACGTAACCGGTCGAACCCATTCTGATTGGGCTTGAAGCGCAGGCGCACCGGGATGCGCTGCACAACTTTCACGTAGTTTCCGGTCGCGTTTTCCGGAGGCAGAACGCTGGCAATCGCGCCGGTGCTGCCGCCGATGGTTTCGACGTAGCCGTCAAAATCCTGCCGCAGCGCGTCCACATGCAGACGAACCGCCTGTCCGGGGTGGATGTTATGCATCTGAGTTTCTTTGAAGTTGGCCGTCACCCAAAGGTCGTTGATCTGGGCGATCATCAGCAGCTGCTGGCCGGCGTTAACACGTTCGCCTTCCTCGGCGGATCGTTTCAGAACAATACCGGCCGCCGGAGCGACGATTTTCGTGTAGCCCAATTTTAGCTCCACCTCTTCCAGCATGGCCTGCGAGGTCTCCTGGTTGGCTTGCTGCGATTGCACGTTGGCTTCGCGGATGGCCAATTGCGCGGGTGCGTTGCGCTGGTATTGCCCCAGCCGGGTTTTCACCTGCATCAACTGGGCCTGGCGCTGTGCGACGGTTTGAGCCGCCGATTGAACCGCTGCGCGATTGGCATCCACGGCGGCGTCCTGCGCTTTTGCCGTGGCCGCCACCTGGTCGAACTCCTGCTGCGATATTTCTTCGTTTTTGATGAGCAGGGTATAGCGAGACAGATCGGCCTTGGCTTTGGCGGCATTGGCCTCCGCTTCGGCCAGGCGCGCGGCGGCGGATTCGCGATCGCGCTCGGCCACTCCCACCGCTGCTTCCGCGTTGGCGACATCGGCTTCGGCGCCCGCAATATTGGTGCTGCTTTCAATTTGTGTAATAGGAACGTTGGGCCGCAGGGCGGTCACCTGGCTGCGGGCCTGCGCTACCTGCGCGCGCGCTTGATCGATGGCAACCTGATAATCACGCGGATCGAGATCCACCAGCGGATCGCCCGCTTTTACCATCTGGTTATTGTCCACATACACGTGCGTGATGGAGCCATCCACGCGCGAGCTGATGGAGTTCAAGTGAGCTTCCACTTCGGCGTCGTCGGTGGATTCAAATTGCCGCGACTGGAGGAAATAGTAGAGGCCAACTCCAGCCGCGATCAGCAGGAAGAGGAAGAAGATCAGGAACGCCCGGCCGCGGCCCTTCGTTACGGGCGGCGTGGGGTTGGGATTGTCAGGGGAACTCATTTGCCGGCTCCTGGGGCTGTTCCGCTCAGCAGGCTGGGAAGATCGGCTTCGGCTTGGCCTGTGGCGCGGGACAACGAGATCCGCGCGAGGTCGAAGGCAAATAGACCCGATATATAGTCGCTCTCGGCGCTGGCCACTTGCTCCTGCGCCTGCACCACTTCCACTGTGGTTGACACCCCCGCGTTGAATCGATCGCGCGCCTCGCGCAGAGTTTCATTGGCGAAGCCGCGATTGTTCTCAGCCAGGCGCACCTCGCCGATCGCCGTCTCCAGTTCGATCAAAGCGCTGCGAACCTCTTCTTCCACCCGGCCCCGCTGATCGGCCATTTCGGCTTGTCGCTGATGGAGAGTAGCCTCCGCCTGTTCGACATCGGCTTTCACCCGGCCGCCCTGGAACACCGGCACGTTCACCGCGCCCACCACCGAATACACCCCGTGATTGGAAACCGGCGTGGCCCCCAGCACCCCATAGTCCGCAGTGATGGAAGCCGAAGGAAGGCGCTCGGCGCGTGCGGCGGAGACCACGATTTCAGCGGCTTGAACCTGGCTCTGGGCGGCTTGCAGGTCCCAGCGCTTTTGGAACGCTTGCTGCACGGCACCGGCAGCTTCGGGCACCGCCGACGGATTGAACGANNTCGAGCGGCAAGCCAATCAGACGGGCTAGAGCGAGCTTCTGCTTGCGAAGATCGGATTGCAGCGCATTGAGCCGCTGTTGCTGGCCTTGCAATTCGACCAAAGTCCGCGTCACGTCGATACGCGCGTTGGTGCCAGCCTCTTTCCGGACTTCGGCTTGATGATTAACGGCTTGTGCGTTCTCCACCTGAGCGCGCTGCGACCCCACCCGCGCATCCGTGGCGATGGTTTGCAGATANNGCTCCGGCCACGGCCAGAACCACCATTTCGCGCACATCGCGGGCCGAAAGGTTGGAACCGCGCTCGCTCTCCTGAGTGGCGTGCCAGTTGCGGCGGGCTACCGGATCCCATACCGATTGACTCAAATTCCCCAATAGTTGTGAATATTGAAACGGACCGACCACTGTCGGGATCGAAAAACCCAGTCCGGGAGGCAAATTGAACTTGAATCCGAAGGCCGCAAGGTTCACCTGTGTACTCGTTTCGCTGGCGTTGATGGAGAGATACGGCAGCAGATCGCTTAGGGCGCGCAATCGCTGGGCTCGCGAGGCGCGGGCCGTATCGTCGGCGGTGAGCACGCCCAGATTCGCGGCCAGGCCCAGTTTCACTGCATCGGACAGGGTAAGAGTGAAAGGTCCGGCTGGCGGCTTCTCGCCTTGGACACTGCCTTGCAAGTTGCCGCCGATCTGAATGGAGCTGTTGACCACATTGGCGCCGGGACTAGGCGCCGCTTGCTGCTCGGTAGACACCGAACCGGGCGCTTGGCGTCCAGACTCCGGCAGTTGCATAGCCGGAGTGGATCGCTGCGCTCCACCGCCTCCGAACTGCGCGGATGCCAGAGAGACGGCCAGACAGCCTACAAGAATGGCACGGATGGAACGGAACACGTCCTTTAATTTAACATATACATACCTGCATGTATATAATAGTGGAGGCCCATGGGCGTCACCGCCGGCACAACCCGCGAGCAAACCAAGCACCAGCAAAGAACCGAGGCCACGCAGCGCGCTTTGCTGGACGCGGCTCGTAGAATTTTCGCCCGGGATGGATTCGAAGCCTCGCGGATTGAAGACATCGCCGGGGCCACCGGCCATACGCGTGGCGCTTTCTATGCTCACTTCAGTAGCAAGGAAGATCTGTTCTTCGCGCTGTTCGAACAGGAAGTGGGCGCCCGTTTACGCGATTTGCGATCCCTGTTGGAACGCTGCTCCACGTCCGACGGCCGGCTGCGGGCCTTGCGCAAGTTTTATCTGGCGCACGTGGCCAATCGGCAGTGGGTGATGCTGTCGCTTGAGTTCAAGCTATTTGCTTTGCGCCATCCTAAATTGCGCGCCCGCCTGGCTCGCACCCATCGCCGCATCCGGGAATCGCTGAAACTGGAGACCATCACCAAGCTGATTCCAGAGTTGATGGAGCCCGGACGGGAATCGCGCGAAGTGCGGAGAGTGGCGCTCGAGGCCGTGCTGAATGGCTTGGTGCTGGAACACGCCTACGATCCCGAGACGATTTCAGAAACGCAAGTCACCACGGTGCTGGGCCGCATGTTCGATGTACTGATGGCGGCGAAGGGGCATTCCACCAACGGTTCGCTATAGGTTCCCGGTCCGCGCCACCTCGTACCAGGCGGTGCCGTCGGAAATGAATTGCAGGGTTGCGGATTTGCCGGGCGATCCCACCAACGGTCCCGCGCTCTTGAAGTTGGTTCCAAAGCTTACGGTCTTCCCGCTGATCTGATCGTTCACCACGATCACCCACATGTGCTGGCCTGGCAAACCTACGGTCGCGGCATTGATAGTGGCATTGCCAACCGCGTTACTGGTAGTGGTTTTGTGCACATCGCCCGCGGTGGTTTCAAGCGACACTGCGCGCGCGTAAGGCATGGTCTCCATCGCGGCAATGAAGCGCCGTGCAGTGGCATCGCGGTCGCGGTCCTGGCTGGCGGGGCGTGCTCCGCCGCCTCCACCGCCCATCAATCGAAAAAGCTTGCCGTCGTAGAAGACCCATTGAGGTTCGCCTGGGACCAGCGTACCGAGCGGATCGGTGACGCCGTCGGATCTCTTGATGGTTACCGGCCCCAGCCCATCGATATTCAAAGAGCACTGATTGGCACAAGGGACATCCACTGTCAGCACGAAGGTCATGCCGGGGGGATAGGCCAGAAGCGTTGCCCGCGAGATACGGCACGCATACGATGTGGAGTGAGTGGCGGAGATGCAAGTATTCTCGTTGCCATGCATAGAGTCGCGAGAGGCGACTACCGCCAGATCGGAAGAAGGCGTGCAGGTGATGCGTGCGTTGCCGTCCGGATGGCAGGATTGAATGATTCCACTGCCCGACTCAAAGTTCAACGTCGAGGCGGAGCCCACCGGCCTGCCGCCGACTTGCACGGTGATGTTCTGTGCCCAGGCCGCGGCCATGGATAAACCTAGCAACAGAGCTGCGAACTTCATGAAGACCTCCTCGCCAAGCCGTCATTGTAACGGCTAAACAGCGATTTCGCAGCCTTCGTAGGCGCAGCATACTTCGAGCTTCGAATCCAGGCTTCGCGCCAGCTGCTGAGCCTTGCGCTCCAGGCTGCGGATGAACTCGTCGTCGTGCGAAGGATCGTGATGGGTGAGGAACAAACGGCGCACGCCGGCCAGCACGGCAAGTTCCACTACGTATACGTACGTGCTGTGGCCCCAGTGCCGCTTGGACGGATATTCCTCCGGCGTATACTGCGCCTCATGGATCACAACGTCGGCACCTTGCATGTACTCGGCATGACGACGATCGCCTGGGTCGAGAATCGAATCCATTTTTCCGTGCGGCGCGCCGTCCCGCCAGATCTCGTCGCGATACGGCTCGTGATCGCACAAATAGCAGATCGACCGGCCTTCCGCTTCCACGCGATACCCCAGCGTCGGCGAAGGATGATTCATCTGCTGGGCGCGCACTTGCACGCCGTCTATTTCATACGTCCCTTCGCACAAATCTTTATAACTGATCCGCGCCGCCAGTTGGTCTAGTTCCACGGGAAAATAGTGGTGCTCCATTTGGCCCGCCAGCACATCGCGCAACGACAAGTGCGCGCCTTCCGGTCCATAGACCTTGAAATGATTATCGGGCTGAAACAGCGGCGCGAAAAACGGGAAGCCCTGGATATGGTCCCAATGCGTGTGCGTGAGAAGAACGGTAGCCGAAATCGGTCCCGACGCCGAGGACAGCAGGCGATTCCCCAGCGGACGCGCGCCGGTGCCGCAGTCCAGCACTAAGATGCCTCCGGAGGGTGTGGTCAACTCCACGCAAGATGTGTTGCCGCCAAAATGATTGGTGCCGGGGCCAGGCGACGCGATGGACCCTCGGGTGCCCCAAAAGCGCGCTAGCATTCTGGCATTTTCCGATCTTTCAGAAGGACGCTTGCGGCACGCCCGTGGCCGGAGTTTCCAGGAAATCCCGCACGATTCCACCGATGGCCATGAATCTCTCCAGGTCTGCCGGCTTGCGGAAGTAGAACGATGCGCCCAATTCGCGCGTGCGGGCCCGATCCTGCGGAGAATCCGAAGAAGTAATGACAATTACCGGAACGTTGGCGCAACGGCTGCCCTTTCGAATCCGCGCCAGGATTTCATCGCCCGACCGGCGCGGCAGGTTCAAGTCGACCATAAAAAGATCGGGACAGCTTTCCGCTGGATCGTTTTCCAGTTGCGCGATCATATTCAACATGTCTTCGCCATTGTCGGCGGTCTTCAGAAGATATGCGAATTCGTGACGCCGCAGCGCTTCCTCAATCAAATACACGTCGGCCGGGTTATCTTCGGCGATCCAGATTCGATAAGAAGTGTCCGCCATCATTGTGCTCCCGCACTCGAAACCGGTTCATTCCCGGCCAACTCATCCGGCGCCAGGGTGAAGAAGAATGTGGACCCTTCTCCCGATTGCGATTCAACCCAAATCCGTCCGTGGTACCGTTCCACTAACTTTTTGCAAATCGCCAAGCCGAGCCCAGTTCCCGAATACCGGCTTTGGCTGTGCAGGCGCTTGAAGAGTCCAAACACCTGATCTTTATATCGGGGTTCGATGCCGATTCCATTATCCTGCACGGAAAACTCCCAGGCCCCCTGGCGGCGAATCGCCCCAATATGGATGCGGGGCGGCTGGCTACCCCGGTATTTGATGGCGTTTGAGATAAGATTCTGGAAAATCTGTTGTAGATGAACCGCTTCCACCTCGAGATCCGGCAGCGCATCGTGGGTCACCACGGCTCCGGATTCCTGAATGGATGCCTGCAGATTCTCCAGCGCTTCCTCCAACGCCCGCTCCAGACTGACTTTCTCCGACGGGACGAAGGAACCACTGGCCGCGTGAGTGTATTCCAACAGATCCCGAATCATCCGTCCCATGCGCGTGGCGCCTTCCACGCAATGCTCGATGATGGTGTCGGCTTGCGCGTCCAGCTTGCCCGAATATCTTACTTGCAGCAACTGGCTGAAGGTGGCCACCATGCGCAGCGGTTCCTGCAAATCGTGGCTGGCCGAAAAAGCGAACTGCTCTAAATCGGAATTGGCTCGCCGCAGCGCTTCCATGGCCCTGGTGGCTCGCTCGCGGGCGGCTTCGGCGTCCGTGCGAAGCTCGCGCTCGCGTTCGGTGGCTTGGCGTCTCAAGCGGCTCATGGCCAGATGCGTAGTCACGCGCGCCAGCAGTTCTCGCGCTGTAAATGGTTTTACTAAATAGTCGTCGGCGCCGGCTTCAATACCTTCCACGCGCGATTCTTCACCCGCGCGCGCCGAGAGCAGGATCACCGGCAGCGTGCTCGTAGCCGGTTCCGAGCGCAGAGCCTGCAACAAAGCAAACCCGTTCAGACCGGGCATCATGATGTCGCTGAGCACCAGGTCTGGCGGATGGTCGAGAGCGCGGGCTAAAGCTTCTTGGCCATCCGATACAGCTTCCACGTCGAAGTGCGGGCTGAGCAGGCGAAAGACGTAATCGCGCATGTCGGCGTTGTCATCGGCCAGCAGCACTTTGCCGCGGGCGCCTGGCTGGGCCGCGCCATCCAAATTACTTGGAGCCGGAACCCAGGTAGCCGGAATGTCGGGCTGCCGCGCCTGCCTGCTTTCGCTCGCTGGTTCCGGGGTGTCAAAGTGAAGCCACGTCAGGGCTTCATCCACATAGGCATCGGCTCGCGTTGCTGTAGAAGCCGCCGTGGATGCTACGCCTATGCGTTCGCGCGGCAAGTGTGCCACGCCGAACGGGATGTGCACGGTAAATGTGCTGCCGCGTCCCAATTCGCTTTGCACAAAAATACTGCCCCCGTGCAGCTTCACCAGTTCCTGCACCAATGCCAGGCCAATGCCCGTTCCCTCTTGCGTGCGCCCCCGCGCGCCATCTACGCGGTGAAACCGCTCGAACAGACGGGGCATTTCGTCGAGCGGTATGCCCGTCCCGGTGTCGCGCACGGTTAGCTTGACCGTGGAGTTGTTATGCGCCGGTTCCAGGTCAACCTCAATCTCGCCTTCAAAAGTGAACTTGAAGGCATTCGACATCAGATTGAGCACCACTTTCTCCCACATGTCCCGATCCACATAGACCGGCTGCGGCAACGGCGGACAGTTGACGATCAGACGCAGGCCCGCTTTGTCGGTAGCGGAGCGAAAGCTGGAAGCGAGGTCGGCAGTGAAGGCCGCCAAGTCCGTTGGCTCATAGCTGGCCTGTACGCGGCCCGCCTCGATGCGCGCAAAATCGAGCAGGCTATTGACCAGTTTCAATAGCCGCAGGCCGTTGCGATGGGCCACTTGCACCAGCTTGCGGTGGTCGGAGTAATCCTCGGTTTCCTGCCGCCCCAGCAGTTCCTCCAGCGGCCCCAGCATCAAGGTGAGTGGCGTGCGGAACTCATGCGATACGTTGGAGAAAAACGTTGTCTTGGCCCGGTCCAGTTCAGCCAGGGCTTCGGCTCGCCGGCGTTCTTCTTCGTACGCCTGTGCGTTCGCGATGGCTGCCGCGATCTGGCCCGCAACCAGCCCCAGGAAGCCCTGGTAGCCGTCATCGAAAAGCCGATACGGATTCAAGCCTGCTACTAAAACGCCGGAGCGGCCCGTTTTGCCGGAGGGAGCGATGGGAAGCACCACCGCCTGTTGCGGAGAACGGTCCCACGCGCCCTGGGGCAGAGTCCCGAGCGCGTCCAGATTCGTTACCAAAGCGGGCGCGTGAGTAGATAAGACTTTCGCGAAGGGCCAGACGGAGGTGCCCGTGAGAGATGCTTGGAGCGGCGTCGCCACATGGTTGGCGGCAATGCCCGAGCATCCGGCCAGCACCACACGGCCATGTTCGGAATCCAGTAAGTAAATGGCGGCGAAGGGAAGATCCCGAGGATTTGTTTCGAGCGATTTGACGCTAAGCGAACACGCATCGTCGATCGTCCGGGCATCGGCGGTTCGGGCCGCCAGATCCCGCAGCAGAGCCAGCTGGCGCGCGCCGATAATGCGTTGTGTGTCGTCTGTGTTGGCGCAGAGAATGCCGCCCGCGTCTCCGGTATCGCTGGGAACCGGGCTGTAGGAGAAGGTGTAATAGGTCCCTTCGCGATACCCGTTCCGCTCCATGATCAAGAGCAGAGCTTCGTCGTAGGTGCCTTCGTTGGCAGTCATGGCTGACTTGGCGCGCGGGCCCACTTGATCCCAGATCTCGCGCCACACCACCGCGGCCGGCTGTCCAAGAGCCTGCGGATGTTTGCCTCCAACGATTGTCTTGTAAGCGTCGTTGTAGAGATTGATCAACTCATCGCGCCACCAAACGAACATGGGTTGGCGCGAAGTGAGCAAAATCCGCACCGAGGTGCGCAGCGCCTGGGGCCATACTTCCACCGGACCGAGCGCCGTCTGGGACCAGTCCATCGCGCGCATCAACGCTCCCAGTTCGCCGCCGCCGGCTAAAAGCGTGGCGCTGGCATCCAACGCCGGATGGAGTGATTCCGAAGGCATTCGTTCTTGCAATAGAGACCGCTTCTTAAAGGAGATCTTCGAAG
Organism: Bryobacterales bacterium; assembly: GCA_003132905.1. The sequence goes on along the minus strand of PKZC01000399.1, from coordinate 9,214 downwards.
AGATCTAACTGTTTCAGTGTTCGGTAACTTTCTTTCACTCTAGTACTTACTACTCCGTAATGGTTTCGATGGTTTCCGGGGCATTCCCCTCCAAACGATTGTTGACGAAAATGTAGGAAGGCTCATGCCGCTTGCGAGCCTGGGCGATCAAGAGGCGCAGCGCCTGGCGAGTTTCGGGATTCGGGTCTTGCACGCGCTCATAGGGGGTAAACTTCGCCACCGCTTCCTCGTACGGGCGGCCCCGCCGTAAGAGCGCCCTAGCCACGCTGAAATTGGCCGTGTTCACGTCCTGCAAGTTCATTTGGACTCCGATTTCAGGCATGCGCGTCCAGGCATTGAAGACATGGGCCACGCCGTGGCTGCGGAGGCAGGCGAAATATTCGGGCGAAAGAAATTCTGGATTACGAATCTCCACCGCGTAGCGGAAATCGCGCGGCAGCGCGGCCAAGAACGGATCTAGTTCTTGGAGGAATGCGCCGACGTCGGGATAGCATTGCCTGGCGAAACTGCCGAACTCGAATATCAATGTTGCGACGCGCGGCTGATAGGGCGTCAGCAGATCCAGAAATCCACTTTGGAATAGCGCGGCGTCCAGGAACGAGGAGTTATCGTCTCCCGCGCGCGGCCCGCAACGCGGATGGCGTGGGAACTGCTTCACCGTGACGTCCTCGGGCGCTTTGAAGGCGAACTGCAGCTTGGACGGGGCCGATCCAAAGAGCTTGCGCCAGTAGTCCGGCGATGGAAATTGATAGAACGAGAAATCGCCGCAAACGATTGGGAAAGTCTCGGCGTATTCGTTCAGGCACTCGTCGTTGAAGCGCTTTTGAGAAAACCGGCCGCGTGTCATGTAGCGTTGGCGCGAATAGATCTGCCCGATCCAGCCTTCATATTTCCAGGAACTGGTTCCGATCAGAATGTTTTCGGCCGCCAGCGAAGCCAGCCGGGCGATCAAACCTTGCCGGTCAAACTGCGACGGCTCTTCAAACAGCGAGGCTGTTTCCAAGGTGCTAGTAGGCGTGCGCGACGCGATAACCGTAGGGATCGGCGCCCGCTTCAATGACGCCATCCGGCGTAACGCGAATCATCACGGGCGCCGCGCCGCTGTTCCATCGTGAACGAATGCCCACCTTGTGCCCGCGCGCAGCCAATTCCGCACCCACGTTGGGAGCGATACGCTCGTCCAGCAGCAAGTCGCCGCGATTCCAGGCATGATTGTCGAAGCTGGATACCAAATGCCGGGTCTGGAAACGGGGAGCTTCCACGGCGGCTTGGGCGTTGTCGCCGAACTCGATGACGTTAAAGAACAATTGGATCAAGCTTTGTTCCTGGTTGTCGCCACCCGGCGTGGAGAGCGCCAGAAACGGCTTGCCCTGCTCGGTGATGATGGTGGGGCTCAAAGTTACGCGGGGACGTTTGCCGCCCGCCAATTCATTGGGCGATCCCGGAACCAGGATGAACTGCTGCGCGCGCTCGGTAAGCGGAATACCGGTATCGCCCGCGATCACCGAAGGCAGCCATGCGCCGGAAGGTGTGGCGGAGAACACGACGCCGTCTTTATCGATGGCGTCAATGCAGGTGGTATCGCTGGCCATCAAAGCGTCGTCGATCTTGGTGCGCGCGATGTCCATCTCGGTAGGATGCTTGCCGCGTTTACCGTTGATCAGGCCAGGCACGAAGTCCATGGAAGCAGTTTTTCCGATCTCTTTGCGGCGCTCGGCCGCGTATGCCTTCGACAGCAGCGTGTCGGCCGGAATGTTGTTGAATTTCGGATCGCCATAATAGGCGTCGCGATCGGCATAGGCCAGCTTCAACGCTTCGGTAACGGTATGAATGTACTCGGTGGAATTGAAACCCATGGAGCGCAGGTCGTAGCCTTCCAGGATATTCAGCGTTTCAAGCATCGCCGGGCCCTGGGTCCAGAACCCGGGCTTATAGACCTTGTAATTGTGATAGTCGCTCGAAACCGGTTCTTCGGGCTGCAGTTTGAATGCAGCCATATCGTCGTAGCGCAGCAGGCCGCCGTTGGCTTGACTGAAAGCGTCGATGCGATGCGCCACGTCGCCGCGATAGAAATAATCGGCCACGGCGTCGATGGCGGCGGTGCGGGAAGCACCCGAAGCTAGAGCCTTCTTTTCAGCGGCGGCCATGGATCGCAGGGTACGTGCCAGATTCGGCTGACGGAAGATCTCGCCCGGCAGCGGGACGCGCCCTTCAGGCAGGAAGGTTTTTTTCGAATCCGGCCAAAGATCGAAGAAACGGCGCGAGCGCGAGATAGCACCAGAACGGGTTTCGTCAATAGCCATTCCGTCAGCCAACTCGATGGCGGGTTCAATCTCTTCGGAGAAAGACTTGGTGCCGAAATCACGCAGCGCGATTAATCCGGATTCCACCATGCTGGGCACCAGGGCCGGAAGAATGCCCGCCACGGGAATAATGCCTTTCAATCCGCCCGGATCGAGTGTGAGAATTTCACCGGGCCGCGGCCGGTGCTCCAGAAAGAACTTAGCCGAAGCAAGCTTGGGCATGGTGCCGACGCCCGCGATGGCGTAAACCTTGCCCGTCTTGGTGCGAATCAGAATTGGCGCCTCGCCACCCATGCCGAAGTGCGAAAACTCGGCCACAGAAGCGGCGAACATAGAGGCCACGCCCGCGTCCACAGCGTTGCCTCCATGGAAGAAGATCTTCATCCCGGCCTCCTCGGCGTATTCGCTGCCCGTGGCGAGCGCGCCGTTGGTGCCGCGCGCGGCATGCATGGTGGGGAGTTCAAAATCCTTGCGCTGCGCGGGAGCCGAACACGCGCAAATCAGGAGGAAAAGCAGGGGGGCCAACTTATGCTTCATATGGCTAGCCTAATTATAGCCTTGAGGTGGCGGGGGCGCTGGAGGCAACGGTGAGATGGCGATAGTGCGTGTCGTCCGAGAAAAGGTTTATCGTTCCGCAGTTGGGGCATGGGTAGACTTGGAATAGAAACCGCTTGCGCACCAGGTTCAAGTGGCGCAGCCATTCCGATTGCGACCCCGAGCCGCATCGAATGCAGACGTTCGTCCAAGTCTCGGTTTCCACGGGAACGGCGAAGCTGCCGAAATAAAGCGCCCAGCCATAAACACTAAGCCGGGTGCCAAACAGCCGGTCCCACCAACGGGCGATATAAGTGAATGCGTGCAGTGAAATCTCGGTGCCGCCTCCTACCGCCAAAAGACGTCTGGGACCAGCCACACGGCGATTGTTTCGATTCAAATACGACAGCGAAGTACACAGCGTGCGGGTTTGGACGTGACGCAGTCCGGTGGCGCGTTCGATCATGGCGGCCAGATCTGGGGCCGAAGTGAACGGATTGACGTGGCCTCCGCCGCGAGCCAGCCAGCGATACAGACGATCGCAGAACGTGGAGGCATCGGGCACTGCGATGAAGAGTGCGCCGGACGGCTTCAGCACGCGGCCCATTTCGGCCAGCGCTCCCGCCAGATCGTGGAAATGCTCCAGGCTGTGGTTCGAGATGACAGCGTCAAATGCGTGGTCGCGGAAGGGAAGATGCGCGGCGTCGGATTGCGCGAAATTCTGCACCGGGGCGGAGGGGCGGTCGAGATCGGCACGGATGGCGATGAACGGACCCATGCTGGAGGCGAAGCTGCCCGGGCCCGATCCGATGTCGAGCACGCGCTTGCCGGGTCCAATGTTCTCCAGGATTTCGTGCACGGTCTATTTTTACCAGGAACGGAGGGGACGGTGGCTTGACGCCATTGCCTGGTTGGTGATGCGTTCTTCCGAGAAATCTTGCTTTTCCACGCCTGGCGCTAAACGGGCCTTTGCGAACCAGTGATCTTTGGATCTAGTTTAAAGCGCCAGTTGGAAGGAAGAGGGACTAGGGAAAAGTGTGCTTTAGCGCCCTCCGAGAAACCGCTTTAGGCGCACTTCAAGGCGTGAATATTTTCTCGCCTCGCACTCCCAGACGACCAGCACACGCCAACCCTGGGCACGGAGCTTCCGAAGATTCTCATGGTCTCGCTCTTGATTCCTTTGGAGCTTTGGGGCCCAGTAGTCCGTTCGCGATTTCGGAATGTGCGAATCAATACAGCCTTCGTGCTGGTGCCAAAAGCAGCCTCGGACTTCGATAATTCTCTTCAAGTGTGTGAGCACTACGTCAGGTTTTCCTGGGAGCTTTGGCGAGTGCAAACGATAACGGTAGCCCAAGCTATGAACTAGACGCCGTACTAGCATTTCGGGCGAGGTGTTCTTGGCCCGAATCTTCGCCATGTTCGCGCTCCGGCGCTGCGCGGTAAGTTTATCCGTCACACCGCTAAATCTAAGGGAAGGTCAGAAATGTCCTTCAGTCGTTTTCCGTTGACCATAATGTTCAGTGCTTCTTCTGAGTCGTCATAGCTGCATTCTTTCACCACCTCGAACAATTCCGGTAAGGCGAAATGGTAGACGCAGTCAATGTCGCCGCTCCCCAGCGCAACAGAAGCTAATCTGCTCGGGAGGGGCTCCCCGGTAACAACGACCACATGAGGAAGCTTCCCACGTCGGTTACGTATCAGATTGAGAGCTTCAGATCGGGAGTTCTGAGAACGATCACTTCTGATAGTCAATTTGCAGGAGACGCTAGCGTGAAGTAATGGCGATCCACCGTTGTTTTTCCGCAGACTGGAGAGTAGCGCCACCGTCTCGTCCACCAGCAGCGAGTGCGAATTGATTTCATCATCAGTGACCAACTGGCGGAATACGACGATATCGGGCTTAATGATGTAATCGCTTCCCAATGATGCTGCAAGCTCAGGGTTATCACTGGCGGCTTTGGCTATCGCAATGAGATGCTTGTACTGTTCAAAATGAGCAATCTTTATGAGACTCTTGAAATCCTTCTGTTGCGCTTCGTTCCTTTTCTTGGCGGATGCATCCTCGTTGCTAGGCTTCTCGCCAATCTTTTGCACCGTCCATTCACCGGGGCGTAGATGCTTTAGTTGCAGGAAAGTTTCTCGGATGAACGAGGCCGTCGCAATCTCGAATTGATTTCCAGCGGTTTGCCCTTTGAGTTTCACCCCAGGCTGATCAAGTCCGATCCGCTTTGCTATGCCGAGCGCGATGGCTTTGCTTGCCTTGTTTCCTTTGTCAGCATTGCTCAAGACGCCCTGGTCGAGCCTGAGCACTTTCTCTTTGAGGACTTCGTGGAACCGCCGTCTAGCCACTCGAAAGAGGGCTTCATTCGGGCCTTGGTTCACCCAGCGACCCTCACTAGGCGGGACTTACTAAGACATTCTCTCAGCTTCTCCGCTACAGATTTGGAAAAGGGTGGGGGGAAGGCATTTCCGACTTGCCGATAGGCGGCTGTTTTCCCACCGCTGAACTGCCAATCGTCGGGAAATCCTTGAAGACGTGCCACCATACGCATAGTAAGCCGGGGCATCCCCACGAAATCGGGACCAGGAGCTTCGTTGGCGATCCCGAGGCCATCCACGCCTAGCGTGGCCCAAGCGCGTCTTGCTCTAGTGGGCCCCAGGTCAGGACCGCCATGCTTTAGCGATCCTCCAACGACTGTTGGGGCGATCTCGTCGGCTGCGTTCCTCCAAGCTCTAGCCCCGTTCCACCCGTTTGTAACCATGAGATCGAAGAGCAATTTCCCTACGGTCTTCGGTTGCGCCCTTGATTCCTCGGGCCATTCGAAGTGCTCGGCCAGCTCTTTTCTCACCGCTACGAATACTACTCTTGGCCGAAGCTGCGATACGCCAAAATCCGAGGCGTTCATGAGCTTCCACCCCGGTTGATAGCCGAGCTTTCGGAGTTCGGTTCCAACGTACTGGCGATAGTCCTCGAAGACGGCGTCCAGGATGCCCCGGACATTCTCGATCATCACAGCGCGTGGGCGCACTTCATCAACCAGGCGGATCATCGCTGGAAACAGATTGCGCTCGTCCTTTTTTCCAAGTTGCTTGCCAGCGATAGAGAACGGCGGACAAGGTAGACCGCCTGAAATGATATCGACGCCTTTATAGCTTGATCCTGAAAAGACGTTCAAGTCTTGCTCAACGACGTTCCAGTTTGGGCGGTTCAGCCGCAGTGTTGCGCAAGCATGTCTGTCTAGCTCGACTAGGGCTACATGGCCGATCCCAGCCTGCTCGTATCCAAGAGACTGTCCACCCGCACCAGCACAGACTTCGAGCGTCGTCAGGCAGCTCGCCTGGTGGCCGTTATCCTCGCTGCTGGAATTGCGCCCTGTGTACCAGGGATTATCCGTCATCTCCGGGAACAATGCCGGGGTCCCGGCCGTTAGCAGTTTGCGTTTCACTGCGGTCCTTATCGGCGGCCTCCCGAGTTTCTTCCTCTTCATGTTCTTTTCAATAGCTTAATCGAAAGCTGACCGATTGGTGTAATAGGCCACCGTGTCGCAAAAGCCGTTACACATGCGCGACTTGTTCTTCAGTTGGTTCCGCGCAGCAGAACCATGGCTCATCCATGTATGGAATCGCGGCGGGGGACGACAGGTAAAAGTCTTCCGGCAGCGGGCGATCGGCCACCAGGTTCCACAGGCAGCCGAAGATTTCGCGGCGGGATCCGCGCGAGGCGGCGATGCGCAGGGCTTGCGCGGCCAGCGTGTCCACTTCCGGATCGGCATGCTGCCAGCGATATAAAAGCGCCGGTTCGTCGAACGTGCGAATCACGGCTTGAATGTCCTCAAGTTCCAGCAACAGCGATCCGCGCGGAATCAGCAACCGCAGCGCCAACTGCACCGGCGCGACGTGCTCTATCAACTCCAGCTCTACTAAAAGCTCCAGCAATTCGCGATACGATTCGCGCGTGGTCCAAGGAGTGAACGGAATGAAGGTAGGCGAAAGCGTCAGGCCGGCCGATCGAAACTCGCGCACAACCTGCATAAAATCGGCCCGCGTGTGACCTTTATCCAGCTTCGCAAGCACTGCGTCATCCACCGATTCCACGGCGCTTGTGACAAACAGGCAGCCCGTCTCGCGCAGCCGGGGCAACAGGTGGCGATGCTTCAGCAGATGCTCGATCTTGATGGTCGCGTCGTAGCTGATATCCGGCCACTCGCGATGCAGTGCGTCCACGATGCGCATGGCGTGCGTAGGCCCGTTGAAGAAATCGGGATCGCCGAAGCTGATGTGCTCGGCGCCCGCCGCAATCTGCTGGCGAACATCGGCCAGGACAACTTCGGGCTGCACCACGCGAAAACTTCCCTGATAGACCGGCACTACGGGGCAATGGCGGCACAGATGTTTGCACCCCCGGCTGGCCTCGGTGTAGCCAGTGCGTTTGGACGAGCCACCGATGCGCAGCCCCGCGTATTTTTCGAGCGCCGGCAATCCGGAGCGCAGGGGCGTTTTGAATTGCAGCCGGTCTAACGAGATCAGCGGTTCGGTTTGTACATTTGATTCCGCGCCAGCCAGGCGCTCGAGCAACGAAATAAGCCCCGGCTCAAACTCACCGCCCAAAATCGTTCCAGCCCCCAGGCTTCGCAGATACGATTCATTCAGCGGCGCGTAGAGTCCGTAGCAGCAGATGTGCGCGGCGGGATTCAGACGGCGAACCTTTTCCATTACCTTGGCCGCTAACCGCGTGGCGGTATGCATCGGCAGGTAGAAGCCAACCAGCCCGGCCTTGCGGACGGCATCCGCATCGAGCGACTCCACGCCCAGGTCGGCACAGGTGACCTGGTGGCCGCTCTCGGCGATCCAAGCTGCGGGCGAGGCCAGGCCGAATGGCTGGTGGCCCAGCTCGTAAGTAGAGATGAGAAGAACGTTCATGCGGCGACAAATCCATTATCGCCGTTGCGGCAGCGCTACCTAGCTCTTGGCGAAATACAGCGCGCTGGCGCGCTCCAGTTCGGATTTGCTCATGAACGGCGGACGCCCTTCGTACCTGCCGATGGAGGTAAGAATGGTGCAGATATCGGCGGGATAGCAGGCGCGCAGCTCTGTGCGCCCCTCGCGCAGACAAAGCTTGCGCAGATACTCGGCGCTGTCGGGCTCGCAGGGGATATTGAACTTGGTGACTACGCGATGGAAGATTTGGTCGAAAGACTTTTCATCCACGGCGTCTACGAAAATCTTGTTGTGGATGCGTCGCAGGAAGGCTTCGTCGGCCAAGTCGCTGGGTTCCAGATTAGTGGAGAACACCACCATGAGCTCGAAGGGAATCTGGAATTTCACGCCGTAGCGCAACATCAGATAGTCCACGCGACGGTCTAAAGGCACAATCCAGCGATTCAGCAGGTCGCGCGGCGACATCAACTGGCGGCCAAAATCGTCGATGATGAAGATGCCGTTGTTGGCCTTCATTTGCAGCGGCGCGGCGTAAATACCCGAGGCTTCGTCCAGGCGCAATTCCAGCATGCTGGGGATCAACTCGCCGCCCACCACGATGCAAGGCCGCCGGCAAAGCGCCCAGCGCGGATCCACATCTCCGTCGTCCATGCCCAGCTTTTGGTGAACCACCGGGTCATACAAGCTGATTACCTGGTTATCCACTTCCACTGCGTAAGGCATCAGCACGGCGTCTTGATACACGCGCAGCATTCTTTCCGCCAAGCTGGTTTTTCCGTTACCGGTGGGCCCATACACGAAGATGGAGTTCTGCGAAATGAGCGCCGGACCTAGTTGATCGAGGAGTTGATCGTTTACCACCAAATCCGAAAATGCCGAGCGCAGGATCTTGCGGTCGATACGCACCTGGGCAGCCTGGGCCTTGGTGGCGTTGCTGTAATCCTTTAAGGACACGGGAGCGGCGCCGGCGTATTGGCTGATCTGAAAACGCTCGCCGGCCAGCATCTTGCCCGCTTGCGACAGCGTAAAGTTATAGTCGTTTCCCAGCATCCCCTTTACTTCCACCAGTTGCTGCTGGCGCATGTGAGTGAAGACGATGTTTAGAATAGGGACAGAGAGCTTCAAGGTGTTGCTCAGACTTTGAAGGTTGCTGAACCCTTCGAGCAGCAGGCGGCGCAGCACGAGATCGACATCTCGGCCAAGCTCGGGTTGCTGCCGCAGGCGATCACGCTGGCGCCCGAATACGTCGACCTGTCGCTGATCAAGGACGCCAAGATTCGGATCGACGGCAAATAGGCCAAGACGTAAGGACGCAATCATGATCAAGCGTGCGATCCACGCGGCCGCGATTGCCGGGCTGACCGTCCTGGGGATAGCGGCTGCGCAAGCGGAGCCGCTCGCCATCCATATCGGCTGGTCGACTGCGCCGAGCCACATCC
>PKZC01000402.1 GCA_003132905.1 Bryobacterales bacterium | reverse complement strand
GACTCCGCCCGATCCCGGTATCACGTCTCCTGCGTCGGGACGATCAATGAGGTAGACGGCCAACGCGTCGATTCCACGGGCCCCGATTAGCTCCGTGGCCTCGGCCTTGAACTCGGGCAGTTGCAGGACCGTGATCTCGGGCGCATCCTCCACTATTCGAGAGTATACCGCATTGCGGTATAGCGATATTGTGACGTGGATCCGATCTCAATTAATTCAATTCGCCCATGCAACTCGGGCTGTGGCGCACTCCTCGGCGACCTTTAGAAAATTAAGCGCCTTTGCATTCCCGACGATGTATGGATTCGCCATACCGGGCGTGCGTTTGGCCAGCATCGGCAGGTTGATTTTCGAGCGGTCCCAATCGGTGTGATTGGCAAGAATGATATCCGCCCCCGCCTGCTTCACGATGTCGCTGAATCGCTGCGCCGACCGGATGTAGTTCTGAACGGATTCCCGGTTGGTATTGAGGCCCACTCCGCCCCAGAGAGCCGCAAGGTGTGGCGTCCCATTGTCCTTCACCGGAAACAGAGTGGAGATTGTGCCGGGTGTGTGACCGGGCGTGATATAGAGCGTCAGCGCGGTGTCGCCCAGCGTGAGCTTCTGGCCGTCGGTGGCTTCGATGTCGCGCTTCGGCTTGGTGCCGAAGGTTCGTTTATCGAGCACGTCCCAGTCCGCCGGCGACATGATCACTCGCGTGCCGTAATGTTCTTGCAGGAACCGCGCGCCACCGTCGTGATCGGGGTGAGCATGGCTCACGACGGCGTATTTGATGTTGGCCGGATCCAAACCCAGCTTCTTCATCCCGCCGGCAACTTCGTCTTCGACCGAATAATCAAAGATGGTGTCGAGGACGATGATGCCCGCTGACGTCGTGATGGCCCACACGGCGTATTCGGACTGGCCGAAGAAATAGAGGTTGTCAAAAACCTTCACGGGATCGGCGTGCCATGTGGATCGTTCCGGTGGCCCCGACGGCCTGGGTCCGCCAGCGCGCGGTCCACCGGACGGGCCACCACTTGGCGCTGCGCGTGGGTCAGCTGGGCCCGGCCCGTAGCATTGAAACTGGAACAGATTCTGAAAATCCTCACCAGCCGCGGCTTTCGCGGCAGCGATATGTGCATCTGGAGCATTATGGGTATCCTGAGCCGCCAGAATTGAGACGCCGAGTAATAAGCCAAGCGCGATCCTCATAGATCTCCTTGTAGTCGAAGCTGAAGCACGAGATTATCATGATATGATCCGTCTTCAGATGATCCATCGGATTCTGGCTCTGGGCGCAATAAGCATCGGCCTGATGATTTTGCCTGCAGCTGCGCAACAGCCCAAAACGCCATGGGGCGAGCCTGACCTGCAAGGTATCTGGCCGCTCAACCATCTGATTGCTACACCGTTTCAGCGGCCGGAGAAGTATGGCGACCGCCGCTTGCTGACCGACGAGGAATTCGCCGCGGCCGAGAAGAGCGCGCACGCCCGCAACGAGCGGTTCGAATCCGGCGCAATCCCGCAGGCCGACTCCGGCACGCAGGTGATGCGGCTGACGTCTTTGATGAGTGAACCAGCCAATGGGCGATTCCCAGCGCTTACGCCCAAGGGCAAGGAGCTGTACGATCAGATGCACGGCAGCTATAAGCCGGGCCAAACCGTATTCGATAGCCCAAACGACTTCGACAGCTGGGACCGCTGCATCACGCGCGGCATGCCGGTTTCCATGTTGCCGCGCAACTACAACAACGGCATTCGGATTATGCAGTCGCCCGGTTATGTTCTGATCGTGCTCGAAATGGCCCACGAGGTTCGCATCATTCCGACCGATGGACGTCCCGCGCTCGATAAGTCGATCAAAGAGTGGATGGGTGAATCGCGCGGTCACTGGGAAGGCAACACGCTGGTGGTCGAGACAACCAACTTCAACGGCAAGACCGACATGACCAACGCCGGGGTTCCCGGTTCGCCGCCGCTAAACCCCACTTCCGAGAACATGCGCATCACCGAGCGCTTCAAACGAACCGACAACGATACGATCGAGTACGAAATGAAAGTGGAGGACCCGGAGGTGGTGGCAAGTCCGTGGGCGGTCGCGTTTCCATTAAAGCTGGATAACAAGTATCAGATGTTCGAATACGCGTGCCACGAAGGCAATACGGCTATTCGCGGTTACATCGAGACGTCGCGCTACGAGCGGGCGCACAAGACGCCGAAGTAAGCCGTTCCACTCACCGGTTCAAATCAAGTAGAGTTTCAGAGTTCATCAGCTGCCGCTTGTCCGGACCTGCCATCACCACGCGCCACGGCCAGATGAGCGGCGTGGCTCCGACGTACGAGACAGTGGGTTCTCTTGCGCTGCGCGCCAGATTGGTGAGCATGCCATCACCGGACCGGACAAGATAGGTCCGCGGATACTTGCCGGACGAAAGCTCTGGCCCCGCGGCTGCGATCGCGATCCAGCCGATGCCCGGTTGTTCCAGAAAGAACGGGAGATCGAAATCCGGTTTTGCGTCGAGATGGCTGAGAGCGCCGGGCTGAGCGAAATTGAACTGAGTGGCTTCGTCTCGAATGAGAATCTCTTCCAGTGGAGTGGAGCGCGGCAAGATGTAGCGAAATGCGACCCCATCGTCATAGGCGCGAATCTCGACGTCGAGCCGGCGGCCGAGCGAGCCGTTCTGCATGTAGTGACCCACCAGTGAAGCGTAGTGGCTTCTGTCGTTCGAAGCGGTCTCCGAAGTAATGAAACCCGGATTTTCGCCGAGGTAAGGCTCCTGATCTCGAATATCCAGACCCATCCAGGATGTCGCGATCAGCGGCTTTCCGCGAAAGAGTACCTGATAGCCAACGCGCGCCCAGAGCGCATCCTTCGGTTGTCCTACGAAGAGACGGAACTCGAATTGACCGTTTGCCGAGACGACGCGGCGCTCGTCCTGCGCCTTCAGCGCCGAGGGCGCGAAAAGTAAAGCAATCAGAAAGGCGCGGCGGCCTGCTAAGCCCAACTGAACTTATACTCGGACTTTGCAATAGGCAGCGAACGCACGCGCTTGCCTGTAGCGGTGAAGATCGCGTTGGCGACAGCTGGAAGAACAGGCGGCATGGCCGGTTCTCCCAAGCCGGTGGGCGTATTGTTGGTCTTCAGATAATGGACTTCGATTTCCGGCGGAGCCTGGGTGAGGCGAACCATCTTGTGCTGGTGGTAATTTGTCTCCACCACGCGGCCCTTTTCTACCGTGATCTCCTGATCCATCAGTTCGCTCAATCCGTCGATGATTCCGCCCTGGATGATGTTCTCAGCGGCGCTCGGATTGATGATCTGACTACCCACGTCGGCCGCCACCCAGATCTTGTTGATCTTCACTTTATTCGTGGGATCAACCGCGACTTCCGCTACTTCGGCGAAGTATCCGAGATGGCTGTAATGGAATGCCACGCCCATCGCGGTGCCTTTTGGCAAAGTGCGTTTGCCCCATCCGGATTTCTCGGCCACCAGTTGGACGACGCCCTTCATACGACCGGCATTGAGTCCCGGCCGGCCGCGATCGTCAAGACCCTGCTCGGCGGAAGTTGCCGAATCGAGCAAGGCAAGGCGAAACTCGACGGGATCTTTTCCAGCGGCATGGGCCAGTTCGTCGATGAAAGACTGAATGACGAATCCGAAAGCGTTGCTGCTGGGCGCGCGAAGCGAACCGGTTCGAATGCCCAACGGCTGCACGGAAGCTTGCAGATGGTAGTTCGGGATGAAGCGCTGCGGGAACTCGGTTGGACCCATGGCGCCAGCCGAAACAAACCGGTCCCCATCGCCATAGCTGATGAAATGATTGTGCCAGGCAACGACTTTGCCTTGGGCATCCAGCCCAGCCTTGAGGAATTGGAAACCGCCGGGCCGATAATAATCGTGCGCCATGTCGTCTTCGCGAGACCAGAGCAGCTTCACGGGAACGCCCGCTTCCTTCGAAATGTACGCTGCTTCAGCCACGTAGTCGTTCGTCAGACGCCGCCCGAAGCCACCGCCGCCGCGGACCATGTGCAGCGTCACATCGCTTTCGGGAATACCTAAAACCTGCGCGGCCAGACGGCGCCCGCTGCCCGGAATCTGGCTGTTGGTCCAAATTTCGCATTTTCCATCTTTGAAATGCGCGGTGCAATTCTGCGGTTCGAGTGGCGCGTGAGAGATGAATGGATAAGCATACGCCGCCTCCACCACCTTCGCGGCTCCGTTCATGGCCGCGTCGGGATCGCCATCTTTGCGAATTGTCCTCTGCGGCGCTTGCTTGTTCAGTTCTTGTGCGCGCTGCGCAAAAGCGACGCTGCTGAAATTGGCCCGCGGACCTTCGTCCCAATTGACTTGCAGTTTCTTGCGCGCCGATTGCGCGTGCCACCAAGTCTCGGCCAGGATCGCGATGCCGCTTTCCAGACCCGGATCGCCGGGGAGCACGGTGTCGGTTATGTCGGGGCGCGTCACTACAAAAGCGTTCTTGACGCCCGGCAGTTTCTTGATCTCGTCGATGTTCGAACTTGCGACCTTGCCGCCGAAAACTCCGCACTTCTCGTATACGGCATAGAGCATGCCCGGCACCACGACGTCGATGCCAAAAATCGGCTTGCCGGTGACGATGTTCGGCAGCTCGCGTTGAGTCTGGCTGACGCCGATGATCTTGAAATCCGCCGGATCTTTCAGCTTGAGCGTCTTCACATCGGGCATGGGCAGCGCCGCCATCTTCGCCGCCAGATCCCCATAGCCGAGCGATCGGTTAGAGGCCTTGTGATAAACGCGGCCGGATGCCGTACTGCATTCCGATTCCGGCACGCTCCAGGTTTGAGCCGCCGCTGTGATAAGCATGGCACGGCCAGCTGCGCCGGCCTGGCGCATCGGAAGCCAATTGGTCGGGGTTGCCGTGCTGCCACCAGCGATCTGCGCGGCATATTTGCTGTCGTCGAAATCGGCCTGCTCGATCTTCAGCGATTTCCAGTCGGCATCCAGTTCGTCGGCGATCAGCATCGGAAGCATGGTTTTGATGCCCTGGCCGACTTCGGGATTCTTGGCCACGATGGTGACGGTGCCGTCGGCCGCGATCTTGATATAGGTGTGCGGATCTGGCGATGGTACCGGCGGTCCACCCCGGGCTTGTGCCGCTGCCTTCGGCTGCACATATAAGCCGATCAACACACCACCAGCGCCGGCGGCGCTTACTTTGAGGAAGGAACGACGATCGATGCGCTTCATTTCCAGGCTCCTTATATCTTTGTACTTTTACTTCGCTGACGGGGTGAGCTGCGCCTGCTGCGGGTTCTTAGCGGACGCATTGGTAGACAATCCGGCAGCAACATGAATCGCCTTGCGAATGCGAAGATAGGTGCCGCAGCGGCAAAGATTGCCATTCATGGCGGAGTCGATATCGCTGTCGGTCGGGTTGGGCTTTTTTGCCAGCAACGCCGCTGCCGCCATCATCTGCCCCGCCTGACAGTATCCGCACTGAGGGACGTCGATTTCCGTCCACGCGATCTGCACCGGATGAGTGCCATCCGCGGACAACCCCTCGATGGTAGTAACCGCCTGGTTGCCCACGGCGGAAACCGGTGTTTGGCACGAGCGCGCCGCCTTGCCATTCAATTGCACGGTGCACGCGGCGCACTGGCCGATGCCGCAGCCATACTTTGTGCCGCGAAGATTCAGCACGTCTCGGAGCACCCACAGCAACGGCATGTCCGGGGGCGCGTCGACCGTTGTAGACCGCCCGTTTACGTTCAGTTTGTAGGCCATAAAGTTCTCGCGATCACTTAAAGGATATAGCATCCTGGGGGATTTAGCATGGGGGGCAAGGCGTCGGCCTCGCACACGGACCGCGCGACTGCGGGGACAGCGAAAAAAGTGTGTTCTGATAGTTCTTATATGCGCTCATTCCCACTTGCCGCGATGGCTGCCCTCGCGCTGGCCGGCGCGCTACTGGCTGCTCCGGAACGCACTACGCCTTCTCGTCCGAATTTGCCACGAACGGCCGACGGCAAGCCAAACTTTGAGGGCATTTGGCAGGCTTCTAGCACTGCGGCAGCCGATCTGGGGGATCACGCGGCGCATTACAATATGTTGGCCGGACGGTCTGTCGTCGAGGGAACCGAGATCCCATATCAGCCGTGGGCCGCCCAGAAGAAAGCCGAAAACTTTCAGAACCGGCAGAAGGACGATCCCCTCGGGAAGTGCTATATCCCTGGCGTACCTCGCGTCATGTATCTCGATTTCCCATTTCAGATTTTCCAGACGCCTCAGACCATGGCGATGGCGTTCGAATGGTCACTCGACTATCGCCTCATTTATACGGATGGCAGTTCGCACCCGGAGGCCGACAACACCTTCTGGATGGGCGATTCGCGGGGCCGCTGGGAGGGGGACACGCTGGTTGTCGACGTGGCCAACAACAACGACAAAACATGGTTCGACATGGCGGGAAACTTTCACAGCGACGCGCTCCATGTGGTGGAGCGATATCGCATGACGGACCCTGACACTATCCAATACGAAGCGACCATCGAGGATTCAAAAGTTTTCACCAAGCCCTGGACCATCCGGCTTCCGTTGCGCCGCAGGACGGACCGGGACAGGCTGTTCGAGTACGTCTGCCAGGCCGAAGTGGAAGAGGCCAACGGCGCGTTCACGCGCGAAGAAAGGACGTGGTATCCGGGTAAGGGACCCGCGCCATCCATGGCTATGACGGCTGTCCCGTCCAATGCTTCCACCGCGCCCGTAAGCAATGCCGCGAACGTTCGCCGAAAGCCCGACGGGAAGCCCGATTTTCAGGGTTATTTTGTCCCCGACGCCGGCGGCGCGAATTTCGGATTGGAAAAACACGCCATCAATGGACTCACTCAGGGCGGGCGAGGAGTGGTGATCGATCCTCCAGACCTGACCCTTCCGCTGCAGCCGTGGGCCTTGCAGGAAAGGAAGGATCGAAACCGCGAAGCAAGGGGTTATGACGATCCGACGGCGCACTGCTTCCCGGCCGGTGTTCCGCGAGCGATGTACGTTCCCACCTCGTTCCACTTTATTCAGACGCCCGACTATTTCGTGATTCTGCACGAGCGTGTAGCGTGGCGCATCATCTCACTTCGCCCCCGGCCGCATCTACCCGATTCAATCCAGCTGTGGCAAGGCGATTCGATTGGGCATTGGGAGGGCGATACGCTGGTGGTGGATACGACGAATCTCAACGGTGAAACCTGGTTGAATGAAGTGGGTGATGTTATCAGCTATGCCGCGCACGTGGTCGAACGATTCACGCCGGCGGGTCCCGACACCATCAAGTACCAGGCGACCGTCGCCGATCCGGTGGTGTACACGCGGCCATGGACCATCGCATTTCCGATCACGCGCGAAAAAGGCATGATGTACGAGGCCGCCTGCCACGAAGAAGATCACGACCTTCCGCATTTGAAGGCTATCAAAGACGCGGCGGCCAAAAAGAAATAGATTTCGGTTGCGGTGAACAGCAGAGTAACGCTGAATTGGCTTCCGCCGACTCAGGCTGAAGAGTTTGGTTGGTAGCGACACAAAGAGTAGGCCGTTTCTCGTCCAGGCGGGTCGCTTAGGGCTAGGCCGTTGTGAAATCAATGTTTAGGCACTAAATTAACCATAGTTTACTAATGTTTGAAATCTGTAGTAAAGTAGCTAAATGCTGCTCCGTTATCGGTATTGGATCCGGGTCGCGGCCGTCGCTTTGATCTTGGTAAAGTTCGCGCAAGGTCAGGGCGAGACTACCAGCGCCATCGTCGGCTCGGTTGTCGATCCAGCCGATGCGGCGATCTCCGCCGCTATCGTGACCGTCACGAACGTAGAGAATGGCCTTAAACGATCCGTGAAAACCGACGACGCCGGACGTTTTAGTTTTCCGCAGCTCAAGCCCGGCATGTACTCGGTCAAGGCTGAGGCAGACCGTTTTGAAGCACAACAACACAATGCTGTGTCCGCGCAGCTCGGGCAAAAGCAAACGGTCGATTTCAGGTTGAACGTCGCATCGGCACGCGCAACTGTTCTCGTTCAAGATCAGGCGCCTTTAATCAACCCTGACAACCCGAATACTTCGACGACATTGAATGCTCGCGCTCTCGAAGACCTTCCGAATCCGGGTGGCGACATGACGTATCCGATCCAATTCGCCGCAGGTGCGTTGATTAACACGGCCGGGAGCGGGAACGACTTCGTCGGTGGCACAAACGGCTACGGCAACGTTCAGTTCAACGGCTTGCCATCGCTTTCGAACGGCTATATTGTCGATGGCTTGGAGACTAACGATCCGCTGACCAACCTGAACAGCGGTCTTTCTACCAATCTGGTGCTGGGGTTGAATTCGATCGCGGAGGTGACGGTCAACACCGTTTCCTACGCTGTCGATCAGGGCCGGTACGGCGCTTCTCAGATCAACTACGTGACGAAATCCGGCACCAATCGATTTCACGGAAATGTGTACGAACTGTGGAACGGCTCGAAGCTGAATGCCGCCGATTTCTTTACGAACGCCACGCCGGGAAATCACAAACCGCGCTCAACGGTGAATCACTTGGGGGGAAGTCTCGGAGGTCCGATCGTCCACGACAAGCTGTTTTTCTTCTTCGATTCGGAATGGGTACGGATCGCGCTCCCCATCGTCACCGCCACCACCGTGCCCACTCCCGCGTTTCAAAACTATGTTCTCGATCAATTGCCGCGCGGCGGCGTGGACTCCATCACGGGATCGACTTATCAGCCAGTGCCCCAACTGGTGCCGTTCTACCAGAAGCTCTTTGCGCTGTACGGCAATACCTCGGGCACTCCGCTCGCAGTGCTCGGGTGCCCGTTCAATAGCAATGGGGCCGCTACGATCGGCAATCCGCCCAACGGAAATGGATGCGCGAACCGCCAGAGCATTTCGCATTCGAGTGACGATCGCGAGCAGGTGCAGACGGCTCGCATCGACTACAACATCAACACCAACAACATGGCATGGTTCCGCTTTCAGTCCGACACCGGCCTCCAGGCTGCCTACACCGATCCCATCAATCCGATCTTCAATGCCATCTCTCCGCAGCCTCTCTACTCCTTCGCATCCGGCTACACGCACGTATTTTCCGGACATCTGGTGAACTACTTCAATCCCGCGTTCTCCTGGTATGAAAGCTTGTTCGGGCCGGCCGACTTCGAGAAAACGCTCGCGGCCTTTCCAATCGTGCTCCAGGGCAGCGGCTCGAACGCTCCGTTCACACCGCTCGGAGGGCTCGACAATACGTGGGTGCAGGGCCGGCGCGCGACGCGCTTCTTCATCAATGACAATCTCGCCTGGACCGTTGGCTCGCACGAATTCCGGTTTGGAACCAACAGCCGGATCTTCCGCCTGAACGATTATGATTTTGGCGAGGGCGAAGTTCCACTGGTGACCTACACCACGCTGCCCCAGTTCATCTACGGCATCGCATCCACGGCTTCAGAAACCTTTCCGTTGGCCGATTCGCAGCCCTACAACTTCCTCAATCTGGATTTTTATGCGCAGGATACCTGGAAGTTGACACGCACGTTCACCTGGACTTTCGGCGTCCGCGATACTTACAATTCGAATCCGCTGAATCCGCATGACGCCGTCGCGCGACTGGCCGGCTCGTTCGATTCCATCTCGCACGATCTGAATCAGCCTCTCGATGCGGTGATTCAGACGCATCTTGCCAACGTGTTCGCTTCGACGCCCTTGGCGATCCTCCAACCCAGAACCGCAATCGCGTGGCAGATCGCGCCGCACACGGTCCTGCGCAGTGGTTTCGGCCTGTTCAGCGACATCCTGCCGGGCAGCGTCGCAGATCTCGTGGGCGTGAACCCTCCGTACTCGAAGACTTTTCAAGGCGGACTACTGGGCTCAGTAGGTGGAACAGCCATCGCACCGGGAGTCCCAAACAGCGCTATCGACGCCGCTGCGGCGGCAAATCAGCTGTTCAACTCCGGCTTCGCTCAAGGCGAACTCTCATGCGCTTCGACATTGGCCAGTCGAAACTCCTGCCTTCCTCCGATTTCGATCACGGCGGTTCCGGACGGCAAGCTCCATGCGCCTTACTTCATGCAGTGGAGCTTTGCCTTGGAACACCAAATTGGCAATGCGCTCAATTTGCGAGCTCAGTATGTAGGTACGCGCGCCGTAAACCAACCCTACGAAACGCAAGTGAACGGTTATCAAACGGTCTGCGCCGGATGCTTTGCGCCGTTCCCTTACGGCCAGCCCGTCGATCCGCGTTTTGGGCCGGTAACGCAACTGAACACCGGCGCAAACAGCCACTACAACGGCCTGCAGTTAACGGCGGACAAGCGCCTGGCGCACGGCCTTCAAGTCCTGGTCAACTACACTTGGAGCCACTGCATGGACACGGTTTCCAACGGCGGATTCCTTCCATTCGCCGCGGGCGCGATCCTGTCACCGCTGCCCGGCGAACTCAGCCGCCAATACGGCCCCTGTGATTACGATGTTCGAGACAACTTGACCGCGCAATACGTTTATCAGTTGCCCATCAAAGCCCGCAATCCACTGCTGGCACGAGCGCTGAACGGATGGCAGGTCTCGGGCACGGCCTTTTGGCATAGTGGATTGCCATTTTCGGTTTTGAGCGCACCGTACTCCGCGAACGGAAATGGCATCGTTCAGGGGAGCGGCCCGCAGTACGCTAGCGTTGTATCGGGCGTGCCGCTGTACCAACACAATTCGATCGCTGGGATCACACAGCCGGGCACTATCCAGTGGCTCAATCCGGACGCCTTCGTATCCACGGTNNGGTCGATCCGAGCACCGGCGGGTGTACTGGCGGCGATAGTGCGGCCAACTGCCAGTTCGGCAATCTAGGCCGAAATGCATTGCGCGGTCCCGATTTCGTCTGGAGCGATTTGTATCTGACCAAGTGGTTCCAATTGTCAGAACATGTGAAGCTGCGCATCGACGGTCAATTCTTCAACGTGTTCAACCATCCGAATTTCGGCCTTCCCAATGTAGTCTATGCAGGGATTCCCGGCAAACCTTCCACCCAGACCGGATTCGGAGCTCTCAGCTATCCGACTTCGCCGCCGACGGGGTTGCTCGGGGTTGGATTAGGCGGCGACAGCTCACCACGAATGATCGCATTCCAGGCGCGGCTTGAGTTCTGAAACGTTCGAATGCCGTCGCCTGCGGCCACTGGAACCGCGGCTCATATGTGGCAGCGCCACGAGACAGATCACGCAGACGGCGCAGCGGTTACTAATCCACCGGGACGTATCGTCGGCAACTCCTGGGAGTGCGACCCCTTTGCAGGGACCACCGGCGATTACTTTTCCTGCTTGTCCTGCCCGTCCTTAGTTCCTGAGCCGCCAAGATCCATTTTCCTGCCGTCCGGAAATTGGATATCTCGGGAACTGCCGCGCAGAGAGCCGTCCTTGGCCTGGAAGGCGACAACTTTGATCCTTGTTCCGGCGGGGAGCGAATTCCTGTTCCAGCCCAGGCGGAGCAACACCGATGGCGATCCGCCTTCAATCCGCCATCGTTCCACCGTGCCGTCCGCCTTGGTCACGTCGATCGTCAGCCAGGAATGCGGGTTCACCCATTCCATCTGTACGACTTTGCCGTCCAGCGTGATCGGCTTGGTGGAGTCGAACTCGGCGGAAAAAGAATGATGCGCCGCCGCGGGCAACGACGCCGCCATCAGGATTCCGGCGCTCAATAGAACTTTTAGAAGTCTGCTGTGCATTTGTCTTTCCTCACTTTACGGATTCCGGTTTCGGCTGAAGCAGGTCATGATAGAGCAGCATATCGGTATAGGGAACGCATTTATGCTCCAGCAGTTGCGCTTGATTATCGATCAGACGATACAACGGCATCTCGATGGTCCAGGCCTTGGAGAACGTTTGTGGGTCTTCGAGCGTGGCTTCATACCAGATGTGGTTGACGTCCAGAAGCGTGAAGCGCTCGGTAACTTTCAACTGGTTGCTGGCAAAGTTTCCAGCGCGATCGAACCACGACTGGCCGTTCTGCGATGTGGTTGTGACAACCAGGACATTGCCTTCCCAAGTTCCGTTCGACTTACCCATCCACGAATCCACCGGCAGATCGGAATGGTCCTTCATATAAATGATCCGGTTCGTGGCCGCGAACGGGTAGACCATGAGAAGATCGCCGTTACCTTGGAAAATCTGGAATGGGAAATTCTGGTATGTGACGCGCGGAACGCCTAACATATAACACTTCGCTTCCGGGTCGGCCGCGGGCCATTTGGATCGGTTTTCGTCGCGCTTCTTGAGCGCTTCGGGAAGGTAGGGAATCGTGCCGCCTCCGCGCAGGACGCTCTTCCCCGCCGGAATGGTGGCGATCGCGCCGAGCTGCCAAAACTCTTTATTCAATCCGTCCACCGGATGGCCTTCCAGATTCCAATAAGCCGTGTTCAAAGCCTGCCAAATTCCGTTGAAGTTCGGATGCCCCGAAATGGTTGCCGGCCGATCCAGTTGCTGCGATTGAGCGGCGCTGCCTGCCAATAATATTGTTGCCGCCGTCGCGATCGTAAGGACGAATCGATTATTCAAACCATTGCCTTCCTGTTCAGTATATTCGCGCGGCCTCCTGATTGCTTCCAATGGATATAGAATCCATACATGCAGATCAGGCAGAGCCGGTTGACTGTTGCCATCCTGATGATTGTCGGCGCGACGGCGGTCCACGCACAGGATTTCGCGGACGTGAAGACGGCGCTAGTGGATTACTCCAAGGCGTCCGTGGAACCGCACAAAGGGTGCGAGGAACTGGGTAAGTTCAAGTCGAAAGACATTGTGCAGATCACGGCCACGCCGATGCCGGCCACCGATGCATCCCCTTCCTACTGTCGCGTCACTGGCCTGCTCGATCCTGAAATCGCTTTCGAGGTGAGCCTTCCGGTCAAGTGGAACGGACGCTTTTACATGATCGGCAACGGCGGTTTTGCAGGCGACGCGCTGGATAATCCCGGCCGAGTGGCGCAGCGCATCGAGGCGTTGAAACTCGGGTTTGCCTTCGCCCAGACCAACACGGGCCACGACGCGCGTAAGGAGCCTGGGGCAACTTTCGTTCTCAGCAATCCGCAGAAAGCCATCGACTACGCCTACCGCGCAGTGCATCTGACGGCCAAGACCACCAAAGAGATCACGAAGGATTATTACAGCAAATCGATTTCCCGCGCCTATTGGAACTCCTGTTCCAACGGCGGACGCCAGGGTCTGATAGAGGCGCAGCGCTTCCCGGACGATTTCGACGGCGTGATCGTCAATTCACCTTGGGTGGATCAGACCGGTTTTACCGTTGGCGCGATGTGGAATCAAAAGGCGTTGAGCGCGGTATCTCTTACTCCGGCCAAGCTGGCAATGGTAGCCGATAAGGTGATGGAGAAGTGCGACGCGATCGATGGTCTGAAGGATGGACTGATCGACGACCCGCGCAAGTGCGACTTCAATCCGGCGCGCGATGTCGCGGCATGTAGTGCGGGCTCGGACGGCCCAGATTGCCTGACAGCCGAACAGGCCGCGGCGATGGCCAAGGTTTATAGCGGACCGTCGAGCAACGGCAAACCTTTCTTCCCGGGTTACATGCCGGGCAGCGAAGCGGTGTCCGGACTTTTCGGCGGCGGAACAGGCAGCGCGTGGTTGAATGTGATCGTCACTACGCAGCCGGACCGTAAGCCCGCGGATTTCAACCTGGCCGAAGGAACGATCCAATATCTGGCTCCTAAACCTCCCAAGCCCGATTACGATTACCAGACGTTCGACTTCGATCGCGACCCTCACGTACTCGACGCTTGGAGCGAGTTGGCGGACGCGAAGAATCCCGACTTGTCGAAGTTCCGAAAGCATGGCGGAAAGCTGCTGATGACGTATGGATGGGCAGACTCGATACTGCAGCCCATAATGGGCGTGAATTATTTCGAAGAAGCGGTGGCTAAGAACGGTCCGAATACGACCGAGTTCTTCCGCTTGTTCATGGCGCCAGGCATGGGGCACTGCGGAGGCGGCATTGGACCCGATCGGCACGATGCGATGACGGCGATGATCGATTGGGTGGAGAAAGGCAAAGCCCCCGAGTCGATGACAGCCAGCCGCGTGGTGGACAATCAGGTGGTGCGTACGCGACCACTCTGTTCGTATCCACAGGTGGCGCGTTACTCCGGCCAAGGCAGCATCGACGAAGCGGCCAATTTCCATTGTGTGGCGCCCTAAATCCGTGATGAAAGTTCTTGCCGGTTGTCTCATGGGGTTGTTCATCGCCCCGCTGTTTTCGCAGGTGCAGAACTTCAAACCCGTGACACAGCAGATGCTGGAGAAGCCCAGCCCGGATGATTGGCTGATGTATAGCCGGACTTACGATGCGCAGCGTTTTAGTCCGCTCAAGCAGATCACGCGCGACAATGTCGGCCAGCTTCGGATGGCATGGAGCCGCGGGCTGCCATCCGGACAAACCGAAACGATTCCTTTGGTTCATGACGGTGTGATGTATCTGGTAGCGCCGGGCGCGCTGGTGCAGGCGCTGGACGCGGCTACAGGGGACTTGCTTTGGGAGTACAAGCGGAAGGTGCCGGCGGGCGTCGCGGCAATGGCGCGTACCAAGAATCTGGCGATCTTTCAAGACGTCATACTGTACACTGCGCCGGATAGTTTTGTAGTCGGCTTGGACGCACGCACCGGCGAACTCCGCTGGGAGACCAAGACCGACGGGCGCGGACACACCTCCGGTCCGATTGTCGTGGAAGGGAAAGTCATCTCCGGAGGGGCCTGCTCAGGAAAGCGAGAAAACTGCTATATCGCGGCTCACGACGCCCTGACGGGGAAAGAACTCTGGCGCTTCTACACCACTCCAGCGCCTGGCGAGCCGGGTGATGAAACGTGGGGCGGCGCGGCAACCGACAAGCGGCAGGCATCCACTTGGGGACTTCCGGGAACGTATGATCCGGTGCGGAAACTGACTTATTGGGGCGTTGCAAATCCAATGCCCGACCAACGAATACTGCGGCACGATGGCAATGCGGATGCCATTTCGCGTACCGCTCCGTCCGACCTGTATAGCAACTCGACGGTGGCGCTGGATCCCGAGACTGGAAAGCTGGCCTGGTATTACCAGCATTTGCCCGGCGACGATTGGGACTCGGATTACACGCACGAGCGCACCTTGCTGAGAACTCAGATCAATCCCGATCCGAAGTACGTGAAGTGGATTAACCCCAACGTCCGGCGTGGCGAGGAGCGCGATGTGGCCGTGACAGTGGGCGAGGCGGGCGGCGTGTTTGAACTGGATCGTGCAACCGGTCAATTTATCTGGGCCACGCCTTTTCCATTTGACGATCCCAAGTTTGTGATTTCTGACATCGACGTCAAAACGGGCAAGACCAGCATCAACTGGAATGAGGTGTTTCAGAAACCGGGCGAACGCCACGTGGTCTGTTATTGGAACACGCGTAGCTACTGGCCCACCGCTTACGATCCGGAAACCAACTCGCTGTACGTTTCTTACATCGATAATTGCCGCGATCTGACGCTCGATGGACCAGCGGGGCGGGGAAGCTGGACCGTGATTCCGCGTCCCGGTTCCGATCCCCACGCGCTGACCGGCTTGGCAAAGATCAATCTGGCCACCGGCGAAATACTGCGCTTCGACATCGGGCGCGCTCCCGGCAATGGCGCCATGCTAGCCACCGCGGGCGGGTTGATCTTTCACGGCGACATGAGCCGGCGTTTCCGCGCCTTCGACGCCCGTGATGGAAAGCAGCTTTGGGAAACCATCGTCGGCGGCAACGTTTCGGTGAGCACGATCACTTACTCGGCGAAAGGCAAACAATACATCTGTGTGATGACGGGCGACAATTTGAAAGTGCCTGAGTTGTCGAAGGAAGTGCCGGAATTGAGAGCTACGTCCGGGAATAACGCGATATATACCTTCGCGCTGCCATAACGCGCGAGTGAAGGAAGCAATATAATCAAGGGTGCCATGAAAAAGACAATCAGTCTCCTGCTGGCCGCTTTTGGGATGCTATTTTCGGCACTCCCACTCTTCGCCCACCACGCCTTCGCCGCCGAATTCGACGTCAACAAGCCTGTTAAATTACGCGGCATGGTAGTGAAAGTCGAAATGGTCAACCCGCACTCCTGGATTCACGTCGCGGTAAAGAACCCGGATGGAACCACGACGGAATGGATGATCGAAGGGGGCTCGCCGAACGCGCTCATCCGCCATGGTTTTACCAAGGCGTCGCTTCCTGTGGGCACCGAGATCATTTTTGAAGGCTATCAGGCCAAGGATGGGTCGCCGCGCGCCAACGGCCGCGATTTTACGTTCCCCGATGGGAAGAAGATTTTCCTCGGTTCCTCTGGCCCGGACGGTCCGCCCGAGGGTAAGTGACAAGTAAAAGGATAGAGCCATGTCTGCAATCCAACCCGTAATGAGCCGCCTTCTATGGGGCGGCAGTCTCGCTCTGACGGTTTTCGGACCGGCGCTCCACGCGCAATTAGCGCCAGTGAAACTTGGGCCGACGCCCACCGAGTCGAATTTCTTCATCGCCACTCCGCCGGGCTGGACGCAGCCGAAGACGCCGTGGGGCGATCCGGATCTGCAAGGAATCTGGCCAATCTCTTATGTCGGCACCGTGTCCCTGCAGCGCTGCGTCCCGGCTTTCGGCGCTCGACCGCCGGCCGGTAGCCCTCCCTGCGATCCGCACAAGGCTTTTCTGACGGCGACGGAATTTGACGCTGTCCAGGAAAGGGCCGCCAAGCAGCCTGACCGCGTCAAGGAGGACGTCAAGAATGGCGAAGCCGCCCGGGTGTTCCGCGATGGCGTCATGGACGTCTTTACCCCTCAGCGTCAGACCTCGTTAATCATGGATCCGCCGGACGGCAAGCTGCCTGAAATGACTCCCGAAGGCAAGAGCCTCTCAAGTCTCATGAAAAGCAGCTGGCCTCTTCCCGGCGAAAAATTAGCATTCGATTCTTTTACCGACTTCGACAGTTGGGATCGTTGCATCACCCGCGGGCTGCCCGCATCCATGTTCCCGTTCCGCTATAACAACGGACTGCAGATCGTCCAGGCGCCAGGCTACGTGGCTCTTCGCATGGAGATGATTCACGAGTCGCGTATTATCCCGATCAATGCGCCTCCGGTCTCTCCCGCTATTAAGGAATACCTCGGTGTTTCACGCGGGCATTGGGAAGGAAACACGCTGGTGGTGGAAACCACGAACTTCAAGCCTGGTGCGTCCGCCACCAACACCGGCGTAGGGGGATCCCCGCCCGGAAACCGCTTCCCGATCAGCGAGCAGATGAAAATGACGGAGCAGTTCACGCGCCTGAACAACGATGTTCTGATCTACACCATTACGGTGGACGATCCGGTGGTGC
>PKZC01000161.1 GCA_003132905.1 Bryobacterales bacterium | reverse complement strand
ACACAGACGCGGGGTGCGGGCCGCTCCCCAGCCTCGGTGGTCCGCGACGATGACGATGAGGGGCAAGATGGTTCATAAATTCTCGGACCGCGCTGATGACCAAAGAAAGGAGGCTGAAGTTGCGGCTCCGCACGCCACCCCGCAAAATATGGATTGATTTGATGACAGGAACAATCTGCGATCCCGAGCCAATCGAGCACGGCGGCCAAGTCATTCCATTCACCGCGCCGCGCAGCGGCTTGCGCGGGAAAAGCAAATAGCTATGAGCCGCGTCAGGGACGAGGTCTTGCTCACCGCAAAACCGCCGATGTTGTCAGCCTTGACGAATTGCGGGCCGCTCGCCGGGCCGCGGTAGCTCGCGACGATGACGATGGCCGCTGAAGCGACTTAGGCGACTCCGATCCCAAGTGCTTCGTCAATCCGTGTCAACGCAGCATGTGTGTCTTCCCCCGCCCGCACCCAAAGAATAGCTCTCGTGCCGTCAGCCTTTGACGCCAGTTCCGCAATACGGTGCGCGTAGCGCTCGACAATCTGCGGCGCGGCGGTGATGTATCCGAACGGAAACGGGTAAGCAGTCTGCGCGTCAGGTGCGTGCACCAACGCGAGTACCCATGATCCGGGCTTTATCACAATTTCGAGCGCATCAGGCAAATCCGATTCCGGCACCTCCAGGCAGCGATCAAACAACGGGTCGAGTTTGCTTGTCGGGCCGTAAAGTTTATTCCAGAATTTTTCGTCGCCTGCATCTCTGCGCGTTCTTGCAAGCAAAACGGTGCCGTCATCGGAAGCGTGCGCGGCCGACAACGCGCTTGCCAAGTTCGCGAACGGAACGCTGCGTCCCCAACTCGGGAGATTTGGTGGTAACCAGAATACAGGCGTTCTAGTGGCGGTTGACGTACCCCCCACACCCTGCGTCCAGTCGAGGAGAGCCGTGCGACTGCTCTCAGCAGAAGTAGATCCCACCAACCGCAAACCGGGAGCCCCGGCCCGCGCCAGTACACGATGCTCGGGACTGATTGCGAGAACTGCCCAGTCGACCTGCTGAGCCGACGATCGTACCCCGTCCCGTCGGAACATTCCCCCATCCAAGGAATCGATCAGTTCGAACGCGGCTTGATGATCGGCGGGCGCAACAAAGGATTTCAGGCGCGTGCTAAGCGTCGAAATCAACGGAGCGCGCGAGCCTGCTCTGCCTTTGCTCGAAAGCTCCGAGAAGTCGGGCTCAACTCCCGGCATATCTCCCGACCGCCATCGGATGGGAACCTGAACGACCGACGGGATGGCTCCGACCACCTGGACGTCTTCGATTGAATGTAGACGCGTGTCTTCGTCCAAACCCCGCCGGCGACCTTGGGTCAGCCGCCATTCCTGAAAATGCAGATCAAAAGCGTCGCGCGCGGACGCAATGGCGGTAGCTGCCTTTTCCCGATCAGGTAGCTTTAATTCTTGAACGAGACGAGTTTCTCGGGGGTTCAGCGTTGCTTCCTCTACAAACGTGAACGCCGCCAGATCGAGAGCGATGGTGGTGGCGATCTCCTCGACCTCGAACAAGTCGAGCCTATCGGTCATCGGCGAAAGCGCCTCGTGCCCCTGCGCTGACAAAAACAATTGGCCATTCCGTTCAACCACGAGGCCGGTACCCAGCACATCCTGCAATAAAACCCTCGACTCAGCGGCCTCGAAATCGAAGAATCTGAGCAAGTCCTCAAGGCGGATGCCCTGAACGAGGTGAACCAGACGGGTCGCATATTCGGTGGCAAGCGGAACCGACGTCCGCTTCATGATCATGGCCGCGATCCGGAATTTTTGCGATCGGACGACGAACGACGCAATATCGACTTCGATATCGTCTCGTTGCGTGCGCGGCGTCATGTCATCGTCCTCCGTAACCGTCGCCGACCACGCGGCCTGCCGACCGCAACAAATTCAGCACGGGCGACAGCGGATTTCCCTGTCCACCATACATTTGCGCCGAACCCACGATAACAAGACGTTCCATCGCGCGAGAGAGCGCAACGTTGATTCTGTTCGCGGTCCGCACGAATCCCACGTCGTATTCTGGGTTGCTGCGCACGAGCGAAACGATGACGATCCTGTTTTCCTTTCCCTGATAGCTGTCGACCGTATCGATCTTGACGAGAGATCTGAATTCGGCCGAAAGATCCGAATTGACGAAGAACTCGTCAATGAGGTCGACCTGGGGACTGTACATGCAGATCACCCCGACCAAAGGTTCCTCACCTTTGAGTTCGGCTCGCGCCTGTTTCAAAAACGCCTCCGACCTCGCGATAGACCTTAGGATGGAAATCACCGCGGCGGCCTCCCGCCTATTATGGTAACTAGTGCCGACTTCGGTTTCGCGCCGACTTGACCGGGAATGGCCGGTATCGATCCAGACCACTTCGTCGTCCAGCGGCTTGGGCAAAAGGCTATAGTACGACGGTGGGTCTCCTCGCTCGGTCTTCAATTCTTGTCCCGGGTAGAAGGCTTCGGACACCAACCGACCGATCTTGGGCGCCATCCGATATTGCTTCTTGAGAGTACGCGCGACCGCAAGGCCGTACTCCGAATGGAAGGCGCGCTCGAAATCGCTTCGCTGCAGCTCCTTTCGGGAAGCGATTCCCAATCGGGGACCGACGGCCTTGAGAAGTTCGTGACCAAATAGCGGCGGCAATTGCCGGTGATCGCCAACGAGAAGTATTCGCCGACCCGACTGCATGCCGACAGCAAGTTCCCCGGGCGTGCAGCGGGCGGCTTCGTCGATGATAACCAAGTCGAAGGCGTTCTTTTCCAGTTGTAGGCCCTGGCGTCCGATGCCCACGCACGTTCCGCAAACGAGATTCCGGCTGCGCGCCAGAAGCTCTTCGAGAGTTCGGCCTCGCATTCCCAAGACGGCGGTCCATTCGTTTGCCAGTTGGTAAACACGCAGTAGTCGCCGCCGACTATCGACATCGTGGACCGAGTGGCGCGAAGCAAGGATTTCTCTGGTTTGTTCGAGCACATCCCGTGGCTCGCCGGTATCCTCGATTTGCCGCTCCTCCAGTGCCGTGCGCCAAACATCTTGCAGGGATCCCAGCCTGTCTCTGGCCGCCGTGATCACGTCCTGGTCGCTTCCTGTCGCGATGTCTTGTTCGCAGAGTTCGATTTGTCGCACGAGAGAGCCGAACACGGCTTCGATCTCCGTCGCTTCGGTAACGTATTTGCGATCCAATCCGAGCCGGCTGGCCGGCGGCGCGATGCGGTCCTTGATCCCGGCCCGGAAGAGTTCTCGATAGCGGTCCTGAATCGCGCGCGCATGGTATTTCCGCAGCGCGGGTGAGATCTTCATATGCTGTCCGACCCGCAGGAGATCGACGCTTCCGCCGAGTCCCTCTGAAACCTCGAGAATTCTTTCGGCAGCCGTGTTCACCGCCTCATGTGATTGCGAAAGCACGAGAACATTTCGCAGGCGGGCGTGAACGAGAGCATAGTGGGCCATCGCTGCGATAAAGCGCGTCTTGCCCGTGCCGGGCGGACCTTGAAGCAGACCGACAGGACCGTACTTCCAGAGGTGCTTGAACGCTTCGATCTGGTCGTCGTTCAGCTTGTAAGCGGCAATATCCTCGTCCTTGACGTCTGCGCCGAATGCCCGCGATTTTGATGTGCATTGTGGATCAAAATAGCTGATCAGATCCGGAATCTGCGATCGTCGTTCCAATATCCGTGCAACGGCGCGCGACCGGCGTTGAAAACTGATGAATTCGTCAGACGATTGCAGCTTCAGAACCGCGCCGGCCCGCATGCCGCGGTACTGCCGGACGTTTCTGAGCACGACAGTCGTTCCACGTGACCGCTTCGTGTCCAGGTCTCCGAGCTTGTTGCCGTTCCACATGACGCCGACGGATTGTCCGTCGGCAATTTCCACGTCCGTCAGATTATCTTCAGTAGTCAGCACGAGCGTCTGCTCGTCAGAGTCGAATTTCGGTTCCTCGGAAAGCCGCATTTCAGGCTTTATCTCTTCTTCAACGGCAATCGTCTCCTTCCAGAAGCGCGCGACTGGAAATTGCGGCAACCGGGCAGAAATTGTCTCCGCAGCAGAAACCGGCGTATCGGACGACGCGTCCGCAGATGGCTCTTCGCGCTTCGACTCAGGCTTCAGTAACGCGGCAAGTTTATCGAATCCGGCAAACCTGAATGCGAATGATCTTTGTACTGAGACCGATCCTTCGAAGGAAAAAGTCCGCCACCTCTGGGCCCAGGCGGCGCCATTCAAATCGGTGGGGTGCGCCACCGCATGCTTTGGCTTGGCGTCTTTTTCGTCGAGATCGATGGTAATCCGTTGGTCAAAACCGAAAATATCGATCGAACTTCGGCCTTTCGACTTCACTATGTGGAAAACACCATTGTCGGAAAGCATGTCGCCCTCGAACGCAGCCCGCGGCGTTTCGATGGCGAGATTGAAAGACGGGAGGACAGGCCTCGATTTTTGTTGCGAGAGGGCGTCCCTCAAGGCTTTCAATGTGAGCCACGGCGCGGCGCCTTGGCCGCACTTGGAGACGCCGACAAGTAGCAAAGCCTTGGTTTCGGCGTCGTCGCAACGATCCGCGATATCGGTGGCGATCTGTCCGACAGCGTAGCGATCCCGAACCCGCGGATCCACGTCGTTGGGCGGGCAGTATGCCGCGGTTTTCTTTCCACCTTCTTCGACAGTGAAGTCCACGATATCGACCAGCACAGGACGGGGCCTTCTCTGATCCATGCGGACAATTATGTTGGGAGGTGACAGATCCCCGTGCCACAATCCCAACTCATGTAGATCGTCGACCGCTGTCGCCAACTCAATCACGAACTGGCGGACATTCTCGGGAGACCACTCGGAAGTATTGCACTGGTCGAGAGAATCGCCGTCTATCCATTGCTGGACCAGAAGCAGTCCGTCGGTACACAGACAGGCAACTTCGATTGTCGGCAGCCAATCCGCGGTGGTCTGGCGAAGCGCATCGGCTTTACCAAAAAATTCGATCAGCCGAGCTGCCGTCTTACGGCGCTCGCCGAGAGATCGCTCCGGCCAACTCTTGACGAAAAAGGACGCATCCGAATTTCCCGAGCGGTAGATGCGGAGCGGCTTCTGGCTCAGCCATTTGACAGGCACATAATCTGATATTGGATCGATGTCGCGTCGATAACGCTCAAGCTGTTTTTCTAGTGAAACCTTTTCCGACTTGCGCAGAAGTTCCGCGAATGCATCGGCGGCTTCGACGCCATTTGCGTAGCGGTTCCGAGCATCAAGTTGAAGCGACTTCTCGAACCACGCCGTGAACACCTCCGGCACATGTTCCTGGGTTTCGGGCGGCCAAATCGGAACGCCGTCGATGGTTTCGAGACGACTTCCTGAGAGAAGCGACCAAACGAGCGCACCGGCAAGGAACACGTCCTGCTGGAAGGGAGTGCCGGGCTTGCTTCCGCCGACGTCCTCCGGAACCCTGTTTCCTCCGGCGAGCAGCTTTGACCGCGCCTCACCGAGCGACTTGCGTTCGGGAAAATGGGCGGCGCCGAATCCAGAAAGCACGACTTTGCTTCGACGGTCGTCGACCCAGACGGAATGTCGATCGAGATCGCGGTGCGCTACGCGTACCCGGTGCAGAGCGGCTACACGGTCAAGAAGCAGGCGTGCGAGCTCGATTCGCCGCTCGATCGGCAGGTCGTCGAGAGTACCATGGAAGCGTGTGAGTCTTTCCAGATCGGGGAGCCGGTCGAAGATTTCCGAATATCGCAGCGTGAACTCGCTGTCATGCCGCACCGATCGAAGCACGTAATTTTCATATAGGCCGGGATCCTGGACTCGAATGTGGCCAAGCACCGCGCGTTCCCGCTCGGCGAC
This sequence comes from Bryobacterales bacterium, assembly GCA_003132905.1. The sequence goes on along the minus strand of PKZC01000161.1, from coordinate 14,291 downwards.
GGGACGTCGGGCTGCTTCTACGACGAATTCACTTTCGACGCTGAAATCCCACAACCGTAGAAGCCCCGTATAATTCGGGTCCGCCGGCTGGTGACAGGCGTACTCAAGATAGAGACGGTGTTTGAACTCGGGATCTCCCGTCGGAACGAACCCATGAAACTGCGTTTTGCGCGGCTCAAAAAGCCTCCCGTTTCTGAAGAACTTTTGGAGAATCGAGATCGTACCGCCAGAATTCAACGGATTGGATGCGTCGAACCTGCTGCGCGTCGTGAATAACGAGCGGAAATAATTGTCTTGAGAAATCCGCAGAAAATCGTTCAGTTTGATGGTGCGGTCACGCTCCACCTGGTCCAATCCGCTCGGATCGGCAAGCGGATGCGTTAGGACCACGACGCTCTCGACAGGTGGAACGGCCGAAAGCTGAATCAGTTCCGACCTAATAAGGGAAGCCATGATCTTGGCATTCTCCCTAATCTTGTGCGCGGGCGACGGAAAGAGAATTTCCTCGCCGCGGCACCAGAAACCTCCACGATTCTCGATGCGTCCCCGGAGATGTTTCAGATCGACAAGAATGACGCGGTCGGGCGTTATCAGGACCACGTCGATCTCGCGATCTTGCCCTCGCCGGCCCGGCTGGCGCATCACGAAGTTGGCGAAGCCCTTCCAGGACCGGGGAAGCGCTCGGCGCAATTCCTCTAGACCTTCCATTTCGGTCGGTTGCGGACCTTGCGGAAGGAAGAATTCAATTTCCACGGTGCGCCCGATGACTATCCATTTTCAAATCCGCTTTCGCGGATATATTAACCCAACTTGCGCCTTTATGCGCGCTGCAAAGGCGGCCATCTCGCGGCGCATTGTCGCCGTGCTAGGGAGCGCAGACATCGCTGCCGCTCGCCAGCCGAGCGCCGTACGAGCGCCCTTGCGCGACACAAGGCGCCAGCGCCGCGAAAGAATGCCCGCGATATCGAGAACTCGGCACACCCTCGCCAGCTGATCGCGAAGCGTCCTTCTTGCCAGCGTTACCCTAATAGGCCGCAAGGGTGCGAAAATGTGCGCATCCGGAGCTTGAATCGTACCAATCCCGATGCCTTCAACACGAACCGGCATGTCTGAGACACACCCTTGTTCTCTAGCGACACGGGTGTGCGTACTTTTTAACCGCCTCGACATTTATGGTACCAGAGACGCACAATCCGTCATCACCGGCTGAAGCATTGGGGGTCCGATGAAAGCGACAAACAAGGTCCAGGGGTTTCTGAAAAACCCGAAGAGAGATGTCAGAGGCCACATTTACCGGGGGCGGCTTACGTGTCCGGGCGTCCAATGGACGGGCAGCGGTCCGGACTTGCTTGCGACATTCACGATCACTGCCGAACAAATCGCGGATGCGGCCGAGAGCCGACTGCTCTGGACCGATCAAGATGTACAAAGGGGGATTCAACCCGCTGTGACTCCGCAACCGGCTAGGGAGCTTTGTTTAACCGATGGATATCCTGACCCAGACAAATACATTTTTGATGCAGAGAAGGCAGATGACATTGTCGAAAAGCTATTGTCCGACGAAAAGTTATTCCTGAGTCCTCTCGTATGGAATCTCCGTCCGCGTACCTTCAGCGCATTTTCGGATACGAAAGAGGAAGCGCTCTATGTGTATGAAGGACAATTCTTTCTTCCCGACTCGCATCACCGCCACCAAGCCATTCTGAAAGCAGTGAGACTTTGGCGCGGGGCACGACGCGATTACCCAAAATTTGTGGCGAGAAAAGAGTTCAAGATTGAACTCTACTTCCTTAATCGAGAAGACGAAGGAAATTATTTCTTTGCAAAGAACCAGCTTACCAAGCCCACCGCAAAATCGAAGGCGTATGATCTCACCACCCTCGATGCTCTCTCGTTGCTTGCGAAGCTCGTGATTGAGCAGTCAGAGAACCTTGAAGGCAATGTCAACCGGGTGACTGACAAACTGACCGGTCGAAATCCGCAGGTGTTAACTCTTTCCACTCTACGCGAGATGATGAAATCGTTTGCGTCCACAGACGAACTGGATGCATCTGAGCTTGCCGGAATGGCAGCCATTGCTGCCCAGTTCTACGACATGCTTGCCAAAGTTCGCCCAGAGCTCGGCCGACTATCAGTTACAGAGAGAAAAGAAATTCGGGTTGCCAAAATCGTGGACTCGGCGGTGATGATGCACGGGTATGCGGCACTCATGAGTGATTACTACAACGATCTGTCTGCGCTCGGCACTTCTAAGGCTCGGTCAGAATGGAACAGGAAATTGAGCAGACTAGGGGGAGAAACGACATACTCGTTCGGAAAGCGATGGCGGGGCGATTTATTTGATAAGCGCAACCCGCTCTGGCAAAGAATCGGTATCGCAAAGCCCGGCCGCGATGGCGTGAAGCTGACTGTACTCAATACCGGCGCTGCTCGCTCAATGTGCGGTACCATTCTCCGCGAGATTGTTAACGCGGACCCGCCCGGGACAGATTTGCGTCCGCTGGTGGCGAGGTAGGCGCATTATGCCTGCAAACCACGAATCTCTGCTTGCGGGCCGCAATGCCCAGCCCCTCGATGCGCACATGATAAGAAGTGCTACGACCGCGTTCATGGGTCTTGATGCATTGGCTCCAGTAAAGTACGAGCCCGAAGTCCGCACGCAATTCCGTGTCAGGATTCAAGGCGATGCAGAAATAGCCGAAATCGTGTTTGGCCCGGACATTTACCCCGGCCAGGGTATCGACGCCAATTCCACTCTAAGCGTTCTGGCAGTTGCGGCTCACGAGCTAATTCACTTGCAGCGTTGGCGTGATCATCGGGAAATCACCAACCCCGCACTAATCGAAATCGACGAAGCACTAACAAGCCTAGAGGCGATACATCGCTTTGCGGAAGAACTTAGCCCGCATGAGTGCCGACTTCTGGTTGCCGACGCCATGCAGAGGTTACAGATGTATGCGCAGCGTCAGCCTGCGCCATAGCTTTCTGTGCAAGCCCTATTGTTCTCTATTGGGAAGCCAATTCATGTTTGGTCTTCGCCGTCTGTACGCACTTGCTTTATCAGGTGGCCCTTTCATGACGTTGGGCATAGACGCCGCTAACCGGCCCGGTGAACCGGGCGGCGATTTTCAGCTCGTCCCCAATCCGAACGCCAGGACGCCCTTACCATCCGAATTTCGGCTGAAGGGCACGTATTTCCGTACTGAGCACGCGAAGGACAGCTTCAACGTCATTCCTGAGCGGCCGTCCTAGCGGCGGGGCATCGAAAGCGCAACGTACGATGCATGCCTGGATGCTCGAGATTGCCGGTCTAAGAAAGTTTAGAATAACACACGCCCCAAAGCGATGACCTAGCGCGATGCGGTCAAAATCCCACAACTCAAATTTTTGGCCCGAGTTTTATCGAAGTCGTGGGACTTGAAAGCCAGGGCGAGAACCTCCGAAATTATTGGCTGAGCTTTGCGAATTCACGGCACCGGACATAGATTTGTAGCGCTCGATAAATATTCATTAAGACGCCGATCAGCCTTTGCGCGAGACGCCAAAGTCAGCTTCTTTATGACTGAGTCTTTCGTTCCAAGATCTTTAAGGGTGTGACCACTGTGCCACCATTCCTTGTCAACCTTTATAAATCGGTCGTGAACGTCCTTGCTGTGGAAGACATCGATCTGGCGGCCCTCAAGTCGAAATTTGCGAACGTAGTTTTTATAATCGGGCGGCATTAGCTTGTTTTCATCAGTTATAACAAGAATCTTGGCACCTTTGGGTACGAGCATAATCATCTCAAATATTTGTTCGTTCACGTATGGATCAATGATGGTCAGGTTGACCGATGCTTTTTTGAACAGTTGCCGCACCAAAAGATATGGCTCAACATACTCACCTTTCGCTACGTACAATTCGTCCGGTGGTGAGACATATGCTTTACCGGTGTGCAACGAAGCCGTCTCGTGAGAACTCACGAATGACGTTCCGGTGATGAAGTTTTCGAAGCTGACAACTTTTGTAGCGGCAGCAAGCAAAGCGTGGGCTGAGGCAAACGGTAAGGAGAGCAATACAACGGCCTTGCCAGCCTTTTTCGCCTCCTCTAGCAGAGGAACAAAATCGCTGTCCCCAGACACGAGGACGAGTTGGTCGACGACGGGCAACAACGCCGCGGCCGTGACGCCAAGCAAGACATCAAGACCCTTACTAAGCGTACGTCCTGCCGCGCGGGTAATAGGTACCGTCTGTACCACGAATCCGGATGAAATCAGATCGGAAAGAAACGCTTTGTGACGCTTGTTATTCTCGTCAAAGCTTCCGAAGAAGTGAAGGTGCGTAACCAATCCGAACGATTGGTGCAAGTTCTCAGCAAGCTGGCGATAGTCGATGGTGCGCTGAAGACGTCCAGAGGCGGCAATAAGCCAATCGCCATCGATCAACACGGCAGTTCGAGAATGTGGTTTCGATTTATCTTCGTCGTTTGGCATGGCACCTGGCATTCACAAAGTTCTCTTTCTGCTCATTCTAAACAAGTTGTTCGAAAAAGCTCAGCGAACTGCGACGTCATCGGCCGCTCTACCTGCTTGGCTACCGATGTGCGAACGTCTCAAAAAACGCCGCACCGTCCGTCGCCATCGTCGGAACCAGTAAATTGCGGTCGAGGAACAAATTCCGCATTTCGCAGCTCGTTTCGGCAATGAGCAGGCAGCCGTGGCATGCCGCGCCGTGCGTCGCACGATCGCCACTCCGGTCGTCCGGCTCGTGATCGGCGCACACCGGATCATTGGAGCAGATGGTCGCGCGCTCGAGAGCGCTGCGCAGGATGCTGGCAAATCGTGAGGCCGTTTCCACAAGGCCGCCGAGCGTGCCCTGCGCTCCCGCGGTCGCTGTGTAAATCAGAATTCCGCATCGATCGGGGGCGCCGTTTGGCGTGCCGGACAGGACATAGATGCGCTCCTTCAGCGAGCTCGCTGGATAGCCGCAGTCGAGCGCGATTTCCGCCATAAGCGCGTGCGACAGGCTATGCAGGAGCACATAGGCCGTACCCGGGTAGTTGGGCGGCTTGCCGCTAAACCGCTTGGTCCAATGCAGATAACCACCGACCAGACGATCGTGGCGCACCTTAGTCGCGTCGCTCGCGAGCCATTGCCCAATCGCAGCCTCGTCGAAGTGGATGAAGATACCCTCTCCGAACTGCTCGATCGCCGGCAGCCAATCGGCGTCACGGGAAATCGGCGCACCACGCACCGTAAGCTGCACGTCCTCGAGTTCTCCGTCCGCAGACGTCGGTGCCGCCTCGAACCGCGTAAACCCATAAAGACACGAGACCTCGCGCAAGCGATGCACCGCGACTATATTCTTAATTACGGAGAGATCGGTCCCCGCTGTCGCGTTGGCCCAGGCCTCGCGTGGCAGCGTCTGCGCATAGAGCTTTGCGGTTGGATGATTTTGCCCAATTTCGGGTCGACCGTTTGCAAAGACATCGAACTCGGAAACCTTCGGTGATCGTCCGGTGTCCGCGGTGGCTCCTTCGCGAATACGCCCAAGCCGCGCGAAAATCTCCTCATCCGCATACGTGCCAAGTGCGGCGGAAACCTTTGAATTGAAGCGCTTGGCCGCTGCAACGTCCTGCACAGACTGCACGTTGCCTAATTCTCCGGAAAGACTCTCGACGAGCCGCGTCAACTCATCCTCCGCGGTTGGCAGCGAAATGACGGTGTAGACCTGCGGGAAGTAGGTATTGGTCGCCGTGCGCGTCAGCAACTTGAGCTTCTGGTCGCACCCGTTCGGATCGCGGTCGAGCAGCCACGGTCGCTCGCCGTGGCAATTGCCTAGCAACCCCGGCTGAAACAATATCTGCAGCGACAGCTGCTTGCCGCAGCCGCACACGACGGTCATATCGGCAGGATCGGCGCTCGTGCCCTTCTCCTCGACCCACATCGGTTCGTGGCAGGCCTGGTTGCGATGGACGACCCATTTCCAGTCGATGTCCTGCAGATGTCCCTTTTCACAGGCGCCGACGAAGCGGATCGGCGTTACATCGGATTTCTTGCCGTCATCAAAAATGAATTTCCGGCGCCCTCCGCGCGCATCAAGATCCTGCCAACGTACAAGCCGGCGTCGTCGCGCCGTTTTGCCATCAATGACATTGGTCTCCACCTGCTCGCACAGGAAATAGGCCGGAAACACAGGCGCAACGATATAGCTCGGCAAACGCCCCGGTCGGCTGTCAGTCACAGGTGGCGTGCGGAGCGATAAGCTCCTCGATTGTTCCAAGCGCCCTTGGTCCTTGAGCAATTGTTCGAGCCGCATGGTCAGCCGGGGCTCGGGAATGCTGGTGAAGGCATCGCCTCTCATCTCCCAAAGATCGAGACCGCCGACCACGACCGAGCGCGTCGGGAGATCGATCATTGCTCCTGGCCCGAAGGTGGAGACGACCTGGCTTAGCCGTTGCGCATTCTTGCTCATGCGAGATCGTCCGCATTGGCGATCTTCTCGCCCTTCGGGTCGCGCGGATTGAGGGCAACCATTGGTTCCACATCGCGCATTGAACGCCCCGCCACAAAGCGCTGGTGCGGAACGCTCAAGTTTGGAATTTCCGGCGCAAGCGGCATGTGCAGCAACCGGTGCGGGCTCGGTTTGCCGGCGTAGCCGAACACATTGCCTCCCTTTGACTGCTCGTCCGCCGTCTCGATCCAAGCATCTAAGAGGCCATCGACCAGCGTCGCCAGCGCAGCGCTACCGCCGGGAACCGCATTTGGAGGAGCGCGGGAAACAATAGCATCGCGGACCGCTGTGCGAGTTGCGGGCCGGTTCTTCAATTCCTTGACGGCCGTATCCGGCGTAAGGCTCGAATCGATGTGGCGCGCCGCCGCCACCACGATTGCCGCGAGCGCTCGGTCCAGCGCCCGGGCCGCCCACGGCGTGACGCTCGTCGCCTCGACCGCGCGGTAGAAGCTCCGGTGGAATTGGCCAAATTGCTCGAAATGCGTTCGGTCGCGGGGCTTGTGCAGGTTTAGGACGGCAACAACGAGGCCCGGGCGATTATGGTCGCGGCCGATGCGGCTGGTTGCCTGGATGTACTCCGCCGCCGCTTTCGGCTGGCCCTGTACGACCATCAATCCGAGCCGCAGGATGTCGAGACCAACTGAGATCATATTGGTCGCGAGAGCCACATCGACCGGCTCAGCATCACGGCCGAAGATGAAATCAAGACGTTGTTTTGCGCGTGCCACATCGTCGGTCGAGACGCGCGACGTGATTTCCATCGGTTCCTTGATGGTACGATCGGAAAATGGGCTATCCTTCGGATCGACGCGCCGCCGCTGCGCTCCATAGCGTGCGGTGCGATCCCGAACTTCGTCCTCGACGATCCTGCGTGCGCCGCCGAGCTCGCGCAGCGCATTGAAATAGCAAAGCGCGGTCATGTATGGGTCGGCGGGATTCTCGCCCGGTTGCGACGTTGCAGCTTGCGCGTCAAATTCTGCCTTCGCGGCCGCGAGCAACGTAGTAAGCGCGCGGAGGAACACGAGCTTGGGACCACGGCCCTGAGCGGCTATTCCGAGATAGAGCCGCGCCGATTCCTGCGAGGATGGTACAGTACGCGCAAAGAAACTGTCATTTCTATCGATGCCGGGCGGCGGGAAGATGCTAGTGCGCGGCCTGTCAAACAGTGCAGCGATCTGATCACTCGCTCGCCGGACCGTTGCCGTGGATGCAATGACCTTGGGCCGGATGCGCTTTCCACCGACGCGACGCGTCGCGAGCTGGTCAATAGCCACCTCATAGAGGCCAGCGACGGTCCCGAGCGGCCCGGAGATCAGGTGCAGCTCGTCCTGGATAATGAGATCGGGCGGATCGAGAGACCAATCGTTGTCAAGTTTGTGCCCCTGCCGTGGCTCTGCGGCTCCGTAGAAACCCACACCCTCCTGATATCTGTCCACATGGCCAAAGAACGCGCCGGTCTCGCCGACCCAGGGCAGGCTCGCGAATTTGTCCACGGTCGCGATCAGGAACGCCGGAAGGCGCCGGTAAATGGGTTGGTCGACGGTCAAGATTGGCAATGCACGCCCGCGCGTGAAGTCACAGGCCGTGTTCACACAGCGAATTTCCATATTGATCGGCGCAAGATTGTTCGGCACGCAGGCGAATGATTGCGCCGTGAAGGGAGTCCCGCACCAGGGACACGCCTTGAGCGGTGCCGGCGCACGTTTGTCCTGCCCGGTCCGATACCGCCGGACGCGTCCGACGGCCGTCGATTGGTCTGCATTTCGCTGGCCACCGAGCTGGTTCGGTGAAGCGTCCGAGCCGACCCACAGCCCGATCTCGATCGGCCAATCGCCCAGCTGTCGGCGACCCTTATTATTGATATTCTTGGGATCGGTGCGCATCAGCTCGAGCGCGCAGACCACGCCCGCGGCGCGCGCGAGCTGGTCGAGCGTGAGCAGCCGCAGCGTGTAGCGCATGATGACTGCGACACCAGCACCGAGCACGCCAGGTCCGATTAAGCGCCGATGGGCAATAACGAACGCCGCAAGGCCGAGATAGGCCTCGGTCTTGCCGCCGCCGGTGGGGAAGAACAGCAAGTCCGCGATCTCTCGGTCTGCGTGCTTGCGATCGGAAAGCCCGGCGATGTTGAGAAGAATGAACGCAAGCTGGAATGGCCGCCATTCCGGTACCGGCTGTGCCGCCGGATCGCCTGTGGCGCCTGCATTGCGGCGCCGCGCGGCGGTGGCCACTGCGAGGTTCATGAACCGGAATGCGTTTCGGGCAATCTCGTTGCGAGACAGGATATCAATGCCCTCGAGGATGCGTTGGCGCGCCGCCTGCATTTCTGTGGTGAGTCGCTCCGCGGTCTCACGCCGCCGCGACGCCAGGCCGCCGATCTTCTTGTTTTCCGCAGTAATCCACGCCGCATAGAGAACCGGCAGAGTCGAGAGGGCATCGCGAAGACCTGTGCCGTCTCCGCTTGCGCGTTCAGCAAGAGTCTCCATGCCAAACACCACACGCGATTTCAGGTCAATGTCTTCGTTTGGCGCAACCCGTTCGACCTCGGCTTGCGGCAGCGGATCGGTCCACACATGCGTCACATGCTCCGCCCGCTCCTCTTCGGCGTCCCACGACGCGGCGGCGTTGCGGCCTACGGCCCATTCGCAGATATCGCGATAGTGCAGATCGGCCATGCGCAGGTCTAAATCACTGGAATTGTAACCGGAGAGATCGCGCCGCGGCCGAAAGCCTCGCGTGCAGGTCAGCTCGAGTCGCGCCTGGAACACGAAGGCCACGTCGCCATAGAAGCGGTGTACCGCGGAGCGCCGATTGACCAAAAAGACCGTAAGCGCGCGCACCTCTTCATTGCCGTTTGGCGTCGGAAACGTAAACAGGCGCGCATGCGTCTCCAGTGTCAGCCCGCCACCCGGACGTTGGGGCGCAGCGCTTTCCCGAATGACAATCGGATCACCGCGGCCTTCCGGAACGACCACCCGCTCGATCTGCTGTTGCGGCTTACGAACCCATTCGACGAGCGGGCGCTGTTTCGTTTTCGGCTTCCCCTCCTCATCGTTTTCGGTCGCCTCATCTGGAAGCAGGATGTCTTCAGATAACGGCGGTTCCGTGAGGTAGTCGCCCCAGGTAATTCGAGCTTCGATTTCTTTAACGTCCGGCGGAAGCAAGACCGTTAGGCCGATCGACGATGGAAGGAAGCGCCGCTTCGTATTCGGCACCTCCGGCGCTTCTGTGTCGCCCGCCGCACCGCCAGCGCCGGCAGCATCCGGCTCCTCAACGTCGATCTCCATCTCTTCCTGGGTCGACGGATTATCCTCTGCGCCCCGCACCTTATCCTGTGCTACCGGATCATCGGCGGGCGCAAGAAAGCCGGTGAGATACCAGCGCGACGGATTCTCGTTCAGTCGTTCCCGCGCTAGATCAGCATCCTGCGGACCTGGACCGACGAGATCTCGGCGAAATTTCTCGACGATTGACGACCGAATATCGACCGATGGGCGGAGTGCGGTCATGGTCGTTTCGATCCCTCCATGATCACGATTTCCCCGACCGCTTTGGCAAGCCAGGAGGACGTGTACGCGGCCCTCAAAGCGGGGGACTTGTAACCCACGCCCTGCAACAAATCTTCGAGCGCCGCCAGGCGATCCCGCAATCCAAGCTTAACGCCGAAGCGGAGGCTTGCTTTGTCGGGGCCACATAGTACCCAGCCATCGTCGCGGCTCAACGCGTGCGCCCACAATGACTGCTCGCCCAAATCAAGAAAAGAGAACATTGCCTCGCGCACAATGGCCGCGGCGCGTTTCCGATCTTCGACGCGGTGAACTGCCGCCAATGAAGCCAGCAGCGTCGCACGGTCAATTTGCTGTTCCGGTCGTCGCCGCTGATATCCGGTCTGTGTCTCGATCACGCAGTCCTCCACTGTCTCGACGCGGTAGCCACTGGTTAGCGCGCGCCACGCTCCGACTCGCCAACACTCCAGGATGACGTTGGTGTCGACCAGCACAGGACCGTCGTGACGCGCCATCGGTCCCTCACAAGTCGAACGCCGCTTCGACCCCGTAGGTCGCACAAAGATTGGTCAGATCGTCAATTGTCATGTCGAGGAGGTCGGCGGCCTTGCGCGCCGACATGTGTCCTTCGTCAATCGCAAGCGCGATCACTTCCATAAATGCTTTCGAGTACAAAGGTGGTGGCTCGCGCCCCGCAACGTCGCGGCCGTTATTGCGCAATGCCACGTCTGGGATCTTATTCGCCTCGCCAGCGTCAAGCCGCCCTAATGCCATCAACCGCCATTTCAGCGCCGTGGCGGTGACCTGAAGTGCCTCGGCCGTGTCATTGAGCCAAGGCACGGTCTCACCTTTCACCGGACCGAGCTGGTCGAGCACAGCCGTCGGCATTAACACCGCCGATGCAAAATTGTTGGCGAGTTGCTCCACACGGATCTTGCTGCGCTCAGCGGCGTCCTCGACATGCTCGGGCGGCATCGTGTCCCAGGTGAGGATGTGGAACAGCTCGTGAGCGAGGTCGAAATGTCGCCGGCCCGCCACCTCGTGGCGATTGATGAGCACGGCATCGAGATCCGGCAGGCGGCATGCCGCGCCGGATATACCCTCGATCGCATCGACCATGAGGACCAGAACGCCGAGCCGGCGTTCCATGACCTCTGCCAGCAGTTCGGCCGGAACGAACCCGAGCTTGAAATCGGCCGCAAAGCGCTCGCCTGCTGCCATCGCCTCCTCGAAGCTGCTTCTCGACGTCAGTTTGAGGGCCTGTCGCAAATTTGGTGCAGGCCGTCCGACCTCGGGAGCCAGGGTGCGATTGGCTGCGACCCAGCGCCCGGCCACGCGTTCAAAGGCAGTCAGCCGCTCCAGCGCCACGTTTGATTGGCGCCAGGAGAACCTGCCCTCGCCGACAAGTAGAAATGGATTGGTGAAATAGTCGAATGTAGCTCCGAACTTTTGGACTGCTGTGAGCAGCTCCTCGGCCGACAGGCGGCGCTCTCCATTCTCGATGGCCGAGACCGTTTGGCGGTCTTTGAAGCCGAACAGCCGCGCGACATCGTCCTGCGACAGCTTACGTTCTTCGCGCAGCGCTTTGAGCCGGGTGCCGATGAGATTGCTCATATTATAAGTATATTCTTGCAATATAATTATTGCAAGATATTCTTGCAAAGAATTGTTGTAAAGATACAAAGGTACGTGTTTTCGACATTTATGGGCAACGGCGCTTCCCAATCGTCTACGGTTTGGGCCCTCCGTTTCCTCTTTGTAGTCCCCCGGCTACCTAAATGAAGCTTTGAACTTTCACCGTCGATCCGGCCCTTGGCTGGAGGTCGGAAAGTTCGCCCGTTGTCTTTGCTACCAAATCCAGCAGGCTGTCGTAGAAATCGAAACTGAGGCAAGGTTTGGACTCCGACGCAAAGCGGTGCACGAAACGAGCGCGAAAGAGCCACGTGACAAAGCAGAGAAAATCAAGAGAGGGGACTTCATGCACGTCGTGTTGGTCCACTGGCGCATCAAGCCGGATGAGGAAAGCATCAATGCCTTCCTTAAGCACTGGAGAGAGAACAATACGGTCACAGTCCGGGATGGACTGGTGGCAGAGTTCCTCAGTGAGTCTCTGTCGGCAAAAGATTTTCCAGATACCACGTGGCATTTGGACCCTGACGCAATTGGTGACTTCAAGTCATACGTAAACGTTGCGATTTGGCGAGATGCGAAGGATTTTCACGAGCAGATCGCAAAACATTACAACGATAAGCGCCCTATGCTGTTGTTCGAAAAATACCGACGAAGACGGGTCGTCGCTGAGAGCAACGATTGGCGCATTGGAAAATTTGCGTTACCCGAACGCGATTCTTCCGGCGTCCTCTAATCGAAATATCCTCGCCGTAACCAGATCCGGTTACGGCCTTCTCAAAGGGCATCGCCGCATCAAGCTTCTTCTTGGCGGCAACCTTCTAGGCCAGCTCCTCCTTTGCAGAGCCAGCCGAGTGGAAACCGTTTGGAAACAATCGAGAAAATTGCGCGCGGAGCAATACCGAAATACTTTTGCGCCCATAGCTATCCCCCATCAGCCGACGTGATTAGCCGCTAACTACATTTGCCATCGCTTTTTACGCGGCAGACTTAGATCGCTTCGCCTTCACAAGATATTCAATCCAAGCAGCTTGGAGATTCTTGAATTCAACTTGGACTATTTCTCGATTTGATCGATGTCGTGTGGAATCGAATTGCTGAAGTAATTCTTGTTCCATTTTGAATGCCTGCTGCGCAGTATCCCAAAGATGCTGAAGGCGCGTTTCATATTTGAGGCCGCCAAGCTCAGGCAAGGCAGCAACATTAAATGTTCGCTGTCGTGCGCGATAGTCGAACGCCCATCCGATTTTGAATGATTCGATTGGGGCGCCCCGAATAGCCATGACGTACGTATAGGCAGGCGCATGACGCATATGCATGATGCCGCGGCGTGTCGTCGTCGGGGGTGGCGCGCCTCTGCGTCGAGCTTTTTCCTCGCCCTCGATACGAGCGCGGGCTCGAATAGGCGCTAATATCTCTACTTCTTTCCGCGGCAACTTAAGGATCGCGTCGATCTCATCACCCGTTAACGGCACGATACCGGAAGCTGCATCCATGCTGAAATGCCGCGAAGAAATGTCTTCAAATATTTGATACGGCTCTTCGAATTTCCACGCGCGTCGAATTAAGAGCCCGTATGGCCAACGGTAATCACCGTCGTCATTAAAATCGATGTCCCGCTTTTGCAACTCGAAATCAAGCGAACTCACGATCTCAGTGGTTGGCTCCATCAACCCCAAGATTCGGCCCTGCTTGTCTGGACTCGTCTCCGGGCCTTTGGTCCCGACTAGCACGACAAAATCACCGGGTTTCAATATCACTCTAGCCGTCTCCCGACGGCCATTTGCTCCGAATTGGAGCGGCCCGCTTGGGGTAGAAAATCCCCAAACCTTAGTCATGTACATTGTCATGACTTCACCCCACTGTGGCGCAGGTGCCGCATACCCAGCACTAAGCAAATCCTCTCAAAACATTGCAGACCAATCAGCGAAAGATATGCGTAGTCCCATTGCATTGAATTTTAATTCGGCTTCAGCTGAATTGCTATCCAGATATGCTCGGCACCTCTTTCTCAAATTTGGCGCTTCTGAAAATTGGGTATTCAAAAGTCTTTGTGAGCCAAACGCTCCCCATTCCGCGGCACGCGTAATGTCGAGAAGGACCTCAAATGCAGTTGCTGGTTCAAGTTGACTACCAATCGTCGCGTCGAATTGGTTGAGTATTTGGGCTGCTGCGTTTGCGTAATCAAACGTGGATGAACCCGCTTGAGATTTGAATTTTTCAAGATATTTGTCGCGAATTGGTCCGGGTAATGAAATCGCCGCCAGCAGCGAACTTTCCGATCGATACCGATCAAGGATCAATCCCACTTGTGCGGGAAACATTGCCAATACCTTGTCTTGTCCAAAACGACCGATCATCGCAGAAAGGAATGGAATTGGATGATTCAGGAACGTTGGCACCGGGGAATGAGTCGATTCCGAAAGTTTTAATGCGAGCAATGCCGCAATGCGCGATACATCTACCGATCCAAGACCATCAAGGAGGTCAGGATCGATTGATCCGCAAGAGATAATCACGTCAGCAAAGTCGTGATTGCTGCTTTCTGGGACGATTAGAACCTTACGAATTAACTTCCGGGCGTCAGGATCATGCAATTTGGTAATTCCAGAAATGAAGAAGCGCGCATTTCTCTTTGCTGTTTGGTCTGCCCCCTGAAAAGTG
>PKZC01000241.1 GCA_003132905.1 Bryobacterales bacterium | reverse complement strand
GAAGCGGCGGACAACATGCGCAAGTACGGCGGATTCATCCCCGGCATTCGTCCCGGCAAGAATACGGCCGACTATATGAACACCATCCTCACCCGGATCACCGTGGTGGGCGGCTTGTATCTTTCAGTGCTGTCGCTGATTCCGCAGATTATGATCGCCGGCATCAAACTGCAGCGGCTGCCGTTGGTTGGCAATTTTATCGACAACTATTTCCCGCGTTGGCTGCTGGACGGCCTGAACGTCAACTTTTTCTTCGGCGGCACTTCGCTGCTGATTGTGGTGGGCGTGGCCATGGATACCGTCAACCAAGTGGAAGCTCAGTTGATCATGCGGCATTACGAGGGCTTTACGCCGCGCTCGGGCCGGATTCGGGGCCGGCGCAGCAGCGTGTCCTAAACGCATGATTTTGCACTATAATGGATTTATCAGTCATTTCCGTGGAGAGGGCCAGTGTGTGCCCACACTTGTGGCTGGCAGTCAGTGGAGATGATTATCCGTAAGAGCCGCAACGAGTTAGACCAGATGCGCAAGAGCGGTATGCTAGTCTGGCAGATCCTGCAAGATCTCTCGAAAATGGTGGAAGAGGGTGTCACTACCCACGATCTGGAAGTTGCGGCGGAGAAGATGATGAAGGACGCAGGCGCGAAGCCGGCCTTTAAGGGTTATTACACGCCGTCGGCGGGCAGCAAGTATCCCTACGTGCTGTGTACGTCGGTGAACGATCAGATTGTGCATGGCATGCCGTCGGCGAAGACGAAATTGAAGAAGGGCGACATCGTTTCTATCGACACCGGCGTCCAGTTGAATGGTTATTTTGGCGATTCGGCCGTCACGGTACCGGTGGGCGAGATTAACGAGTCCGTCAAGAAGCTGTTGGAAGTGACCAAGGAATCGCTGGAGCTTGCCATCGACAAGGCGCGGCCGGGCAACCGGCTTTTCGATATTTGCGGGACAGTAGAGCAGCATGTGGTGGAAAACGGATTCTCGGTGGTTCGCGAGATGGTGGGGCATGGCATCGGCACCAAGTTGCATGAGGAGCCGCAAGTTCCTAATTACGTGGATCGCCGCAACGAGAATCCCAGGCTGAAAGAAGGCATGGTGCTGGCGATTGAGCCGATGGTCAACGCCGGAGCCCCGGACATGCGCGTTTTATCCGACAAGTGGACCGCAGTGACGAAGGACCATTCGCTGTCGGCGCACTTCGAACATTGCGTGGCGGTGACGTCCGACGGTCCGTGGGTTTTGACGCGGCCCTGAGGGAAAGATGCCGTCAGTAGAGGCCGTTGTGATTGAGTTGCTGCCGAGCGCTGTAGTGAAGGTAAAGTTGGAAAACGAAACCGTGGTCCTGGCGCATGCGGCCGGCGCGGCGAAGACGAATTTTTTGAGAGTTCGGCCAGGCGATCGGGTGCAGGTGGAATTATCGCCGCACGATCCCGGGCGTGGAAGAATTGTTCGGTTGCTGACGTAGCAAGAGAGCGAGAAAATATGAAAGTGCGAGCGTCCGTGAAAAAGATGTGCGACAAGTGCAAAGTGATCCACCGCGAAGGCGTGGTGCGGGTCATCTGTACTAATCCGAAGCATAAGCAGCGGCAGGGATAAAGGAACCATATGGCGCGTATTGCAGGTGTCGATTTACCAGCCAAGAAGCGGGCCGAGATCGGTCTGACATATATCTACGGCATCGGGCGGACCCGTGCGCTCTCGCTGCTCCATCGTGCCAACGTGGACCCAGGCAAAAAGATCGCCGACATGGGTGAAGACGAAATCAACCGCGTGCGAACGCTGATTGAGAACGAAGGGTCGGTCGAAGGCGATCTCCGCAAGGAGCTTTCGATGAACATCAAGCGCCTCATCGAAATGGGATCCTATCGCGGGTTACGGCATCGCCGCGGGCTGCCGGTACGCGGACAGCGCACCCACACCAACGCCCGTACGCGCAAAGGGCCGCGCCGCGGAACCGTGGCCAACAAGAAGAAAGCTACCGGTAAGACTTAAGGACATCGAATGGCAAAAGCTCCTGCAAAAGCTCCTGCAAAAAATACGAAGAAGAAGACCTTCAAGAAGAAAGAAAAGAAGGTCGTGTCGGTTGGCTTGGTGCACGTCCAGGCTTCGTTCAACAACACCATCGTGACGTTTACCGATCTGGTGGGCAACGTTCTGGCCTGGTCGAGCTCGGGTTCGCTCGGATTTCGCGGCTCCCGCAAGGGAACGCCGTTCGCAGCGCAGCAGGCCTCGCTGACGGCCGCCAACAAAGCCAAGGAGTATGGCGTCCGTTCGGTGGAAGTTCGCGTCAGCGGACCAGGCGCCGGCCGTGAATCGGCGGTACGAGCACTGGCGACAGTAGGTATCGAAGTGAAGTCGATTAAGGATCGCACGCCGATCCCGCACAACGGCTGCCGGCCGCCGAAACGCCGCCGGGTTTGAGTCGTGATAGTAGAGAGCGTCAGTTGGTGAAGTAAGCAGGAAGAAGGCTGCACGGCCGTAAAAAGCCTGGTCGTAAACTGCACCTTTGAAACGAGGAAGGTAAAGAAGGAATGGCAAGATACAATGGCCCCGTTTGCCGGCTGTGCCGGCGCGAGGGCATGAAGTTGTTTTTGAAAGGCGAGCGCTGCCACACCGAAAAGTGCGCCATCGAAAAGCGCAACTTCGCTCCCGGCCAGCACGGCAAGGATCGCAAGCCGAAAATTGTCGGCTATGGCCTGCAGTTGCGTGAGAAGCAGAAGGCCCGGCGTTACTACGGCCTGATGGAAGGGCAATTCCGAAACCTGTTTGAGCGCGCTTTCCGCACCAAGGGCGTCACCGGCGACAACATGCTCAACTCGCTGGAACGCCGTTTGGATAACGTCATCTATCGCATGGGCCTCGGAACCAGCCGCAGCCAGGCGCGGCAACTGGTCCGCCACGGGCATCTGATGGTGAATGGCCACAAGGTGAACATCCCTTCGTTTGAAGTCCGGGTGAACGATGTTATCGAGGTTCGCGAGAAGAGCAAGGAAAACCCCACCATTCTGGCGGCCCGCGATGCCACCGCGCACGCACCGTCCCCCAATTGGATCGAGGTGGACCGCGATAATCTGAAGGGCCGTATGATAGCGCAGCCCAAGCGCGAAGAACTGGTCCAGATCCAGCTCAACGAACAGTTAATCGTAGAATTGTACTCCAAGTAAGACAGAGAGAATTGAGGAAACTGACTTATGTTTAAAGGTTTTCAAAAGCCGAAAAGGCTGATCGCCAACACTGAGACTCTCACCGAGCGCTATGGTATGTTTACCGCCCAGCCATTCGAGCGCGGCTTTGGAGCCACCATTGGCACCGGCCTGCGCCGCGTGCTGCTCAGCTCCATTGAGGGCGCCGCCATCACTTCCATCCGCATCGAGGGCGTAGCTCACGAATTCAGCCCCATCCCGGGCGTGGTGGAAGATGCCACCGACATCATCCTCAACCTGAAGCAAGTGCCGTTCAAGATGAGCGGTGAAGGTATCCGCATCGCGCGGCTCCGTGTGGACAAGCCCGGCCAGGTGCTCAGCGGCCAGATTGAGACCGATGCCGACGTGGAAGTGCTGGATCGTAACCTACCCATCGCCACCATTGGCGAAGGCGGGAAGCTGAACATCGAGATGCGGCTCAAGACCGGCCGCGGCTACGTGGCTGCCGACCGCAATTACGACGAGGATCTGGCGCTCGGCTACATCCCGATCGACTCGGTCCATTCGCCGGTGCGCAAAGTAAACTTCGCCGTCGAAGCAGCTCGCCTGGGCCAGATGACCGATTACGACAAGCTCACCCTGGAAGTCTGGACCAACGGCGCCATCTCTCCTCAGGATGCTATTGGCCAAGCGGCCAAGCTGCTGAAGGATCACATGGCGATCTTCATCAACTTCGAAGAGTTGCCTGAGGCCGCCGAAGAGCCGGCCGAGCGCGGCGCAAGCCAGATGAACGAAGTGCTCAACCGTTCCGTCGAGGAATTGGAACTGAGCGTTCGTTCCTACAATTGCCTGAAGAATGCCAACATCCAAACCATCGGCGATCTGGTGCAGAAGACCGAAGCCGAAATGCTGCGCACCAAGAACTTCGGGCGCAAATCGCTGAACGAAATCAAGGAAATCCTTTCCAACCTCGGCCTGACCTTCGGAATGAAGTTCGATGCGCAGGGCCGTTTGGTGGCGCCGCCGCCTTCACTGCCGCATTTTGGCGTCGAAGATGAGCTGGCCGGCCTGGAT
Source organism: Bryobacterales bacterium (assembly GCA_003132905.1). The sequence continues at coordinate 40,191 of PKZC01000241.1, read as the reverse complement.
GAGGTAGCGGAGTAAACCATGCGTCACGGGATGTCCGGTTTTAAACTTAAACGCAACGTCGCGGCGCGCAATTCGCTGTTGCGCGGCTTGGTGACCAGCGTCATCGAAAGCGAGTTCGTCATCACCACCGTTCCCAAGGCCAAGGCTGTACGGCCTTTGGTGGACAAGATGATTACGCTGGCCAAGACGGATACGTTGCACTCGCGCCGTCAAGCTGCGGCTTTTCTCCGGACGCCCGCTTCGGTCCAAAAACTGTTCGAGAAGCTCGGCACCAAGTTCGGTCAGCGCAACGGCGGCTACACCCGGATCGTGCGGCTGGGCTGGCGCAAAGGCGATGGCGCCGAACTTGCCAAACTCGAGCTGGTTGGCACAGAACTCGTGAAACGCGCCGCGGAGCGCGCCAAGCGGCGTGAAGAACGCCTCAAGGCAGTCCAAGAAGGCCGTGAACACGACGAAGGCGACGAGCAGCCAGAATCATAGCGGCCGGCGCCAGGCTGATCGCAATTCCAGCTAAAACGTCCGCTCCATAGTGATAGCGGCCATACACGGTGGCTATCGCTACGCTTATCGCATAAATCAGCATTCCCCAGCCGTATTGTTTGCGTTCCGGCAGGAAAGCAAACAGCGCCCATGCGGCCGAAAATGCCGATGATACGTGCGCGCTCGGAAACACGCTGGAGTGTATCCCGAAATCCCCCACCAGCCAGAGATTCAGTTCGCGCACCGGCGTGATGATGTGGGGCACGTCGCTCCCAGCAAACGCGATGCGGGGCGGATCGGATGGAAAGTGGGGAAACAGCCCATAGGACAGCAAAGTCCCCAACAAATATAGAAACAGCGCGCCGTTTACGCGTTCCCGCCGGTACTGAAAATACAGAATGGCCACTACCACCGGGGCCACCGCATAAACCAGCACGTAGCAAAGCTCCAGATAGAGCGGCCAGAGCGCACCCAAAGACTCTACGGCGCGTTGCAGTCCCCATGGATATAACAGGCTCCGGTCCCACTGCACCCAGCGCAGCTCCAAATCGAAGTTGCGCGGCATCGATGAGAACCAATCCATCTCGCGATACGCCAGTAATAGAAGCGCAACGGGAGCCCAATCCCGCATTATGCTGAAAAGCTCAGCGTGTTCGTGCGATTCGCCGTATGCCAGCGCCAGGAACAGCGCGCACACCAGCGCTTCCACAAGCAACGGCCGCCAGACGATAGATTGCTCTAGCGGAAAACGCGGTGCGATGGCGGCGACATAACCAAAGTAGATTATTAGCAGCCATTCCGGCGACCGCAGCCTCAAATTCACTGCCGCGCCGCGCCCAGACGAATCAACTGCTCGGCGTGCTTGAGGGCCTCGGGTGTCACTTTCTGGCCCGATAGCATCCGTCCAATTTCGCGCGTACGCTCGTCACCGGTCAGCTCTTCGATCTCGGCCACGGTGCGGCCTTTCACCTCGCGCTTTTCCACCGAGTAATGATGATCGGCGAATCCCGCTACTTGCGCCAAATGCGTCACGCACAGCACCTGATTCGCACTCGAGAGCTTTTTCAGCTTCCGCCCCACGGCTTCCGCAACGCCGCCACCGATGCCCGTATCGATCTCGTCAAACACCAGCGTCCGCCGCACACCGCTCGCGCTCTCCCGATTCCCAAGCGAAGTCTTCAGCGCCAGAGCGATGCGCGAGAGCTCGCCGCCCGAGGCCACTTTCTCCAACGCTCTCGGCTCTTCGCCGGCATTCGCGGAAATCAGAAACTCCACGCGATCCGCGCCATTTTCCGACCAGTTTGCTTCCAGCACCTGGATACGGAATACCGCACTTTCCAGCGCCAGGGAATCCAGCTCCGCTTCCACCTGCTTCGCGAGCTTGTCCGCCGCGGCCTTCCGCGCACTCGTCAGGGCCGCGGCACGCTCTTGATAGGCCACGCTCGCCCGCGCGAGATCCTGCTCCAGCTTGGTCCTGCGATCTCCCGCCGTTTCGATGGCTTCCATCTTGGCTCGAACGTCTTCCAGGAACGCCAGCACATCATTCAGGCTGGAACCGTACTTGCGTTTTAGACGCTCGATCAACGCCAACCGGGACTCGATTTCATCCAGCCGCTTGGGATCGGCCTCCAGCTTGTCCATATAGTCGCGGATAGAGTCGGATGCGTCATCCACGCCGATGGCAGCGCTTTGAAGTGTTTCCGCCACCCGCTGCAGGCTGGTATCGATCCTGGCGAGTTCTTCCACCTTCTTCAGCGCCGTGTGGAGCTGCGCCGAAACGCTGGATTGTTCTTCATACAGCGCCGCATAGGCCGCATTCGCATTGTCCTGCAGCTTCGCCATGTTGCGCTGCACCAGCCGCTCTTGTTCCAGTTGCGCGTCTTCGCCCGGATGCAGCGCGGCTGTGTCGATCTCCTTGCGCTGGAAACTCCACAAATCGGCCATCCGAAGCTTTTCCTGCTCCGAGCGATTCAGTTCCTCAAGCTGGCTCTCAATGCCTTTCCAGCTTCGGAACAAGCCAGCCACTTCCTCACGCCGGCCCTCCAATCCCGCAAAGTCGTCCAGAGATTGTAACTGCGCCGCACTCGAAAATAGCTGTTGCTGTTCATGCTGGCCATGGATATCGGCCAAAAAGGGTGCGATCTCGCGTAACAGCGCCATTGTTACAGGCCGGTTCCCCAGGAATGCCCGCGACTTACCCCCGGCCAGGACTTCGCGCTCGATGAGTAACTCACCTTCCTCCACCGGAGCGCCTGCCTGATCCAATAGCCCCAGCAAGCCCGCATCCTTGGGAACTTCAAAAATGGCCGCCACCCGCGCCCGTTCCGTATCCGAGCGCACCATGTCGGCCGACGCCCGGCCCCCCAAAACCAGCCCAAGTGCATCCACCACAATAGATTTGCCGCTGCCGGTCTCTCCCGTCAGCAGGTTCAATCCGGCGTGAAACCTCACCCGGACGCGCTCCACGACGGCGTAATTCTCTACAACGATTTCCAGCAACACTCGATGAAATTATACGAGGTTTTCGTTCGTCTAACAGTGGGTAGGACTGTCTATCAACGGCGGTTTGCGTCATACTATTAAAACAGAACGATGTAGTTCTGTTTTTTACGAGATCGAGAAAGAGCGGCGGCGCGATATCATGGTTACAGGGTGATCGCATTGAGCCGGAAGGAGCTTGGTTGATACTTTCGTGCGTGGGCGGCCTGTTCCTGCAGTTGGAAGTTTGGGACCTGGTACAAGCCTCCGGTCCGTTGCCAAAGGCGGTGATGGTGATCTTGCTGTGCTTTTCGCTCACCTCCTGGGCCGTGATTCTTTCCAAGTGGGCCTCGTTCCGGCGCGCGCGATCTTCCAACCGCCGATTTCTGCGCGCCTTCCGCAAAGCCCCGGCGCTCGATTCCATCGCCGCCGCTAGCGAGCAATTCAACCGTTCCCCCTTGGTGGCGGTTTTCGATTTTGGATATAGCGAGGTGGCGCGCCAGATGAAGTCGCGCGGCAGCGTTACTAATCCGCTGGCGTTGGAGCGTACTTTGCAACTCGGCATGAGCGAAGAACTGACGCGCTTGGAACGCAACATGAGTATTCTTGCCACCACTGCCGGCGTTTCGCCGTTCATTGGTTTGTTCGGAACAGTTTGGGGCATCATCGATGCGTTCCAGCAGTTGAGCACCGCTGGCGCGGCGAGTCTGCGGGCCGTCGCTCCAGGCATCTCTGAAGCGCTCATTACTACGGCGATTGGTCTGTTCGCCGCCATCCCCGCGTATATTTTCTACAACCTCTTTGGCAGCGCCATTAAGGAATTCGCGGCTCGCATGGAGGACTTTCAGTTGGAATTTCTCAACCTGACCGAGCGTAGTTTAGAGCGATGACACCGATCGATTAACATGGCATTCTCTTTGAACAGTTCCGGTGGACTTGGACGCGGGCGCTTCCGCGGCACGCCTGCCATGGCCGAGATCAACATCGTCCCGTTGGTGGACGTTGTACTGGTGCTGCTGATTATCTTCATGATTACCGCCCACGTGATGGAGTTCGGCCTGCAAGTGGAGGTTCCCAAGGTAAAGCCGGCCAAGGAGAACGTCCAGGATCTGCCGGTCATTGAAATCACGAAAGAAGGAACCTCTTACTTAAATGGCAAGCCGGTGAACATCAATCTGCTGGCGCAAGAAATCCATAAACGTTTTCATAATCCTTCCTCTGTCTATTTGCGAGCGGATCGCCGTACGCCCTGGGATCCCATCGCGCAGGTGATCGCCACGCTCGGCGACGCCAAGTTGACGGTCAACGCCGTCACGGAACCCTTAGACCGGGCTGATAAGCGCCGATAAGCGAGCCATGCACCAGCACGTCGACATTCTCGATCAGCAGGAATCGCTGGGCGGCCCCTTCGTTCAATCGGTGTTGCTGCACGCCGCCATCGCTGGCGCGCTCATTATTTCGACCATCAGCTTTCAGCATTCCCGGCAGGTGTGGGGATCGGCGAACACGGCAGCCGGTACCGCAGTCGCCATCAATTCTGTGAAAACCATTCCGCTTCCTTCGCGCGCGGGCAAGATAAATCCGGTGGCGAACGATACCGAGTCGCAGGTTCCGCAGGCGCCCAAGCCTGAACAGAAGAAGCAGATCAAGGTTCCTGATGAAGATGCCATCCCGCTGAAGAGCCCGCTGGCCAAGAAGCAGCCGCGGCCGGAGTCGCTGCAGCGTTATCGCCCCGAGCCTCCCTCGGAAAATCAAGTGTTCAGCAGGACCGCTCCAGCCGCGGTTTCGCCGATGTTCCAAAAGCCGGGATCGGGCGGCGTCGGAGTGGGTCCGAATAGCGCTTTTGGAAATCAGTTCGGCGCTTATGCCGACTTGGTAGTGCAGCGCGTCACCCAAAAGTGGCAGACCAACGGACTGGCTGGCCTGCAGCTTCCGATGGCGGTTGTCACTTTCCAAATCCTGCGCGACGGCTCCGTGAAAAACGCACAGATTTCGCAACGCAGCGGCAATAGCACATTAGACTATTCGGCCCTTCGCGCCGTCATGGATGCAGGGCCTTTTCCTCCGCTTCCGTCGAACTATAGCGGAAGTCAAACCGATGTGGAACTCCGATTTCAACTACAGCAATGAAACGAAATATTGTTCTTGCCTCAATCGTACTCGGCGTCGCCGCCGTCGCTGGCGCGCAGCAGATCAGCGCTCCGATTGTCGGTCACGGCGAAAAGCCCACCATCGCCGTCCCCGATTTCCGCGGCTCCGGCGACGCCGAAAAGTTCATGGGCGTCTTCAACAGCACCCTCTTCAATGATCTGTCAGGCTCCGGCCAGTTGAAGATGATCGCCAAAACGCTTTATCCAGTTCAGGTGCCGCAACAGCCGGGCGATTTCCGTCAGGGCGGCCCTTCTTTCGCCGATTGGTCGGGCCCTCCTCCAAACGCCAATTACCTCGCCTTCGGCTATACCGCAACGCAGAACAACCAAATCGTGCTCTATGGATTTCTCTTTGATGTGCGCCAAGCCAACCCCAGTTCCGCGCAATTGATAGCCAAAGTCTATCTCGGCTCGCTCGACGAAGCGGGCGCGCGCAAGGTGGCTCAGGAATTCGCCGCCGACATCCTGAAACAGTTCGGCGCAACCAGCCTTATCGGAACCAAAATCTATTTCGTCTCCGATCGCAGCGGCCACAAAGAGATCTGGTCCATGAATTATGACGGCTCCGAGCAAAAGCAGTTCACTAACTACCGCTCCATTACGACCTTCCCCGCCATTTCCACCGACGGAACTAAGATTGCGTTCACCACTTACCCCATCGCCGCTTCCTCCCGCAACGCGAATGCGTCGCAATTCGGTAAGCAGACGCAGAATTTAGGGCAACCTCAGATATACATCCATTCGGTGGAGACCGGGCGCAAGCTCGTCTATTACAATCAGCAGGCTTCCATGAACGCCGCCTCCGATTTTCTGCCGGATAGCCGCCACTTACTCATTTACTCCACGGCGAACGGCGGATTCTCGCAGATTTACGAGACCGATCTGGACGGCGGTGAGCTGAAACGAGTCACTCAGTCAGGTTCTTTGGAAGTGGAGCCTAAGGCAAATCCCCGCACCGGAATGGATGTAGTGTTTGTTTCGGGGCGCGGCGGCACTCCGCAAATATATAGAATGAATATTGACGGAACAGATGTGAGCCGCTTAACGACGGGCGAGGGCGACGCAGTGAATCCCGCGTGGAACCCTGACGGCCAGCACATCGCATTTGCATGGACTCGTGGATTCGAACCGGGAAATTTCAATATTTTCGTCATGGATGTTGCCAGCCGCAACGTTGTGCAGCTCACCCATGGCGCCGGACGCAACGAGAATCCAAGTTGGGCGCCCGATGGCGTTCATCTGGTCTTCTCATCCACGCGTGGAGGAAGAACGCAGATTTACACCATGCTGGCCGACGGCAGTGGAGTGCAGCCGCTCACCACGCAAGGAAACAACGAAAAACCTGTTTGGAGTAAAGCAACACAATAAAAACAATGACGGACCAAGAGACCAGAAGAGGAGATTTCAGGATGAGCGATAGTTCGAGATTGCACGCGTCCAAAACCGGCATGCTGATGTTGCTGTCGGTGCTGGTGTTGTTCGCGGTGGGTTGCGCCAAGAAAGTTCCGCCGCCTCCACCCCCGCCACCTCCTACACCCACGGCGATTGCTCCCCCAACCCAGGTGACGCCTGTAATCAGCAGCTTCACCGCCGAGCCCACCACAATCGAGGCCGGGCAATCTTCTACGTTGCGTTGGGCCATCAGCGGCGCTACCGACATGTCCATAGATCATGGTGTCGGCGCGGTGCAAAGCTCAGGACAGCGGCAGGTTTTCCCCAGGACCAGCACCAGCTACACGCTGACAGCGCGCGGGCCGGGTGGAATGGATTCGAAATCGGTGAACGTGGAAGTGGGCAGCGCTCCGCCGCCACCACCGCCGCCCACCAACACGCCACGCCTTTCGAGCGCCGACTTGCTGCAGCAACAGGCTCAGGATGCGTTCTACGATTTGGATATGAGCGAAATCCGCACCGACGGACGCGACGCGCTGACGCATGACGCCGCGCTGCTGAAGCAGATCTTCCAGCAGGACGCCAATTTCTCTGTGGTCGTAGAGGGCCATTGCGACGAGCGCGGATCGGCCGAATACAATCTTGCGCTGGGCGATCGCCGCGCCACCGCCGCTAAGGATTTCCTAGTGCAGTTGGGAGTCCCGGCGGATCGCTTGAAAACCATTAGCTATGGCAAGGAACGGCCGCAATGCACCGAAGCGTCCGAAGATTGCTGGCAAAAGAATCGCCGCGCGCATTTGTCGCCCGGCCAGTAAGCTGATTCAGAATCCGCGGGGCGGCCTGAATCCGTCCCGCGGCACACAGGAGCTGCTATGAGTTCGTCTCGTGTCGCTATCGTATTTTTCGCGCTGTCCCCGTTCGCTTTCGGCGCGAGCAAAGAGATTATGGAACTGCAGCGGGACGTCGCGCTGCTGCAGGACCAGGTGCGTAATCTGCAAAGTACCCTGGATCAGAAGGTGGCCGCCATCCAGGCGCTTACGCAGCAGACGTTGGATAGTGTGAACCGCACCAACACTGCCGTGGCTATCATGCAAAACGGCTTCAACGACACCATGAAGCAGCAGCAGCTGAGCCTCACCGCGCCCGTCGCCAACGTCGGTCAAAAACTGGATCAGATGTCGGAGGATTTCCGCGCAGTGCGTGAATCTGTGCTCGACATGAACACGCGCATGGGCAAGCTGGACGCAAAGATTGCCGACCTGGAAAGCCTGATCAATACGGTGCGTGCGCCGGCCGCTCCTCCGCCCGGCAATGGGCCGCCCGCTACTGGAACCGTGCCGTCCAACGATGCCAACGCGGGTCTGTCGCCCGGCTTCGGGTCCAATGGCGCCGCTGCAGGCGCACCGCCGCAAGGCATGCAGGCGGGCTCACTTTACACCAATGCGTATGGCGATTACATGGCGGGCAAGTACGATATCGCCATGCAGGAGTTTAGCGATTATCTGAGGTATTTCGGGAATACCGATCTCGCACCCAACGCCCAGTTCTACGTCGCCAATATCTACTACCGGAAAGCCGACTACAACAACGCCCTCATGGCGTTCGACACCGTGCTCGAGAAATTTCCCGAGAACCCCAAAACCGCGGACTCACGTTTCCAAAAAGCGATGTGTCTGATGAAACTCGGCAGGAACGATTCAGGNNTCAGAAGCCAGAATTCAGAATGCGTTGGTTGGGGCGAAGATAAAAGCCCAGCCTATCCTACACGTTCGCTCGCTAGCCACCGATCACCAGCCCCTCCCCCCTGTGTTATGCTGTTTCCTCCCGCGCTCATGTCGCATCCATCTTCGCTACCTCGGATCTGCATTGCCATGGGTTTTCCCGACGCGCAAAAGCTGTTGGAACATACGCGCCGCGAAATTAACGCCGGAGAATCCTTTTTCGAATTTCGTCTGGACTACCTGACCGCACCCGAACAGGGCATCGCCGTTATCCGCAAGTTTCTCGCCGCGCATCCGGATTGCTGCATCCTGGCCACCTGCCGCCGCCATCAGAATCACGGAAAGTTCAACGGTAGTGTCGAAGATCAGATTCGCATTCTGAATGCCGCGTTGGACGCGGGCGCGCGCGCCGTGGATATAGAGATCGAAAGCGCCGAGAACGCGGGCCCGCGCTTGGAGGCGCTACGCGGAAAAGGTAAACTGATGCTGTCGTACCACAACTATGACGGCACGCCCTCACCCGAAGTTGTGTTGCGCCGCATGCTGCGAATTCCCGCCGACGGCTACAAGATCGTCACCACGGCCCGCAAGCCTTCCGACAATTCCCGCATTCTTGCGCTTACAAAGTCCCATCCCCGTACGCCGCTGATCGTGCTGGCGATGGGCGAAACCGGATTTCCCACGCGCGTCCTGGCCACCGCGTGGGGCGGCATGTTTACCTACGCCGCGCCGAATGCTTCCGAAGGCACGGCTTCCGGCCAGGTAAGCGCTCGCGTGCTGCGCAATCTTTATCGGGTTGAGAAATTCTCGCGCGCGGCCAAGATCTATGGCGTCATCGCCGATCCGGTGCGCCATTCCATATCTCCGGCGGTACACAATCGAGCCTTTCAGGCGCACCGCATCGACGCGGTGTATCTTCCATTCCTGGTCCAACCCGCGCAGTTGAAAGATTTCTTTATCCTGGCCGAATCGCTGCCGATAGCCGGCTTCAGCGTCACCATTCCACACAAGCAGAAAATCATCCGGTATCTCGATGTGATTGATCCTCTGGCGCGCCGCATTGGCGCCGTAAATACGGTTTGGAAAAAAGCGGGCAAGTGGCGCGGCGGAAATACCGATGCCGACGCCGTCACCATCCCTTTGTCCCGGAAGCTGCGCCTTTCGAAATCGTCGGTGCTGGTGGTTGGCAATGGGGGAGCCGCCCGGAGTGCTGCGTATGCGCTGGTCGGCAGCGGCGCTAAGGTTTCCATCGTCGGCCGCAATCCCGATCGCGTGCGATCGCTGGCCCGCGCCTGTGGTGCTGAATCTCTGTTGCGGGAACAGCTGAACGGCCGCAGGTTCGACGCCTTAGTCCACGCCACGCCGCTCGGAATGCTGCCTCATCCGGAAGCCTGTTTCTTCCCCGATGCAATCCCAGCCGAGCTGGTCTTCGACATGGTATATAACCCGCTAGAAACAACGCTCCTGCGACACGCCGCGTCGCAGGGTTCAGCCGTCATTTCCGGATTGCAGATGTTTCTGGAACAGGCCAGCCGCCAGTTCGAAATCTGGACCGGCGGATCCGCGCCGCGATCGGTTATGGAAAAGGCTGCCATCGAAGCGCTCGCGCCCGCCTGTTAGTCAGCTAAGCGCGCGACTGCACTACACTAGAGTCTATGAGTAAGTTCACGCGCCGTGAACTCGCCGCCGCGCTTTCCACTTCCGCGGTCTTGCTGGCTCGCCCTCAAGCGCCAACTCTTCCGCAAGCGCTGCCCGCGAATCCCGACGAAGAACTGAAAGCCTCGCGAGCTCAGCTGCGCGACAACGCGGATCAGCTCGACAAATTTCCGCTGCCTATGGCCGCCGAGCCTGCTACGACGTTCAAACCCTAACGACGCCATGAGCATTTCGGACGACATCTTTTTTGCGGGCATCGCCGAAATCAACCGTAAGCTCATCAAGAAGGAATTCTCGGCGCACGAACTGGCTACTGCTTTCTGCGATCGGCTGGAAAGCATCGGCCCGCGCTACAACGCGCTCGCGCTTTCGCTGCGCAAGGACGTGCTGCGTGACGCCAAGGAAGTGGATGGCGATCTGAAGCGCGACCGGCTTCGCGGCCCCTTGCAAGGCATTCCATTTGGCGCCAAGGATCTGCTGGCTTACGCGAAACATCCCACCACGTGGGGCGCGAAGCCGTACGCCGATCAGGTTTTCGATCACACCGCAAATGTGCTCGCGCGTATTCAGAAGCACGGCGGTTTGCTTACGGGCAAGCTTGCGATGGTGGAACTGGCCGGCGGCCCTAGCTATCGATATGCCAGCGCATCGCTAACGGGCCCGGGCTTAAATCCTTGGGACAACACGCGCTGGTCGGGAGGGTCGTCGAGCGGCCCGGCCATCGCGGTTGCTTCCGGGCTGGTCACATATGCGCTCGGGTCTGAAACATCCGGCTCTATTGTCACACCGAGCGCGTTCTGCGGCGTCACCGGATTGCGCCCTACCTACGGCTTGGTCTCGCGGCATGGAGCGATGGCGCTGTCCTGGACGCTCGACAAGATCGGACCGATCTGCCGTTCGGCGGAGGATTGCGGACTGGTGCTTGAGGCCATTGCGGGCGCCGACTACGACGATCCCGCATCCGCGCGCAAAAGCTTCTACTACACGCCGCAGTTCGCCCGCGATCTCAAAGACGTTCGCGTCGGTTGGGCGCCCGCAGATTTCACCGAAGGCGTGGACCCCGCCGCCCGCGCCGACTATGCGAAAGCACTCGAAATCATCCGCTCCATGGGCGTGCAAGTCACCGAAGCCAAGCTGCCCGACTTTCCTTATGGTCCTCTGATTACCACCATCATCTCCGCCGAAGGCTCTGCGATATTCGAAACGCTGATCAAGAGCGGCAACGTGGATCAGCTCGTCGATCAACATCAGATCGCTGGACTGAAAGCCGGCCTGGAAATTCCAGCGAAAGACTATTTGAAAGCGATGCGCATCCGTTCGCTACTGCAAGAAGCCTTCCGCGATCTGCTCTCGACTACGGATGTACTCATCGCCCCCACGCGATTCGATCCCGCGCCGAAGATCACTCAACCGCTGGATCGACGTGCGAACGACCGTCCTACGCCAGCGTTCGGCGCGCTAATCCCGGCGGGCAATCTGGCCGGCCTTCCGGCGCTATCTCTGCCGTGTGGTTTTGCCAATGGCATGCCAATGGGCCTGCAACTGGTAGGTTCGCCGTTCTCTGAAAACATGTTGCTCGCGATCGGAAAGACATTTCAGGATCGTACCGATTGGCACAAGCGCCGGCCACCTATTGCGAGCTGATCCGACATCGCGCGTGATATGATATTACCAGTGATGTGAAGCTAATACTTGACACGGATGTGGTCGTGGCGGCGATGCGAAGCCCCTCGGGCGCGTCCGCCGCGATCATTCGACTCGCCCGACGGGGTCGCGTTACGCTTATGGTCAGCGTGGCCTTGGCTCTGGAATACGAGGCGGTTTGTAAACGGATCGAGCATCAGGTCGCCGCCGAACTGAGCGAAAAAGAGGTGAACGTGTTCGTCGATACGATCATTGGTTTAGCCGAACCGGTCACGATGCATTTTCTGTGGCGGCCGCAGTTGCGTGATCCCTGTGACGAGATGGTCCTAGAGGCGGCCATTAACGGAGAGGTCGATGCCCTTGTGACGTTCAATGCCAAGGATTTTGGAGACGTGCCCGGTCATTTCGGCCTCGAGTTGCTATTGCCGCGCGACGTGATCATGAGGATGAGACAATGAGTGAAACCAAGACTTACCCATTGCGATTGCCGCGCTCGCTGAAGGACGCTGTCGAGCGGATCAGCAAAGAAGAGGGAACCAGCATCAATCAATTCGTCGCCACTGCCGTTGCGGAGAAAGTCTCGGCGCTCGAAACCGCGCACTTTTTCCAAGACCGCAAGGCTCGGGCCGACTTCAAAACGTTCGACCGAATCATGAAGCGCCGCGGTGGAAAGCCGCCCCGGCCCGGCGATGAAATGCCGCGCCGCTGAGTCCGATTCAACCCCGGCTCACAGCGTGCAGCGCTCGTTTGGCTGCTTCCACGCCGCGGTATTGGGCTTCTTCAAAAATCGAAAAACCGCTGAGGTCTGAGTTGGCGAAGAAAATGTTGCCGAGAGGTTTCAACCATCGCGTTCGCTCTTCGGAGAAAATGAACCCCGGCGCAGGCCGTGCCATGGCGTGCCCAATGCGCATGATGTCCATGTGCGCCACGCATTGCCGGATATCGGGATGTGCGCGGGCCAGATCGTTCAAGATGGCCTCTTTCCAATAGTTCCAATCTTGCGCGAGCAGCAAGCGCCGCGCGTCGTTGGGCGTATGTTCGGCCAGCGACCAATAGAAAGTCCACACCGTCCGATCGATGTGCGTCGCCAGATTCATGTGCGTCGCGTTGACATATCCAAGCGTGGGCGAATCGTAAATCACGTTATCCCACGCGGGTTCGTCATTCTTCTGGCCGGGGATGCGATCCAGCGTCAAGTTGGCGGTAAGCCAGGGCGAATATTGAAATCCCACGGCTCGCGGCGCACCTTCGATGATGTACGAGGCGAGGAACGTCGGAGCCGCCCAGATAACGGCATCCGCGATGTACTCGGTCTTCTCGGTGAGGACGCGAATGGTGTTGCCACTGCGCGCAACGCGATACACCGCGTCGCCGGTTCGCAAATATCGCTTTAGCTTTTCGATGAGGCGCGTCGCGATCCAGCCGTTTCCTTCCGGCCAAGTCAGCGGACCCTTTTCTTCCGATTCGCGCGACGCAAAATATTGGACGCCGGCCCATGCTGAAGTGTCTTTCGAAATCGCGCCATAATCGTCGCGGCAGGCGTAGTTGATGTACCAGCGGAGAGGCACAGAATCGAAACCCTGCTGCGCCAGCCAATCGGCCATGGACATCCGGTCCAGCGGCGATGGCTTCGCGCCACCTTCCATCGGAACAGTGAATTGGCCCGTGGCGCGAAACTCGCTGATCTTCTCCATAAAGCGGCGATACTGCGCGCGATCCCGTTGTGTCGCGCCATCTTCCGGTTCGATGCCTTCCTGCCAATGGCCATTGATGAACAGCCGCTCCTGCGGATCGAAGCACAACATGCGTTCATCCCATTTACCGTCGCGGAACAGACCGAGTTCCTCGAACAGTTCGCGCGCGAGCGACTCACCTTTAGCGGGGACGGGCACATAGTGCGCCGCCCACGGAAATTTCGAAATTTCGTTTTCACCCCAGCGCGAGTTGCCGCCAGCCTGCTGTTCCATTTCCAAAATCACGAAATCGCGAAAGCCGCGCTTGTCCAAATGCCAGGCGGCATTCAGCCCGGCCATGCCTCCGCCGACGATTACGACAGGAACCCGCAGTTGCTGTGCTGGCGCACCAAACGGTGCTCGATCGCGCAGCCGGTGCCCTAGTGGAAACGAATCGTTGACAAATCCGCCGCTAATCTTGCGATCCGTCTTGCGCCACAAGCCGATTAACGCAGGCGCGCCGAAAAACTCGCGTCGTGAGAGCACTAATGGGCGACGTCCTTCCATTCCTGCTCGTAATAACGAACCAGCACTTGATCGTTCAGCCGGTTCGGTTCAGCCGGTACAGGCTGCATGTCCACTGGGAAAATGAAAAGCTCGGCGACATTCGTAGTGGAAAGGAAGCGCAGCCCGGCGGGCAATTCCTTGGGCGGTTCATAAGGCGCGAAGCTGCCGATCACGTATCCCCACTCGCCGAAGGATGGCACATACACGTGGTACGGGTAGACGCGGAGACCAGCCTGCTTCACCGATTCGACAATGCACCAATACGATTGCCGCGCGAACAACGGCGATGTACTTTGCACCACGATTAGTCCGCCGCTCGCGAGATGTTTCGCCGCCAATCGATAAAACGTCGTCGTGAATAGCTTTCCGAGCGCATAGCTGGTGGGGTCCGGAAAATCGGCGACGATGAAATCGTATTGCTCCGTATTGGCGTCCAGCCAGCGGAGCGCATCCGCATTGATCACATGCACGCGCGGGTTGGTAAGCGAATGCAGATTGAGGGCCGACATCACGGGGTGTGTGGAGAAAAGATGCGTCATCTCCGGATCCAAATCCACCAGCGTTACGCTTTGCACGGATGGATACTTCAAGATTTCGCGCACGGCCAGTCCATCCCCGCCGCCTAATACCAACACGCGATGCGCGCCAGGGAGTGCCGCGAGCCCTGGATGCACAAGAGCTTCGTGATAGCGGTATTCATCACGCGAGCTGAACTGCAAATGCGAATTCAGGAACAGGCGTAAATCGTCCTTCCACTTCGTGAGGACGATGCGCTGATACGGCGTATTGCGGCTGAAGATCACCTCATCGGCATACAGGCTGTTGTCGGCCGCCGAAGAGATCCGGTTGGCAAAGACCATGCCGGTTCCAAGGAGCGCCAAGACTACGATGGCTCCCGCGCGCAGAACTTGGCTGCGGCCGATCTGCTCTCGAAACAAATAGGTAGACCACAGCGCCACCAGAACGTTGAATATCCCAAAAACCAATGCTGATCGAACCAAGCCGAGTTTCGGAACCAGCAAAATTGGGAAGAGCAGCGATGCGCCCAGTGCACCCAGGTAGTCGAACGTCAAGACATGCGAAACCAGCTCGCGAAACTGAAAGCGTTCCTTCAAGATGCGCATCAGCAGCGGGATTTCCAGGCCCACCAAGGTGCCGACTAGAATTACGACCGCGTACAGGATGAATCGAAAAGCTTCGGTGTAAGCGAAGGCCAGGAACAGAATCGAGGAAGAAAATCCGCCGACCACCCCGACCATCAATTCGATGGACACAAACCGCGCAACCAAGCCGCGGTGCAAGAATCGCGACAGGTAACTGCCGATGCCCATCGCAAACAGGTAGCAGCCAATGATGGTGGAGAATTGAAAAACGGTATCGCCCAGTAAATAACTGGCAAGCGTGCCGGCGATCAGCTCATAGATGAGACCGCAAGCCGCAATCAGAAAAACGGAGAGGAAGAGTGCAATAGACACTTGTGGTTTGTTACAGGTACCGCTAGTGCACCGCGGCGGCGATGATAATACACATGCCGATAGACAGCGCGCCAATCAGCACCGCCAGCGCTAGATTCTTGTCTTCGACGATCTCTTTCCAGAGATGATACGGAGTCAGCTTGTCGATCATTACGAACGCAATAGCAAAGATCAGAATGCCAAGGATCGAGTAAACCACCGCGTTCGCGAGCGCATGAGTGTCCATTTCACTTACCTCCGATGTATCGGGAATAACCGCCGTAGGACGACCGATAAGCGCCCGGGTTATCGCGGATCGACTTAGGCAGCACCCTCTGCTGATTGACGCGCGACCAACTCCAGCCCTGGTACTCGGCGACGCCGGTCAGACCGAGCAGCAGCGCGCCGTAAATCACGAATAAGGGTGTATTCAATCGTCACCTCCGGAACTGGAACTGGAAGCGGAGGGCGCGTAGTCGCTCTCACGCCACCTGGCCGCTTCAAAACTGCCTCTTCGAAACGTGGTCCAAACCGGTGGAATCAACAGCAGCAGCGCCGCCAATCCGAAGAAGCCGTAGTTGGGCACGTTGCGCCGCAGCTCGATTTCGTAGCGCACATAGGGCGACCCCGCCGCCATCTCCGGCTCCACGCGCAGATAATATTGGCCCGGCGGCACGGACGGAACAATCACGCTGTTGTTGCGGCTCCCTTCGCTGCCATCGGAGTCACGATAGTAACTCACTTCGCGGGCGAAGTCGAAGGTTTGCCCGGTTTGATCGTTGATCAAAGCAAAGTTGAAATAGGCCCAGTTATTGTCGAGATCGGTGTGGATGGAAAGCTCGACATTCGAATTTCGTCCATCCAGCTGAAAAGGAGGAGTAACGAAGGCGCTGTCGCTTTTCACACCTTGCGAGTAAGCGTAATGATCGCTGAAGGCGACGTGTCCCGGAGAAATCATCAGGATCAGAAAAAACAGTGCCGCCAGCGCTACGTTTAACCATAGCCACGTGCGCCACGATGCGCCGACGCTTCCTCCGTAAGGCGAGGGCTGATTCGCAAAGATGCCGTACGCGGGTGGCGGAGATCCGGGAAGCTTGAATGCCTGCCAGACCTGCGCTCCCGTCATGTACTCGGCGCGCGACCAGGTGATTTCTCCGTCCGTGGATTCGGAAGACAGCATGGCAGGCGGCGCTACGAAATCCTGGCACGCCGCCGATTCGCCCACGTGGATTCGCCAGGGGAATTCTCCCAGAACATAAACGGTGTTCGCCGTCATGGAGTCGAAGCTCAGATAAGTCTGGCCCCCGAACCGCATCGCGAGCTTGCCCGCCGACCGGCTAGGCTCGGGAAGCGCGCTTTCCACGTGGACGAAGTTCCAGTGGCCGTTATACTCGGTGAAGTAGCGGTAACCCTTGTAGGGATTAAAGAGCAGGTATTCGTCCCAGGAATACGTCTCATCTCCGTCGGATACTTGGCGCACTTGAAAGCCGATCACTTCGTATTGCGTGTCGCCGATTTTGCCGCGCGTGCCAAGCGGTATCGTTGGCTGCGTCCGCGTCTTTGCCTCGAACTTCTGAAGGATCTGCACCTCGGGCGTCGACGCGTCGAGAACCGTCATGCATTGCGGGCAAACGACNNAGCGTATGGGCAAAGCCGCGCAGCGCTACTGGACCGCCGCAGTTGGGGCACGCGATAGACTTGGCTTGCACCGCCGCCATCAGGTCCAGCCCTCAAACTCGCGGAGGTTTTTCAGATGCAGCTCGTCGAACTCCACCGTCCGTCCGAGAAACAGCAGCGGAGGATTCTCGCTGTAGTCAATCGTTGCGAAGTCGCCGCTGGCGCTCCTCAGATCGGCGAACATCAGATCCGATTTGTCCCAATACTCGAAAGGCAGCTCGCCTTGCACACCCCTATAGTGCGCGTGAGTGCGTGAGGTTACTTGAAACGCCTTGCCGTTCCACTGAAAATCCTGTCCTTGGCTGATCTGGTCGGGACCGGGCAAGGGAGCCGGAGGCGTGATCGCCCAGGAAAGGTCGTATTCCAATTGCGCATCAGCCAGCCAGCCGCTGGTTCCATCGTTATAAACGATGTGCCATTCGTTCCAGCCGCCTTGTTCGTATTCGTAGATGATGCGGCCCACCACCACGAAGCTCTTGTTCTGATAAGCGCCTTCCGATCCGATTTGCAGCGGCGATGCATCCGGCGGCAGGTCCGCCACTTCGCCCACTTTTTTCAGATCCACGTCGGTGCGCACCAGGATCGAATGACAAAATTCACACGTCGTCTGGACGGCGCTGGACCATAGAAACTTCACTGGCGCACCGCAGTTGGGGCAGTTCGCAGCCGGTGCGCTCATACCTGATAGGGGCGCTCCACTTGACGAACGGCCACCCGCGTCGGATCGAAGCCGATTTTCAAGAGCGCCTCAAAATCGGCAGTCCTGCGCGGGCGGCAGCAAAAGACGTTCAGGCAGAGCGATTCGTACTCGGGGAACGTGTGACAAGTAATGTGGGATTCACGCAGCAGGCTGACCCCGGTCATCCCGAAGGTATCCGGAAACTGGTGCCAAGTGGTTTTGCCGAGTGGATGCAGATCCAGCTCCCGGATGATGAGCTGAAACAGCTCTTCCAAGCGATCTTGATTGATCAGCGCCGCGGCGTCGCAGCCGTGCGCCTCGACAATCCACTCCAGGCCGGACATGTTCTGTCGTTTCCGTCTATTGCTGAGCGGTACCGCACTCCGGACAGAATTTTGAAGCGCGCGGCATCTTATTCCCACAGTTGGTGCAGAATTTCGTCTCGCTAGCTGGCGTGGCAGGAGCAACCGGCGTCACTGGTCCCGCACTCGGCGCTGGACTTCCAGCCGCAGGCGGGGGCTGCTCAGGCGGCGTCTGTCCCGGCTTCATGGCATTCATCACACTTTGCGCCATGGTAAGGCCGGCGCCCAAGCCAACTCCGACACCAGCAATCCCTCCGCCGCCTTCATTGGCTGCTGCGATCGGCAGAGACTGCGCTACCTGGAACTGCGTGTACTTGTTCATATCGCCCAGCATGTTCATGCTGATTCGCTGATCCAGCATCTTCTGCAACTCGTCCGGCAGCGAAATGTTTTCGACCACAAAACTTTCGAGCGCCAGGCCGAGTTCGGCGAACGATGGCTTCACCGTTTCTACGATCTTCTGCCCGAGCGCGGCTTGGTTTGCCGCCATATCCAGGAAGGGAACGGAGCTTTGCGCGAAGCTATCGGTCATGCGCGCCACGATCGTGTTCCGCAACTGGCCTTCGATATCGGGCACCTGGAATAGATCGCGCGTGCCGCTCACCTTTTGGTAAAACAGCTTGGGATCGGCAACCTTGTAGGCATAGATCCCGTAGCCGCGCATGCGGATGGCGCCGAATTCCTTGTCGCGGATGGTGATCGGCGTCGCTGTGCCCCAGCGCTGATTGGTCTGCAGGCGCGTGGAGAAGTAATACACGTCCGATTTGAACGGCGACTTGAACGCCTTGTCCCAATTCATCAGGTACGTCAGAATCGGCAGCGTCTGCGTGTTCAGGGTATACAGACCGGGGGCGAAGACATCGGCGACTCGGCCCTCGTTGACGAAGACGGCCAATTGGGAATCGCGAACGGTGAGCTTGCCGCCGTTCTGGATTTCCATGTCCTCCATCGGGTAGCGATAGGCCAGGATTCCGTCTTCCGGTTCGGTCCATTGGATAACATCGATGAACTGCTTGGAAAGGAAACTCATACGCTTGTACCAGAGTATACGGCAGAATCGCCCGGTTTGTTCCAGGGCCTAGTGGCTCGGTGGCGGCAACTGCTTGGTGGAATTGGAGATTAGCTCGCTGAGGCGACGTTGCGCGTAGGCGTCGTCGGGATTTTTGGCGAGCACTTGGCGCAGGTTAGCGATGGCTTCGTCGATCCTTCCCGATTTTGCCAGCGCAGTGGCCAGATTAAAGCGCGCGCTGGCGTAGTCCGGACGGTCTCGCAGCGCCATTTCATATTGCTGGATGGCCTCTGCGTTCCGGTTCAGCGTAGCCAGTCCGAGACCCAGCATGTTGTGGACTTCTGGCTGGTTCGGGTTCAGAAGCGCCGCAGCGCGCAATTCGGTGACGGCATCCTGCGGATCTAGCCTCGCTAGCATGATCGCGCCCAGATTCATGTGCGCCACAAAATCGTTGGGATTCTTTTCCAACCGATGGTGCATCACCGCTTCCTGCAACTCGCGCCGATGGTCGCCTGCGCCACGAGGCAGTATCTGCAGCCATAGATGGCCCATTTCGTCGGTGGCCTGATTCCCGGAACGCACACGCTTCGGTGGATGGTTCGGATTGCGCGGATTAGCCGACGAGTTGTCATAGTGATACCGCATGTGGATCACGGAATCTTTGGGCAGGAACACGGGCTCGCGATAATAGAAGACAGCCTGCCAGTTCGGATTCCATGAGGGAATGCGCACCAGCCACTTCTTGGAACTGTCCCGTTGGTTTGAATCACTGGGAAGAGTGGCCCAGGCCTCCAGCAGCTTGCCCAGGTAGTGCGCGTGCGGATAGACGGCCAGAACGTCCGCGTCGAGCGGCAGTTTGAAATCGTCGGCGATGGCGAAATCGCGCGTGCCGGCGGGGATATCCAGCGCCTGATCGTTCTCGAGTTGAACCAGCAGTGGGAATCTGGTTTGGGGTTTGTCGGTGAAATATAGGCCGATGGAAGGCCGCACTTCTTCCCGTTTGCCGGACGGCTGCAAGTGGATATTGAGCACCAGTTCGTTGCCTGGGTCGAGACGCCATGCGAATCCGTCGGGCTCGATGTGGGGCGTGCCGCCGGGTTTCCAAAACAGGAAATTGCCGTCGGGATCAAAAGGGCTGCGGCCCACGATAAGGTCCATCCCTGGAAACCCTTTCCCCGGCGCCGATTCATGCAGCTGGGCCGATCCCGCGCGATCGATCAAAAGATTGGCATGATGCACCACGCGCGGTTGGCCAGGTTTGATTTCGATGGCTCGCACCCAATGTCGCGTGGCCACGTTGGGCGTGAAGATGACATTCCAATAGATGTCGCGCCCAGACGCAGGCAACTCGATGGGGCTTTTCGCTTCCAACACCAGATCGGGTGTGCCCAGCTGCCATCCTCCGGGAAACTCCGGTGGGGGCGTTACCGCGTCTGCTGGACCTTCGGGAGCGCCTGCACTTACCCAATTCGCAATGGTCGCGAGTTCAGCGGCAGTCAACCGGCGCTCGTCCAGAAACTCGCCGTAACCGGCCTCGGGCAGCCAAGGTGGCATGAAGCCGCTACGCGTCGCGGCTGCGATCTGGGCGCTTCGCTTCTTGACGTCTGTATAGGTCAGTAACGAAAACGGCGCGGCCTCGCCGGGGTGATGGCATGGCGCGCATTTCGCGTAAATAATGGGGGCGACGTCGCGGGCGAATGTCGGTGGGTCTGCCGCACGTGTGACCGATGCCACTGCGAGCACCAAGGCAATCCGGACGCTCGCAGAGGGCACGACTACTATTCTAGGAGCTCGCGAGCGTCATCACCGACGCCACCTGGCTAAAAATGCTGCTGATGCTGCTGGAAACGCCAGGCATGATGGCGCCGGCGGCGACTGCTACGAAGCCGGCCATCAGGGCGTATTCGATGAGATCCTGGCCCCGGCGATCGCGCCAGGCGCGCGCCAGAAAAAACAGTGCTTTATTATCGATCATTTGTGCTCCTTTTGGATCGTTTCGCTACCGCAATCATTTCTAAGTGCTCTTGATTTTCACCTGCCTAACGGAGTGGGACAATCCGGTCGATAGTACGGGGGGGACCATGACCCGTTCCCGGCAAGAGTACTGTCGTGTGGCTGGTATCGAAGTGAGGCTCGTACAAAGATGAAGACCGTCCCGCAAAGCATCTGGCCGGTGTCGGTATTCGGCCTCGGATTCCTCTTAATTATCATGGGCTTATCCGGCGTGGCCAGCATCCAGGAAACGCGCCGGATTCACCAGCAGATCTTGGCGGTAGAGGACACTTACCGTCAAATTGAGAATGTTGTTGAAGGCATCCGCTCAGACACGTCGCGTATGGCTGTGCTGCGGCGTGACCGTCTGTTAGAAAGAGATGCGTCGGCTAGCGCTTACGCTGTCGAATTGGCCGGTTTGCGTGCCAAAACCGAACTCAGCCTGGAGCAGCTCAGCTCTTTGCGGCCCCAGCAAAGCAGCAGGCCCGTGGAGCGCCTGAAGACCGCCCTGGGGGCCTATCTGAAGACTGTGGACACCGAGTTCCAGCAGCCCCCGGCGCAAACCAAGGCTCGGTTCATGGATGATGGCTTCGGTTCAGAGACCATGCCGATTTTTGCGATCACCGAAGAGCTGGGGAAGCTGAACGAGGAGAATTTCGAATCGCGCCGCCTGGAGCTGAGCCAATCGGTGGTGCATCTGCAAAACGACATTTGGGAGACCATGCTAACCGCCCTGGTGCTGGGGGCCATCATCGCTGGAGCTAGCGTGTTCCGCATCTCCACGCTCGAGAGGGAATCCGCGGCGCACCAAAAGACCAGTGAACTGGCCGAGGTACGTTTGCGGCACCTGTCGCAACAGTTGGTCTCGTCGCAGGAGCAGGAACGTAAGGCGCTGTCGCGAGAATTGCACGATGAAATCGGGCAATTGCTGACTGCCCTCCGCATGGAGCTTGGGAATCTGGAGCGCTCTCGATCGACGCCGGGTGGGGAAACCGATCCTCACCTGGATCAAGCCAAGAAACTGGCGGAAAGCACGCTGCGAACCACTCGCGATATCGCCATGGGATTACGGCCGGCCATGTTGGACGTGCTCGGGCTGGGGCCCGCGCTGGAATGGCAGGCGCGGGAATATTCCCGGCGTTACAACACGCCCATTCGCTTAGAAGTGGACGGCGACCTAAGGGACGTGCCAGATCCGCACCGGACGTACCTCTATCGGATCGTGCAGGAAGGTCTCACCAACTGCGCCCGCCACGCTCAAGCCAAGAACATTCACGTCAAGTTGGAGGATTCCAGCGGCAAGCTGGCAGTGCTGGTGGAAGATGACGGCGTGGGGTTCGATCAACATCGCGGCGTGGCCTATGGCCTTGGCTTGCTCGGCATCACTGAGCGCGTTCGTGAGCTGTGCGGCGAGTTGTCTATTCAATCGGAGCCTGGTAAAGGGACGCGCATTGCGGTGACACTTCCGCTGAACCGGGAAAACCCTGCACCGGATAAAACTCCAGCTTCCGGCTAATTACTCGCCGCCGGATTAGCGCGCAAGGAAGCCAAAACAGCTTTGGCCTTGTCCGAATCGGGGCTTCCTGAACTTCCGTAGAACATAAGAATGTTCGTTCGCACCCCATCGGACACGTCGTTCAAGTGGCCGTCGAACCGTTCCAGCAGTTTGGCGTAAGTTTCATCGGCAAGATGATACTCGCCAATATGGGTGGGCTTTCCCGTATCGAAGTTTTCGTTGGGAAGCTGGAGACGATCCTCACTGGCGCTTGCAAGAAGCTCTTTATACTGCTTGATGGTGTCGTCCAGACTGGCAAGGAACATCTTTTCGGCCGCCTGTGGAGGCACTTTGAAGGAGAAGGCTCTCAGGGGACCTATTTTAGGAACCAGGCGGAAGAGAAAACCGAGAAAACGCGCGCCTACCCCGGGCTTGGCGTATTTGTCGTCCCAATTTTTCTGATATGCGGAAACTGAGATGTGGTAAATATAGCGACGCCGAGTCATGCCCGCCTGCAGGCTCAGAATGTCCTTCTTCTTGGCCGACCAAGCCGCCTTCGTCATTTCCGGAATAGCTTGGCTCACAGACCACCGATAAGTGCCGAGCGCTAGATCCAGATTGGTGAACAAGTCTTTGAGCGGGACACAATAAGTCTGTTCAAAGGCGCGTTCCAGCAGCGGTTTGGCCACTTTGAACCCGATAAAGTCATGATAGGCGTCATTGGCGTATTGTCCGCGAGCCACTTCGATAACGTCGAATCCAAACTCGGTCTTCAGATGCGCCGAGGGATTATCTTCGTAGGTAATCTCGGAACCGAACTTAGCTCGCAGCTTGGGATAGACCATCGGCACCGTGCGGTTCACCGCCACCGGATGGCCCTGGTTGTCAGCCGCATAATGCGCCAGTGCGCCCAGTGCGAATGCGTAATCGTTCAGAGCCTGCGGATCCTTCGGGTCTTCCTCCCGCGCATCCTTGAGCAGGGCGATGACGAAGTCGCCACTGCGGGTGTAATGCACCAAGTCGCTGAACAACTTGCTGCCGAACGGATAATAACCCATGTCCTGGATAATCGCGCCGCCATAGGCGTAGGCATGCGCCTCGCGCAATTGATCTTCAGTGGCGTTCGGGAAGCTCTTCAGAAGTAAGGGACGCAGGTCTTTCGGCCAACTGGAATCAATGATGGCTTCGTGGGTGAGAACCGAATACGCACTCACCGGCATGGGCAGTGCCAATCCGGCAACTGAAACAACAGCTAAGAAGCACGAGAACGGTCGCACGCTCTATTGTGACCCGAACCTGACTCACAGTGTTACGAACGGACCTTAGAACGTTGCCTAAAAAGCCTGAGAGTACGAATAACATTTACTGTCACTAATGTTTTTTCCACAATTCAACTGATTGTAACCTAAAGCGATATACAAATGGGCATGCGCTGCGATCTGCACGTCCATACGCGGCATTCGGGCATGTGCAACATCCCCGGATTTCATCGTCTTTGCCGCGAGAGCTACAACGATCCAGAAGCCATGTATCAGATTTTGAAGAGGCGGGGCATGGATCTGGTCACCGTTACTGACCACGATTCCATCGATGCCGGCGAATATCTGCTCCGCTATCCCGACTTCTTCTTGAGCGAAGAAGTGACCTGTACCACGCCCTCGGGTACGGAGATCCACGTCGGCGTATATGGCATCGAAGAGCGGCATCACATCGAACTGCAGCGGCGTCGCAACGACGTGCCATCGCTTGCCGCCTACTTACATGAGCGCCAGATCCTGTTTAGCATTAACCACGTTTTCTCCAGTCTTACCNNATCTTACCGGCCGGCGCACCCAGCAGGATTTCGAACTGTTCGAGCGCCTGTTCCCCGCCATGGAAACGTTGAACGGCCATATTCCGGCCAGCAACAACCAAGCCGCTACCCGTTTGGCGGAGGACTGGCATAAGGCCGCTGTGGCGGGAAGCGATGCCCACACGCTTGAGACTCTCGCGCTGACCTGCACCGAAGTTGTCGGCGCGGACTCGATAGGTTCCTACCTCCAGGGTTTGCGGCATGGCCGTGGACAAGTGCTAGGCGCGTCGGGCAACTACGCCAAGCTCACTAGAGCCGTTCTGGGGATCGGAGCGAGTTTGGTGCGGGAGCATCCTTGGACTCTCCTGCTCACGCCCCTCATGCTCGCCGTGCCTCTGGTGACGCTCGGCAACTATTTCTGCGAGTTGAGCTTTCACACCCGTTGGTCGCGCGCACTCTGGCCCGTTGCGCTGCCCGAATCCGGCTGCGCGGAAGTGGCCGAAAGCTAGGCAAGTTCGTTGTGCGGCAGCTTGCATGCAGAAACCGAGCTTGATATATTGAGACCGTCTCACACTTGATATAATCGCGCCGGAGGTAAAAGCAACATGTCCCTGGTATCGGGCTTCCACCACGTCACCGTTTGTGCATCTGGAGCCCAAGAAGACGTAGATTTCTTGACGCAAGTTTTTGGGCAACGGCTGATCAAACAGACCGTCCTTTTTGATGGACGCTACGCCCATTACCACTTGTATTATTCGAACGCGGGCGCCGAGCCGGGTTCGGTTTACACCACCTTCCCCTACAAGCGCGTGGCGGGCCGTCCAGGATCGGGCCAGATCCAATCCACCGCTTATACGGTGAAGAAGGGAACCACCAAGTTCTGGGACGAGCACCTGACTCGCCACAAGGTGAAGCACACCGGCATTCAGGAACGTTTTGGACAGAAGTTTATCCGGTTCAATCATCCCTCCGGGTTGCAACTGGAAGTGATCGAAGATTCCACCGATGAGCGCAAGCCGTGGACGGTGGGCGAAATTAGCTCCGATGTCGCGACGCACGGGTTCCATGGACCGGTGCTATCGGTTCGCGAGATTCCCGAGACCGAGCGGTTTTTCGTGGAAGCCCTGGGATTCAAAAAGACCGGTCAAGAGGGCAACTATCATCGCCTGGAACTGAACGGCGGCGGCGCCAACCGGACCATCATTCTACTGCATGAGCCGGACCGTCCCTCGGGAAGCTGGACATTTGGCGCAGGCACCGGCCATCACGTCGCGTTGGATGCCGGTACCGATGAAGGCCTGGCCGAGCAAAAGGGCATTTACGAAGAGCTGGGCTATACCGATTGCTCTGAAATCAAGGATCGCAATTACTTCCACTCTATTTATTGCCGCTGCCCGGGCGGAATACTGGTGGAGTGCGCGGCTACCGCCGAAGGTGGATTCGCCCGCGACGAGCCGTACGATGCTCTGGGTCATCAGCTGCTGCTTCCGCCGTGGTTTGAGGAGCGGCGCGACGAGATCATGGCTATGCTGGATCCGATCACGATCCCGGAAAACAACTTCCCCGTGCACCTCGATGCGGTTGCCGTGCATCCCTCCACTCCCGGGGGAACGCCTTCGGCCGCCGATGCGGTGGGCATTGGGCCGTCCCGCCGCCAAGCCGTATTTATTGGCGGAGACAGCATCAAGAAGAAGTAAACCGTTTTCTTACCCGCAACCGTGAGGAAGCGGGTAGTAAATTGGTAGTGTGAGTATTGATTTAAGGCCGCCCCGCGTGCGTTCGGTCGGATCGCGGCGGGGCGTGTCTCTCTTGGGTGGAGTTCTCCTCCATGGCCGGGGCAAAACACCGGAAGAGAAAATTGATTTAGCCGCCCGCTTTGGCAGCATCGAAGGAATTCGATGGGTGGTTCCCGAAGCGGCGACTCCAGGCAGTTGGTATCCCGGCCGTTTTTGGGATCCTCGCGAACTGAACCAGCCCTACCTCGACGAAGCCATCGAACCCTGTCATGAGGCGGTCCTGGAAGCGAGCGAGAACGGCCGGCTCGGGTCCGAACGCCTGGTGATCGTCGGATTCTCGCAAGGCGCGTGCCTGGCGCTCGAATATGCCCTGCGGCATCCTGGCCGTGTGGGTTCCCTTATCGTGTTTACGGGTGCACTGTTGGGCGTGCCCGGGTCCGATTGGAAAGCCACCGCGCCGCGATCGCTGGCGGGCCTTCGCTTGCTGCTCACCGGTAGCGATGTCGATGATTGGGTGCCGGAAGAAAACACCCACGAAGCTGCCAATTTATTTCGCGAACTAGGCGCGGACGTGCAACTCCGCATCTACCCAGGACGGCCCCACATCGTTAGCGAAGAAGAGATTGACGAAGCCCGCAGCCTGTTATGTTCCCTGATAAAGTAAGTGGAAATGAAACCCCTGCATCTGATCTTTGCTCTCGTTACCTTTAGTTCCTGCATCTTCGCGCAGCCCGGCTCGGAACACTGGGTGAGCACTTGGGCCACCTCTCCGCAGCAGCCGCGGGCATTTCCAGCGCCTCGTCCCGCTGGTTCGGCCGCTTCCACAACGCCGGCGCCTGCACGCCCCGCTCCCATCACGAGTTTTCACAACCAGACGATCCGGATGATTGCTCATGCCAGCATCGGTGGACGGCGTGTGCGCATCGAACTTTCGAATGTCTTTGGCAGCGCGCCTCTGGTGATTGGCGCGGCGCATATCGCGATGCGCGATCAAGATTCAGCCATTGTTCCGGCTACGGATCGGGCGTTGTCATTCTCAGGCCATCCCACGGCTTGGATTCCGCCCGGTGCGATCGAGATCAGCGATGCGGTAGACCTGGACGTGTCCATCGCGAGCGATCTTGCGGTGAGCATCTACATCCCCGACACCGCCGCTACGGATACCATGCATGCTGTCGGATTGCACACCACGTATATTTCGAAGGAAGGCGATGCGACTGGGCAAGCAGCCATTGCCGATGGAACGACGTCGCAATCATTCTATTTTTTGACGAATGTCGATGTTGCGGCCGCTCCCGACGCTGCGGCGATTGTGACTTTTGGAGACTCCATCACCGATGGCGCGGTCTCGACACCCAACACCGACCATAGTTGGCCGAGTTTCCTGGCCCGCAGGCTGGCCGCTTCCGGCGGCGCGAACATCGCCGTGTTGAACCAGGGCATCTCTGGCAATCGCCTCTTGCGCGATGGCGCGGGTGTCAACGCGCTGGCCCGCTTCGATCGCGACGTGCTGGCGCAGCCGGGCGTCAAGTGGCTCATGATTCTTGAAGGGATCAATGACATCGGGCTCAGTTCAGCCACCGATCCGGTCACTTCCGACGATCTGATCGCGGCATTGAAGCAACTCATCGAACGAGCGCACGAACACGGCATCAAGGTGATTGGCGGGACCTTGACGCCGTACGAAGGCGCGGCCTATTACCGGGACTCAGGCGAACCCATCCGCATGGCCGTGAACCAGTGGATTCGAACGTCGGGCGCGTTTGATGCCGTGGTGGATTTCGAGGCCGCCGAGCGCGATCCCGAGCATCCCAAACAATTCCGCCCAGGCTTCAACAATGGCGACCACCTGCATCCTAACGACGCAGGTTACCAGACCATGGCCGATGCCATCGACCTGTCGATATTTGGTTTGAAGACGGCCACCACTGCCGCGAAATAACCTATACCTTTTCGAGCAGCGTCGCCATGCCTTGGCCCACGCCAATACACATGGACGCAATGGCGTAACGTTTGCCGGTGTTCTGCAATTGATGCGTCGCGGTGAGGATTAATCGTGCGCCGCTCATTCCCAGCGGATGGCCAAGCGCGATGGCGCCGCCGTTCGGGTTCACCTTCTCTGAATCATCCGGCAATCCGAACGCGCGCGTTACGGCTACGGCCTGCGCGGCGAAAGCTTCATTGAGCTCCAAGAAATCGATCTGATCCATGGACATTTTCACGCGCGCCAGCAGTTTCTGGATCGCTGGAATCGGCCCGACGCCCATCACGCGCGGTTCCACGCCGGCGGCCGCCGCGCCAACTACGCGCGCCAGCGGAGTGAGCCCAAATTTCGCCGCGGCTTCTTCGGAAGCGACGAACATCGCGCAAGCGCCATCGTTGATGCCAGAGGCGTTGCCTGCCGTCACCGTGCCACCCTTGCGAAACGGCGTCGGTAGCTTTGCCAGCCCTTCAAGCGTGGTGTCGGCCCGGATGTGCTCGTCTTCGCAGACGGTTTTCGATGTGCCTTTCGGTCCAGGAATAATCACCGGCGCAATCTCTTCGGCGAAAAATCCTGCCTTCTGCGCAGCCGCGGCCTTCTGTTGCGACCATAGCGCGAACTTGTCCTGCGTCTCGCGATCGATCTTGTAATCCTCGGCGACGTTCTCGCCGGTCTCAGCCATCGAATCCGTGCCGTAAGCCTTCTGCAGAACCGGATTGATGAAGCGCCAGCCGAGCGTGGTGTCGAAGATCTCGGGGTTGCGCGCGAACGGCGTGGTGGCCTTCCCCATCACGAACGGCGCGCGGCTCATGCTCTCCACCCCGCCCGCGATTGCGATCGACATCTCGCCTGTCCCGATCGCCCGCGCCGCGACCGCGATTGCTTCCATTCCCGAAGCGCACAAACGATTCACGGTCACGCCCGGCACCGTGTGCGGCATGCCCGAAAGCAGCAGCGCCATACGCGCCACATTGCGGTTGTCTTCGCCCGATTGGTTGGCGCAACCCAGCACCACTTCGTCAATCGCGGCCCAGTCGCTCTCGGGATACTTGGCGCGTAGCGTCGCAAGCGTGTGAGCCGCCAGATCATCCGGGCGGACTGAGGAAAGCGCTCCGGCATAGCGGCCGATAGGCGTCCGGACGCCTTGGCAAATGTAGGCAGTTGGCATAGTTTATTTGTATTAGATACTGAGGACACGGTCTGCGATGCAGAAGCGTGCTCCTTAATTTTACCTTTTCACTGCTCTGAGCGCGTCGCTACTCCGGTTTCTAATATGATGGGACACTATGCGATTCCTGCTGGCCTTGATCGCCCTCGCAGCCTGCGCCCAAGCCCAAACGCCTGACGGCGCCACCCACTCCGATTGGCCGCATTACGGCGGCACGCAGCTCTCTTGGCGATACAGCGCGCTCGATCAGATCAACGCCCGCAACGTGAAAAATATCGTGCCCGTCTGGCAATTTCAGACCGGCGATTACGCGGAAAATCTCCAGGCCACGCCCATCGTCGTCGATGGCGTCATGTATTTGATCACGCCGCGGATCCAAGTCTTCGCACTCGACGCCGCCACCGGCCACGTGCTCTGGCGCTACAAGTATCCGACGCCGCGGCCCGGAAAGCCGGGTGGCATGACGTTCCTGCAGAATCGAGGCGTTGCCGTCGGTGATGGCAAAGTCTTCTTCGGCACCACCGACAATTTCGTCGTCGCGCTCGATCAGAAGACCGGCGTCGAACGGTGGAAGGTGGCCGTTGACGATCCGCGCCAGTGCGGCTGCGATATCACGGCTGCGCCGCTTATCGTCAAAGACAAGGTCATCGTTGGAGGCACCGGCGGCGATGCCGCGCATCGTGGTTACTTGACCGCGTTCTATACCAAGAACGGCCGCTTCGCCTGGCGTTGGTATGTGATCCCCGGTCCGGGCGAAAAAGGCCACGAGACGTGGAAGGGCGATAGCTGGAAGTTAGGCGGCGGCGCTCCCTGGATGACCGGCTCATTCGATCCCGCGCTGAACCTGGTCTATTGGGGCACCGGAAACGCGGGCGGCGATTTCAACGATGAAGATCGTCTGGTTCCCGGCGCGAAAGGCAAAGAGGCCAATCTCTATACCGCTAGTGTGGTCGCCCTGGATGCCGACACCGGTAAGCTGCGCTGGTATCACCAGGAGGTCCCTGACGATTTGTGGGACTTTGATTCGGCGTATGAATGCGTGCTGATCGATCGCCCCGTCAATGGCCAGATGCGAAAACTGCTGGTCCACATGAACAAGAGCGGCGTCACCTTCGTTCTGGATCGCGTGACGGGCGAATTCATCGGAGCTTTCTCCATGCCCGAATTGCAGACTTGGATTTCAGGCATTACCGAGGATGGCAAACTGGTGGGGCGCCGCGAGCCGGAAGCGGGCAAAGTGATCAATACCTGCCCCAGCGCCGCCGGCGCGAAGAGTTGGAATTCGATGGCGTACTCGCCGCGCACCGGTTATGTATATGCGCCGATCAACGAAGTTTGTAACGACCTGACATCTGCATCGACGGAAGCGAGCGAGGGTCGCTTTCATGCCAACGGCGGATTTTCGTTCAAGTTGCCACCCGATCGCAAGACCTATAGCCATCTGGATGCCTGGGATCCCGTAACACGCAAGCGCATCTGGAGCATGCCGTATCAGTACGTTCTGCTGGCTTCGGTGCTCGCCACCGCGGGCGATCTGGTGTTCACCGGCAATCCCGAAGGCGACTTCTTTGCGCTGGACGCACGCACAGGCAATAAGCTGTGGAGCTATCAAACCGGCGCAGGCAATCGCGGATCGTCCGTTGCATATTCTGTTGGCGGACGGCAGTTCATCGCCACTCCCACGGGCTGGCAGCAGTCCATCACCGGCGCGCAACTCGCTCCGCTGTTTCCCGATCAGAACTGGCGCGGAGGTTCCACATTGATCGTATTCGCACTTCCGGAGGCGTCCAGATGAAGTGGGCGTTTTTGTTTTTCTCGTTGACCGCGCTGGGATGGTCGCAGAGTTCAGGTGAGAAGGTCTTTGCTCAATCTTGCGCCACTGGATATTGTCACGGCGCTCGTGGCGCACCAGCGGGAGCGCCTCGATTAGCGGGCCGCGGTTTCGATCAAGCGTACATCACTAACACGGTGATGCGCGGATTGCCGGGCACCGCGATGCCTGCGTTCGGAACAACTCTATCGCGCCCCGATCTGGCCGCCGTGGTGGCCTACGTCGCCAGCTTGAATGGGATCGCGAATGCGTCCATTAATCTTGGCCCTGGCCCAGGCGCTGCCGGTCCCGCGGAGAAATCGCTTTCGCCGGAAGCTGACCGAGGGCGCGGGCTATTCTTCGACGCAGTCCGCGGATTCGGACGTTGCTCGACCTGTCACGAAGTAAACGGCATCGGAATTTCGGTGACGACACCCATCGCCAATATTCCCGCCGATGCCGCCGCGTTGCGGACGCTTGCGACCCCGGACGTACGCACCGCGACGCTAGATGGCGAAGCCATGCCCGCGCTCATCGTCAGCCAGGGCAAGACCCGCGCGCTGTTTTACGATCTGACCTCCGTGCCGCCGGTGCTGCGAACCGTGGACCCCGGGGCATTGAAAGTTGCCGACGGTAATTCCTGGCGTCACGCCTCAGTGATCGGAGCCTACAACGACGTAGAGCTCGCGTCGATACTCGCCTACTTGCGCGAAGCCATCAAGTAATCAGGATTTAGCGAGGTTGCGGCGTAAGAGTTCGAAAGCGAAATCCCGGCCCAACCCGTGCACCAGCGCCATCGAAATCCAAAGCAAAGCGAACGGCTCCAAGAGGCGTGCTTGCGTAAGCGGCCCGGCATCCACTGCCTCGAAAACCAATTCGTCGATCAGTTTCTTGACCACCTTCTTGGCCTCCGCGTCGTCTCCACAATAGAACAACACCGGCTTATGACCGTCAAACGAGGAATTTGCCATGATGTTGGCGCCCACTGTGTTGAACGCCTTCACCACTCTCGCGCCACGCGCCCAAGTGGCCACCTGCTCGCCGCCGGAAGTGGTGGTTCCGTGCGTCAAACCCGAAAGATCGGGCCGCAGCGGGTTCGTCGCGTCAATCAGGATTTTTCCTTTCAGGTCGCCCAGTCCAGCGATGATTTGTTGCGTTGCCGGCCACGGCGTTGAAAGCAGCACCACGTCGCCCTCGCGCGCTGCATCCGCCAAAGCAGCCACGCTGGTCTTACCGCTGGCTTTTGCGGCCAATTGCTGAACATTGATGCCCTGCGGGTTGCGGGTGCCAAAGATCACCTCGTGCCCCAGTTTCGCCCAGCGGCCGCCCAGCGCGCCTCCTACATTTCCAGATCCGATGATTCCGATTTTCATCTCAATTGTCCTCGCTGTTTCTATTCTGCCAATATGTAGGCATGCCGCTCCAATTCACCACATCGTACGTGGAGGATTCCATCGGGGTCTTCCGTTACTACAAGAAGCTTGTTGAGCGCGCGCTGCAGCAACTGACCGACGATCAGCTCTTCGCCGTGCTCGATGGTGAGATGAACTCGATCGCGGTGATCGTGAAGCACATGGCCGGGAACATGCGCTCGCGCTGGACAGATTTCCTGACGAGCGATGGCGAGAAGCCCGGTCGCGATCGTGATGAGGAGTTTTTCCAATCCACCGCCGACTCGCGAAGCATTCCTCGCAATGTGGGAGGATGGCTGGCAACGCTTGCTCGGGACACTTGAGTCTCTTTCAGACGCCGATCTTGGCCGCACCATCACAATACGGAGCGAGCCCCACTCCGTGATACAAGCCATCAATCGGCAGGTTGCGCACTACTCATACCATTGCGGCCAGATCGTGTTCCTTGCGAAGCACTTTTGCAGCGATCGATGGCAAGTGTTGAGTGTGCCTCGCGGTAAATCTGCGGATTTCAATCGCCGGGTGCAAGCGGGCGAAGCCAGCCAGCGTTAGGGCTACGAACCGCTAGCGACACCGGCCGCTCTGTGAATTTCCTGCAGGCTCCATACCCGGATAGGATCGCGCTTACGCGAAACGATCGCCTGAGCCGCAGCTTTCGCGCCGCTGATCGTCGTTATACAAGGTACCCGGTATGCCACCGCCGTGCGCCGGATGTCACGCTCGTCCTTGAAGGTGTGGCCGCCGGTGGTGGTGTAGATCACCAATTTCACCGAACCCGCCTTCATGATGTCCACCGCGTTGGGCCGTCCTTCGTTCACCTTGAACACGGTCTTCACTTCGAGACCGGCGGCCTTCAAAACCGCTGCCGTGCCGCGCGTGGCCGCGAGTTGAAAGCCCTGCTCGGCAAACTTGGCGGCAACTTCCACGGCGGCTGCTTTATCGCGATCGTTCACGCTGATGAAAACCACGCCGCTGTCGGGCAGGGGAGTGCCCGCGCTTAACTGAGCTTTGCTGAATGCCTCGCCGAAGTTCTCGCCGACGCCCATCATTTCGCCGGTGGATCGCATCTCTGGCCCCAACGCCGGGTCCACGCCCGGAAATTTTCCGAAAGGGAAAACGGGCGACTTTACGAAGCATTGCGGCACCGGTAAGACCCCGGATGTGCGGCCACCAGTGAGATGTTTGAAGTCTTGCAGCTTCTTTCCGAGCATCAGGCCCACCGCCAGCTTCGGCAGGGGAACGCCGGTCGCCTTGCTGACATACGGAACGGTGCGGGATGCTCGCGGGTTTACTTCCAGCACGTACACTTTTCCGTCTTTGATCGCGTACTGTACATTCATCAAGCCGATCACGTGGAGCGCACGCGCCAGCCGTTCCGTGTAATCCTGAATGGTCTTGAGCACCGCGGCGGAAAGGCCCTGCGGCGGCAGAACGCAAGAGCTATCGCCCGAATGCACGCCGGCTTCTTCGATGTGCTCCATGATGCCCGCGATCAGCACGTTTCCATCCTGATCGGCGAGTGCGTCCACGTCTACTTCAGTAGCGTCTTCCAGAAACCGGTCGATGAGCACCGGCCGCTCTTGCGAGAAGACCACGGCTTCGTGCATGTAGCGGCGAACCATCTCTTCGTCGTAAGCGATCACCATCGCGCGGCCGCCCAGCACATAGCTGGGCCGCACCAGCACCGGGTAGCCCAATCGGCGACCCACCGCGCACGCTTCTTCGGCGCTGGTAGCGGTGCCATTGTCGGGCGACGGAATGCCGAGATCGTCCAGCAGTTTGCCAAACAACTTGCGATCCTCAGCGAGATCGATATCGTTGGGATCGGTGCCGATGATGGGGACGCCAGCAGCCTGCAGCGGTAATGCGAGGTTCAGCGGAGTCTGTCCGCCGAACTGGACAATCACGCCATCCGGCTTCTCGATGTCGCAGATGTTCAGAACTTCTTCCAGCGTGAGCGGTTCGAAATAGAGGCGATCGCTGGTGTCATAATCGGTCGAAACTGTCTCGGGATTGCAATTCACCATGATCGATTCGTGGTCGAATTCGGCCAGCGCGTAAGCGGCGTGGCAGCAGCAATAGTCGAACTCGATGCCTTGCCCGATCCGGTTGGGGCCGCTTCCGAGGATCATCACCTTCTTGCGGTTGCTGGGGTCGGCTTCGTTTTCCGATTCGTAGCTTGAATAAAGATAGGGCGTGAAGCTTTCGAACTCCGCCGCGCAGGTATCTACGCGATTGAAGACCGCCGTGACGCCAAGTTCCTTGCGGCGTGCGCGAACCGTGGCGGCATCGGATCCCAACAAACGCCCCAGCCGTGGATCGGAGAGACCCTCGCGTTTGGCATGAAGTATCTGATCTCGTGAAAGTGCGCTTAAGGTTTGGCCCGAGAGATCGCGTTCCACATCCGCCATTTGGCGCAACTGCTTCAGGAACCACGGATCGATAGATGTGATTTCGTGGATCTGTTCCACGGTCCAGCCTTGTTCCAGCGCAAATCGGATGTAACCCAGACGCTCGGGATTCGGAGTGATCAGCCTCTGCCGGATGAGCGCTGAATCGAAGACTTCCGACGTAACCGCCTTGCCGGTCTCAAGACTCCGCAGGCCTTTCGACAACGCCTGCCTGAAAGTGCGGCCGATGGCCATCACTTCGCCTACGGATTTCATCTGCGTCCCAAGTACAGGTTCTGCGCCCGGGAATTTTTCGAACTGCCAGCGCGGGATTTTCACCACCACGTAATCCAGCGTCGGCTCAAAGCAGGCTGGTGTCTCTTTGGTGATGTCGTTCTTGATTTCATCCAAACGATAACCAACCGCCAGTTTGGCCGCGATTTTCGCGATCGGAAAGCCCGTGGCCTTGGAGGCCAGCGCGGAACTGCGCGAAACCCGCGGATTCATCTCCACAATCACCATGCGCCCGTTTTCCGGGTTGATGGCGAATTGCACGTTCGATCCGCCGGTGTCCACGCCAATCTCACGCAAGCACCGCAGGGATGCATCGCGCATCATCTGATATTCGCGATCGGTGAGGGTTTGCGCCGGAGCCACCGTGATCGAATCGCCCGTGTGGACGCCCATCGGGTCGAAATTTTCGATGGAGCAGACGATAATAGCGTTGTCGGCCAGATCGCGCATCACTTCCAGCTCAAATTCTTTCCAGCCCAGCACGCTCTCTTCAATCAGGACTTCATGGACCGGCGAAAGATCCAGGCCGCGTTCCAGAATCTCAATCAGGTCTTCGCGATTGTAAGCAATGCCGCCGCCGGAACCGCCCAGCGTAAAGCTCGCTCGCAAGATTACTGGAAATCCGATGCGGTTGGCGAAGCCCAATCCATCCTCGACGTTGTTTACCAGTTGCGATTGCGGCGTCTCCAGGCCGATCTTCCGCATTGCATCCTTGAACAGCAGGCGATCTTCCGCCTTCTTGATGGATTCAATCTTGGCGCCGATCAGCTCGACGCCGTATTTATCGAGCACGCCCGCTTCCGCCAGATCCACCGACAAGTTGAGCCCCGTCTGACCGCCCACTGTGGAAAGCAGTGCGTCCGGACGTTCGCGGCGAATCACTTCCTCGGCAAAAGGCACGCTCAGCGGCTCCACGTACGTGCGGTCCGCCAAGTCGGGATCGGTCATGATGGTGGCCGGATTGGAATTGATCAGCACCACTTCGTAGCCATCGGATCGGAGCGCCTTGCAAGCTTGCGCGCCGGAATAGTCGAATTCGCAGGCCTGCCCGATAATGATCGGTCCGGAACCCACGATCAGGATGCGGTGAATGTCGTTGCGGCGCGGCATTACCGGGATCCGTAATCCTTGATCATTTGCATGAAGTCGTCAAACAGATAGTGGGAATCGTGCGGCCCCGGCGCTGCCTCTGGGTGATATTGCACGCAGAACACAGGCTCGCTGCGATGCCGGAACCCTTCCAGCGTCTGATCGTTCAGATTGATGTGCGTCAAGTCCACTTCGTTCACGTTCAGCGAGTCGGGGTCCACCGCGAAGCCGTGGTTGTGCGAGGTAATCTCCACCTTCTCGGTCATTCGGTTCAGCACCGGATGATTCGCGCCACGGTGCCCGAATTTGAGTTTGTACGTTTTGCCGCCCAGCGCGAGGCCTAAAATCTGGTGACCCAGGCAGATGCCGAACACGGGTTTCTTGCCGATCAGCTTCCTGACCTGCTGCGCTTGGAACTCGAGCGGTTCGGGATCGCCAGGCCCGTTCGATAGAAACACGCCGTCCGGCTTGAGTGCCAGAACGTCTTCGGCTGACGTTAGGGCCGGCACCACCGTGACGCGCGCGCCCACTTGCACCAGTCGACGCAAAATGTTGCGCTTGATGCCGTAGTCGTACGCCACCACGTGGCAGAACTGCTCCGCCGGTTTGACCTGTGCGTCGGAGGGGCAGCACGGCGTCACCGGCTGGTCCCAAGAGTATTTTGACGCGGTTGACACACGCGTGGCCAGATCCAGGCCGGCCATCGACGGAGATTGCCGCGCACGCTCCACCAACTGCTGACGATCGTGGTCGCCCACCGCGAGAATGCCACGCATCACCCCACGCGTCCGCAAATGACGCACCAGCGCGCGCGTGTCGATCTCAGCGGCTACCGGGATCCCGTTTTCCGAAAGAAAGTGTTCCGCGTTTTCTTCCGATCGCCAGTTGCTCGCCACGCTCGAAAACTCTCGCACCACCAGCCCCTCGATAAAAGGCCGCGCGGATTCCTGGTCGTACGCGTTCGCGCCGTAGTTTCCAATTTGCGGGTTCGTAAGAACCACGATCTGGCCGGCGTACGAGGGATCGGTGAAAATCTCCTGATAGCCGGTGATAGCGGTATTAAAGACCACTTCGCCAGTGCTATCTTTCGGCGCACCAAAGCTCTTGCCCTCGAAGACCGTCCCGTCTTCCAGGGCGAGGATTGCAGCATTCAATTCGGATTGTCCTCCAGTGTCCTTCAGGAAGGGGTGTCTCTCATATTGAAGCATGCCGGGGCTGCGAGGTTCAATAGGCGGTCCAATCCGAGCCCGCCCGCGTCCCAGTGCGTGTCCTGAACGTAGGGCTTAGCCCGGCGGCGTATAATTGTGAATTCATGTGGCACGGCGACTATCTGTTCTTAATTCGCAACCTGGTAGAGAAGGACTTCAAGGTTCGCTATCGCAATATGTCGCTCGGCGTGCTCTGGTCCTTGTTGAATCCGTTGATCATGATGGGCCTCTTGACTTTTATTTTCACCAAGATTTTCGCTCAACCCCACGATAAGAACTTTCCTCTGTCCGTTTTGTGTGGCTTGGTTCCCTTGAACTTCTTTACGCTGGCCTGGGTAACAGGCGCATCATCGATATTGGAAAATGCCTCGCTCATCAAGCGAGTCCCGGTGCCGCGGCAGGTGTTCCCAATTGCCAGTGTTTTGTCGAACTGCCTGCATCTGCTGATACAGATCGCGCTTCTTCTGGTTATCATCGTGGTGTTCGGAACGGGCGTGAACATCCACTGGCTATGGCTTCCGCTGCTCTGGGGGCTGGAGATTTTGTTTGTCATGGGATTGGCGCTGGCTTTTTCGGCGCTGAACGTTTACGTGCGCGACACTCGTTATGTTATCGAGTCCACTAATACAGTTTTGTTCTGGCTGGTGCCGGTTTTCTATTCCTTCTCGGTGATTCCCGATCGTTTCCGCGGGTTGTACCAAATCAATCCCGTGGCCGCAGTGGTTCTGATGATGCGCAATATACTGCTCGACGGCCATGCCCCGCTTCCCTCTACGCTGGTCCGCCTAGCCATCGTCTCATTCGGCATGTTCGGTATGGGAATGTTTATATTCGCGAAGTTGAAAAATGGATTTTATTCACGCTTGTAGGCTGGCATGCTGATTGAATTTCAAAACGTTTCCAAGTGGTTCCCTCACAGCACGGGACGCCAGTTACTGCGGACCCATATCGCGCGCTGGTTTGGCAGCGTTCACAACGAACCCTACTATGCTCTGCGGAATGTCTCGTTCCAATTAGCAGACGGCGAGAGCCTGGCGATTGTCGGTTCCAACGGCGCCGGAAAGAGTACACTGCTCGGCTTGGCGGCGGGTTTGTGTTTACCGGATCAAGGCAGGGTGCTCGTCAACGGCAGGATTGCGGCGCTACTGGAATTGGGCTCTGGATTCCATCCCGATTTAACCGGCGCCGAGAATCTGGTGTTGAATGCTGCCCTGCTGGGACTGTCCAAAAGAAAGACGAACGAGCTGTTTGACCGCATCGTGGAGTTTTCCGGCATCGGCGAATTCATCGACGACCCGTTGCGTACCTACTCCAGCGGAATGATCTTGCGGCTCGCTTTTTCGATCGCTATCCAATGCGAGCCGGATGTTCTGCTGATCGACGAAGTGCTGGCTGTCGGAGATGCCAGCTTTCAGGAGAAAAGCAAAGAGGCCCTGGTCTCCTTCCGCCGCGCCGGCAAATCGATGCTATTCGTATCGCACTACGCTGGCGCCGTTCGCGAGATGTGCGACCGCGCTATATGGATCGATCATGGTTCCGTAGTGATGAACGGCCAGGTGAATGAAGTGTTGGACGCTTATCAAGGGCGAATGGTAATGCAGCAGGGTCTTTAAAGCGAACTGCGTGTCTGCGATGCGTCTGCCATAAAAGACAAATGAAGCCGCCCTCTTCAGTTCAACTCCTGACCGCCTGCATTGCAGTCGCCCTGCTGGCCGCCTGGGGCACTCTCGGGTTCTATGCCTCTACTGAAGACGCGGCCGGCGCCAACGCGGACGTATACAAGATTGGCGAACAGCAAGCGCGCTTTCGGGATCTCGTGTCCGCGCTGCCGGCGACGGGGATCATCGGCTATGTTTCGGACGTGCCTGGCAGCCAGACATTAAGCGCGGTGTTGTATAGCGGTCTCCAATACACCCTTGCGCCTCGTTTGGTAACCAACCAGCGTCTGGTCCCGCCGGCCGACTGGGTGATCGGAGATTTTTCCAAACCGCTGGACGTGATTGAGTTCGGCAAGCAGCATGGCTTGGCGCTGGTGAAGGACTTTGGAAATGGCGCTGTGCTTTACAGGAACGAGGCCCGCTAGATGATCGAGGTCATCTCCGTCCTGCTGGCTTTGCTGATTGGCTTTCTGCTGGTTCAGGCCTTTGATCCATCGCGACATATGCAGCCTCGCTGGGCCGCCATCCTGTTGAATGGAGCATTAGGCGCAGGCATCGGTATAGGGCTGACCTCCATCGTTTTTCTTCTCTTGGATGTCGCCGGACTCGCCTCGCCGGCCGCTATTTTCAGCATCGATATCGCGCTGGCCGTGGGACTGGCTTGGCAGTGTTTCCGCTCGCCAACATTCAGTGACGAGCGCTCCAATCCCGATCCGGCGAAAGCGGGCTTTCGTTGGACATGGCTCCTCGCAATTGCTTTCGGAGTCGTTCTCGTAATCGCCTGCGTCCGCCTGGTTCAAATGGCGACAGCGCTTCCCGTTGGAAATTGGGATGCCTGGGCTATTTGGAACCTCCGCGCCAAGTTTCTCGCCGGACCCGGCGGTGCCTGGCGCTATGCGCTATCTCCCCTGCTCAACAACAGTCATCCCGATTATCCGCCGCTGCTCCCTGCGTTTGTCGCGCGCGTCTGGAAAGCCGCCGGATCGATGGACACTCTCGCGCCGGTTCTAACCGCCCTGGTGTTCTTCGCTGCGCTGATTGCGCTTCTCGTCAGTGCGGTCGCGCTGCTGCGAAGTACAGCTTCGGCGCTGCTGGCGGGCCTTGTCATTCTCTCCACAACGTCCCTGCTGGTTTGGGCTCCCTCACAATACGCCGACATTCCTCTCGCTTTTTACTATCTCGGCGCAATCGCTCTCATCTTCTTTCGCTCAGATCCGTTTCGCT
>PKZC01000185.1 GCA_003132905.1 Bryobacterales bacterium | reverse complement strand
TGCTGCAAAGTTTCGAGATGAAGCGGCACGTGGTTTCAGTGGAAGATCTGCGGCCCGGCCGGTTGCCCGGGATGCTGCATCGGCTGGCGCATCGCGGGCCACTGGTGCTGGCCGTTTTCTTTATGGCGGTCTCGTTCTTCGCCTTCATGAAGCTTCTATCGGTGGCCGATTTAAGCTTCGCCGTTCCGGTAACGGCCGCAAGCGTGGCTCTGGAGACGGTGCTGGCACGGCTGGTGCTCCGCGAAAAGGTGACCGCTCTCAGATGGGTTGGCGCGCTCTCGGTCGCTTGCGGAGTTGCGCTGCTGGCGATGTGACGCCGCTGCACATCGCAGTCATCGTAATCGCCAGTGCGGCAGGCCTGTATCAATTTATCGCGATCCTCGCGGTTTTCAGCCGCCGCCATCCAGCGTTAAGCCCTCCCACTCGCCGGCTCCCAGTGTCCATTATCAAACCGGTCTATGGCAAAGACGCGGGCTTCTATCAAGCCATTCGCAGCCATGCTCTGCAACGGTATCCAGGGTTCGAAATTCTGTTTGGCATCCGTCGCGCGGACGACCCGGCGCGCGCGGAAGTGGAACGGTTGATACGCGAATTCCCTGCCCTGTCGATCCGGCTGATTCTGTGCACCACATCCGCTCCGAACAAGAAAGTAGGATCGCTCATCGATCTGGCCGGCGAAGCGCGGCACTCGATTTTGATCGTCAACGACAGCGACATCAGTGTGCCGGCCGGTTATATCGATGACGTCACAGCGCCGTTGGACGATCCGAGCATCGGCTTAGTCACCTGCCTGTACCGGGCGGAAGCGCACGATTGGCCCAGCCGCTTCGAAGCCCTCGCAATTGCGACGGATTTTGCGCCGAGTACCTTGGTCGCGCAATTGTTCGGGGTTTCGGACTTCGGGCTGGGCTCGACGCTCGCCTTCCGCAAAGAAGACCTCGATCGTATCGGCGGATTTCCTGCGATCGCGGGTTATATCGCCGACGATTATCAACTCGGCCACAAACTGCATGCCCTGGGCCTGCGCAATATGATTTCCGAAGTTGTCGTCAGCACGAGAATGTCGAGCGGATCGTGGCTCGGCGCCTGGCAGCATCAAGTGCGCTGGGCGAGAACCATCCGACTGTCGGGCGGCGCCGGTTATGCGGGGTTGCCTATCACCTATGCCACCGTGTGGGCCGCGATCGCGGCGCTTTTTGGGTTGTGGTGGATGGCATTGCCCCTGATCGCCTTACGAATCACGATGGCCATCGTTTGCGGTTGGTATTTGCTTCGTAGCGCGGACGTCTGGAAGTATTGCTACGCGATTCCTGTGCGCGACCTGTGCGGGCTCGCCGTATGGGCCGCCGGGTTATTTGGCCGTACGGTTGTGTGGCGCGATCAACGGCTAAAGCTCGACGGCGAAGGACGAATCGTGGCCAGTTCCGTAAACGTGAAAAAGTAACGCAATTTACATCAATTGAGCGCAAAGGT
This sequence comes from Bryobacterales bacterium, assembly GCA_003132905.1. The sequence continues at coordinate 7,919 of PKZC01000185.1, read as the reverse complement.
CTTCTGAAAATAGCGTAATGACGTGCTATAGTTTGTCGCAGTGGTTTCCGACCAGAAGAAAGGGCTTCTTTCATGGCGATCCTGTCACTGCTCAATCAGGCCAAAGGTCCATTGCCGATTTCGGCCAAATTCAATGCTCCTTCCGATGCTCCGTCCTGTTTTGTTCTGTCGGGCTCGGTGTGGTGCCAAACTGCCGGACAAATGATCGGCGTCCAACTGGAGCTGGATGGAAAGGTGGTGGGATCCGCCTCGATTCTTTCGAACGGTCCGACCACCCATCGCGCCGTGGTCCCAAGCTACATCCCGGTGAATCTCACTTTCGGCCCGCATACTATTACGCTCATCGCGCTGAACTCAGTCACCACGTCCGACTACAACGATCTTTTCGATGTGGTGTTGCAGTACTGATCGCCGTTCGGTCCGCGCTTGCTATAATAGCTTCGCGCGCCCGTAGCTCAGTTGNNGAGTCATGCCGGGCGCACCACTTAACCCTCACAATCTTAGACGGTTGGACCAGAGATTTCCATGTTTGCCAATTTGGCTTCCAGGTCGGTATGCCTAAAAGTATGCCCACCCTTTGCAACTTCCGCCCGATCCATCGCTGAGCGAATCGTCTGCTCCTGCGGGTGAACGTAGCGTTTCGTGATGTTCATGTCGCGGTGCCCAGCCAGGTAGGCGAGTGTCCAAGGGTCCATGTGCGGCGCCCAGCGCGTGAGACAGGTGTGCCGGAGGGTATACAGTTCAAAACCCTCGAACTCAGCGTCCTTCTGCCCGATCTGCTTACGCAGGATGGTTGTTGCCTCCCTAATTGCCTTGGCGTGCTGCTTCTTGACGCTGGAAGGCTCGATATGCCCGCTCTTTGTTTCAGCAGGGAAGATCCATCCCTTGCCGCCGACTTTTGAGATTCGCATGTCGAGAATCGCTCCAACGCGCGGCGTCACTGGGATGCGGCGGCGTGCGTTATCCGTTTTTCCGAAATGGATTTCAACTTTGCCTTCCACGACATTCTCAGCTCGAAGTCTGAAGCACTCTTCGGGACGGACGCCGCAATCAACGAGGATCGTCGCTACATCTCGAAGCAGGCTGGCGTCCGCAAACTGTGACATGGCTTCCGTCGAAGCACCGGCAAAGTAGAGATTCTCTTCGGCAGCCGTCAATACTCTTTCGCGGTGCTTCTCACCGGGAAGCATCTTGACGTTAGGCAATGCCCGCTCCACCCTGCCCCACTCCTGCGCTAGATGGAATATGCGCCTCAACACCTGCAATTCGCGGTTGAGGCTTGCCACTTGCAGCAACTGCCCGCACTTACCCTTTGCCTCTTGCCGCTTCTTGACATATTCCGCGACTCGGTCGCTGGTGATTGCGTCCAAGTGCTCATTGGCAAGGCGCTCGAACGCCAGCAGCCTAGCAACACCGTTTCGATAGTACGCCAAGGTCTTGGGCTTCGCGGCAAACGTTGAGCACACGAAGGGCAGAAAGTCATGTTCGGCAAAGTCCTTCAGCGTGGGAACTGGCTTCTTGTCCCGTATTCCTACCTCACCCTTGGCGAGTGCCGTACGGTGGGCCGCCTCCATCTGTTCGGCGACGCGCTTATTCGTCTGTTTGGTGCTCTCCCGGATGGCTTCGCCGTTCCAGGTGAACTTGTACCACCAATTCTTGCTCTTCGTTTGTTTGTAGACCGCCATCACTTACCGCCTTTCTTTGTTGCCTTCGCCTTCTTCGTCGCGTTCGGCTTCTTCTTCCCGCTCCCCTTCGGCCGGCCGCCCTTCTTGCCCATCTCGCTCAACTGCTTCTTGGTGTACTTCTTCGCGCGGGTCTTGCCGCCCATCGAGCCAGTCTTGCGAAAGTACTCCATTACGTCATCGGGGATGCGGAGCTTGGCCATGTCGATAATCATAAACCTAGGCCTAGGATATTGCAAGAAGCAAGATGACAGGCTCGGTGGACCATCTAGGAACTCGTCGCGGGCGTGGCCCTGCTCCCTCCCGTGGGCCGCGAGGCGAGCCAAGCCTCAAGCTCGTCCGGCGAATAGCGGACCAGCGATCCGACCTTGATGAACGCCGGCCCGCGCCTCAGCAGTCGCCATCTCCGCAGCGACGCGACGCTCACGTTCAGCCGTTTCGATACTTCGTTCTCTGTCATGAGATTGACCATGATTTCACCTCTGAGCGGAACACCCGCGCCGTACCTAGCCGGAAAAAGGGCATGAACGCGTCGCGACGTGCCGTGGAGCCCAGCGCCTCCACTATTAAGGGAATGGCAGAGGGAATTCCGGACAGAAAACTTTGAGGTCTGCCATGGTCGGCGAAAGACGGCGGATTACGGCACGATACGGCATTTTCGCTGGTGGTCGGCAAAGTACGGCACTCGTCGGCACAATTCGGCGAATTGCGGCACCGGCTCCAGTCGCCGCGACCGCGTTCCGACAACAAACACCGGTAGTGGAACATAAGGACGGGATGCGTCCCTGTGTGTTTTGAGTGGTTACTGGTTGCTGCATTTGAAGTTCTCGCGGGATGCGTTTTAGTGGGTGTGCATCCCGCTTGGGATGCGCCAGACTTTTTGTGATTTCCGCTGTCCGGACTCCGAGTTTCTCCCATCCCGAACGACCCTCCCCAAGATCCCACGCGTGAACTTCGTGAACGTTGTGAACTTCCTCCGGGGTCAGCTCGGGTAGTGCTCGAACCCTCCCAAAACCGCCATTCCCTTTCCCTTCAATCAATTTTTGGTGAGAACAGAGTAAGAGAGAGAAGATCAGAGGTTCACGGGCGAGATCCGCTACAAAGTTCACGAAGTTCACCAAGTTCACGGCTGGCTCCCTTGCGGGAACTTTGGCGGATAGCGCGCAACCAAGTCAGCGAGCTGCGCCTTGGTCACGGTAAACCGAAAGCCGGTATTAGACCTCCGGGATTCAAATCCCAGCGAGCGGACCAATCCGCCCGAGCGCTTGTGAGTGAATTCCTCCACGTCAGTTTCCCAGTCCACGCGAATCTCGTTCGCCTTGTCGCAGACCGCTTTGATCGTCAAAGTGGCCGGCAACTTCGGCGTGTTCACGAGCAACTGGCGGATGGCTTCGGCGACCATGGCGTTGGGGCGCTCCCCAGCATGGTCCTCGGCCAGCTCCTCCAGATAGGTCACCAGCCGGGCGCGGAAGCCGTCGTCTGTGGAGACGCTGTACAGAGGGGCGCCGATCTGGGTGAGCCGTGGTTCCAGGGCGAGTAGCTGGGATTCGTCTGACTGGATGCGAAGGAAATCGTCGAACCGCCAGCGCAGGAGCTTGTTTCTCAACGCGAGTGCCTCAACGAAAAACGCGCGTGGCAACTGACGCGGGATATACGGCCGGACCTTGCGATCGCCTGTGCGGAGAGTTAGGCACCGGGTTTCGAGTGCGTGGTCCGCGAATTCCTTACGTGTCGTCAGGATCTTCGGACCGAATACGTCGAACGGACGCGGTTCGTAGTTGTCGCCGCTCTTTTCCGCACGAAGCACGGGAAGCCCGCGCATGTAGCCGCAGTTGAGAATCTTGATGATCTCGGAGGATAGGTCCGAATGATGGTAGTCGGCTTCGTCGAGCACGAAGGTGCCGCGATAGACTTCCAGCAGGCGGAACAACGGCGCGGGAGTAGTCGCGCCGCCGGCGATGATCGACTTGTAGCAGAGCTGGCCGGCCACTTGGAGGCATCGGGTCTTTCCCGATTGCGGCTCGCCGAGGAAGCGCAGATACGGGACCGCCGTAAACCTGTCAAATACCCAGGTCATGAGGACGTAGTGCGCCATGAGTTCTTCCCAGAACGGCGGAACATCGGCGTACCGGTGGATGAAGGCGATGATTTCGCGGACCAGGTCTGCTTGCGCGCCGTATTCCGCCGCGCACGACGGAAGCAGAACAACGCCTTTGGCGATGAGCCCGCGCTTATCGGCCGGCGGCACTAAGCGATTCCCGTCAGCAAGTGGCCAATGGTCCCGTTGGACCGCAACCTCGCCGCCATCCTTCCAGACTTCAAACTGCACCTGGGGCTGACGCGCCTTGTCGAATGTGATCTCCCCGATGAGCCCGCCGCTGCCGATGAACGAAGTGACTTCCCGAGGCTTCGGCTGTTTGGGCTTCGGTTGCGAGTCCGTCTTGTCCGCGGATGTGGATTCCCGATCAGGATCGGAAGGGTTATCTTCCACCTCGGGGTCCTCCGATCGTCGGGCACTGGCCTAGGAACGCCTCGATATCGGAAGGCTTGTAGCGGACGGCGGAGCCAATCTTCGTTGCCGTGGGAGGCTGCTTGAGCAATCTGCGCCGCCTGATCGTCGCCACCGAGACACCAAGCAGTTCGGCCACCTCGCGTTCGTTTAAAAGACGATTTAAAGTTTCGTTGTCGGGCATGGCCCATTCTGGGGGGACTTCACGCACGAATGCGATATGTAGATAATCGGCGCTATTTATCTACCGGTAGGAAAGTCGACCGACTTTTCTACACCCCCAGGCGGTTAAGCATTTCGTCCAGAACCATCGCCTGCTGGCGAATCCGTTCCCTGCAAGCATATTCATGCTTCGGCTGACCGCATCGGCAGAAATCAACTGCGAGTTGCATCCAGGACAACTCCGGATTTTGCATGCGCTGCTCCAGAGCCAGCATCACCGGCCATCGGTTTGAGACGGGGCGTCCCAGTTTCTTCTTGGGTGGTTGGAATAGTTCGGCAGCTTGATCGATCGGCCACCCGGCCTCCACGCAGCGCCTGAAGGCTTCTTCAATGTCTTGAGCGGAGGGACGCCGATCCTCGGCAATCCATGAAGCCAGTTCCGACATGGCGGAGGCGGAACGCTGCAAGGCGCGCACATCATTCCGCATGAGTATTGCCTCGAAGGCGGAGTCCGCATATCCGCAGAACCCGAGCCAAAGGCGCGCCTGGAGCGGGTGGGTTGCGCGCCATTCCGCGAATCCCTCCTGACGCTCCGCGCGCTCGCGAATCCGCTCTTGGAGCCAGTCGTCCTTCGAGAAATCCAACTGAACAGCCACCTCCCGAGTGACTCTCCCATGGGAAAGCGTGCCGGGCAGGCGGTGGGATTCCGCGGTTCGGGAGCTACCCTAAGCCCGGCGTCATCTACAGTTTGCCAAAACGCTAACCAAGCGGGCGATATTAGCAAGCCGCGCAGCAAGGGTAACAAACTCGTCGCCACCGGAATTCAGATAGCGGCAGTGATCTTTCGCTGATTACCACACGCCGTACAGATACCTGGACCCTGCTTGAATCCAGGAGAAAGCGCGAGCGGCGCAGTGGCCTGTTGAGCCTGTTGGTGTCGCGCAAGACCTAACTTCTTCGCGAGGCATCCGTCGCAGAAACCGTGATTCCTGTGGCTTTGGAGAAACGCGACCACGTTCTGTGGGACGGTCATGGGAGCTAAAATGAAAACAGCCCGATTCGCGGTCGGGCTGTCTCGAATTCTTTAGGGCTCGCTCGAAGGATAAATCAGGAGTGTGCCTAAATGCAAGACATTTTCGGATCGCGCCCCCCATTTCTTCTCGCGTCTCGTGCTCTCCTTGCACGGACAAGGTTGACTCGTTAAATGTGCGTTGAACGACCGGCAGCGTTAATCCTCTTGGCAGTTTGGTTTGCGAGCATACCAGTGTTTCTGCACGATTCCGTTATGTCGAAACAGTTGAACCCCATCAATGGGTCCTCCTACGTCCTTCACGCCCGCGCCTTGATATTCGACCGTGAGTTCAACCATACGCATTGTGCGAAACATTGTATATTCAATAGTTCCCTTGGCGTAAGGCTTGGCCGGCTTCCATCTAGCCTTCTCGCGTCGGGCTCTTTGTGTTCTTGCGGCGGCGAACTCAATCATAATGTCACTGCGACCTATCGCGCAAAAGCTGTTATCGGGGCACGTTACCCGATTGCTCGTCGGTATGGCCGCAGGAAAGAGATTGAAGGCATTTGTGCGTCCAGGGAGAATCTGAACGCCAAAGAGCATAAAGATTCCCATGGCATCTTCGCCTCCGAAAAATGCTACCGTCAAGTCGCCCTGATTGGTAATGGCAGCTTGGAATTGTTCAGGGTACAAGGATCCAAGCTGGCTGAATCTAGTGGCTATATCGGTAGCCCACGCACTTCCTACCTCTTCAACGTGCCCCTTGAGGGTAGAGTATCGGGACACTACATTTCTGTAGGCAGAGCGAGCCTCCTCGACGTTATCCCATCCAGGGACTCCAGGCATTTCGAGAAAGCGAGCCGTTCCGGTGCTGACGAAAACCAAATCATTGCCGAATGCGGCAACTTTGCACATCGCGTTACTTTCAATATCTGGATTGCCATTCCTGCCTTTTCGAATGGTGCGGCTATCGGCCGCCACGGAAATTTCATCCTTCGAAAGGTGGACAATTCCCACGGAGCCATGCTCGACTTGGGCTATTGCCGGATACGCCAAAACAAGGAAGGCAGCGAGAGGTTGAACATTCATTTGAAACTCGAATTCGGAGAGGGATCTATGGTGGCGGCAGATGCGGAAGGCAGAAGAATAATCATGGGAGTAAATGCTTTCGTGGCCTCGCATGATGGGCAGTGGTACCAACTCGGCATAAGAGCTAATTCTACAGGAGAGGAAATAAATTAGAAGTAGTAGCGCTCGCGTTCACAGCGAAAAAAGTTGCGAGTAGTTATCAGCCACCGCACGATCCGTGCATGATCGGCAATTGCAGCGGCCCATTGCGGGCGTGATGTTCATCCTCTCTTGAGCGGGCCAGAACCTTCTAAAACGCGAACCAAAAGCGTCAGCGGCCCGGTTGTTCTCCCAACTCTTGCCGAGCGCAATCGTTAAACCCTGCTCGCCCCGACGAGTCCGCGTCCCGCACGACCTAGTTCACCTTAGGTGTCACCTCAATTCAACCCGCGGAACAGCTCCGACAGACTGATCTCCAAAACGTGCGCGATCTGGCGTGCCGTGTTGACGGTGATGTTGATCCGGCCGCGTTCGAGCAAGCTCACGTGAGTGCGATGAAGATTGCAGGCCTCGGCGAAGCTCTCCTGCGAATACCCGCGCGCCGTGCGGACCTCACGCACCTTCGCGCCCAAGCGCTTCTGAAAGTCTGCGGCTCCCGATGGCACCCAGACAATGGTTGGCGATGTGTTGTATAAACGTCTACAGAACGCATTCTGACAGAATACTTGCAACAGACGGTAGGAGGATCGCCGCGAATGAAATGGCTATGGGTTTGTGCCTCCGTCGCGACGTGTATTCCCCTGCTGGGGCAGGTTCCCGACGCGAGCATTGACATCGACGGAGTGAAGATCCGGCCCGGCATTACTTTGAGCGAAGCGCAGAGCCTCTTCAAAACCGTTGGACACCAGCTTCTCCGTCTGAGCCCTTCCCTTTTTTCTGTAGAGGTACCTGGTTTGCCACCAAAGGAAATGGCCAGCGAGGTTGCTAGGTCTCCCCAGTTACTTGAGATGTATGGACGGACCGTGGGCCGCCTTCATCTCGAAAACGAGAACGTCGTTGGTGCCTGCCGCTGGTGGAATCTTGCAGGTGAGGGCCAACTGGCGCCAAATGGACAACCACAGAGCGCACCAAGCTCGGAGTTGGCCCGCGTTCTGATGGCAGCGATCGGTCCCGCAGCGACGCAGGCGTCTCAGAGTGCGGCTGTCGGAGTGCGCGTCGATAACAATCCACAGGACACAGTAGAAACGCTCACGATTCACATTGGTCAAAGAACAATCAATGTTATCCGGGACGAAAACCATCGTCCTATTGGCTCGTCCTCAGTGATAATCGCTCGTTTGGTCGATGTTGAAGAATGCCTTTGAGCGCCGGGCTGGCCGAAGGCATCGAAACAGTAATGCGCCAACGAAAAGATGCCGTTTTTGAGCGTCGCTCGAACTCTTCCGAATTAGGATAACTATGTACGATCACTGGCGTCCGGTTATAA
>PKZC01000406.1:23676-24674 GCA_003132905.1 Bryobacterales bacterium | reverse complement strand
CCAGCTTTATCGAAGGCAGCATGATCAGACTAAGACTCCCAAAACCGACTTACGAGTAGACTCATCGGCCACGAAAGGGAAAGTGCCTAACTCTCTTCGCTCGGCCGATGAGATAGAGTGAAAGCGATCCGTGCTAGAAGCTATCATTACGGCCTCTCCTCTGGCGATCGTTGCCGTCGATGCGGAAGATCGCGTCATTTTGTGGAACCAAAGCGCCGAGCGCATGCTGGGCTGGACCGAACAAGAGGTCTTAGGCCACCGGTTGCCGATCCTTCCCCCTGAGGAAGAACAGCTGCCGCAACCGGACGTGCCCCAGGCGGCCCTGCGCGGAGTTGAGACGGTGCGAATCCGCAAGGACGGAGTCCGGGTTCAGGTCAGTGTCTGGACGGCGCCCATCGTCAGCCTGGGCGGACGGCTTTCGGTAATGGCGGATCTCACTGAGGTTCACGAGGCGGAACGCTTACGCGCGGACCTGATTAAAAGCGAACGTGCGGCGCACGAGTTAGCCATCGCCGGACAGCGCTTCTCGCTGCTTCTCGAGGCTGCGCCCGACGCCATTCTCGAAGTGGACCCGCAAGGCCGGATTGTGCTCGCCAACACCGAGGCGCAGCGCCTGTTCCAGCGCTCCAAAGAAGAATTGGATGGATTGCAGGTGGAAGAATTGCTTCCGGAACGCTACCGGGGCAGACACTTCGCTCATCGCGAGCATTACGCCGCTCACCCCGTCCGCCGTCCCATGGGCGCGGGGCTGGATCTGTTCGCTGTCCGCAAGGACGGCACCGAATTTGCCGTCGACATCAATCTGAGCCCGCTCAAGGACGGCACCGACAAAGGCCACGTGATGTGCGTGCTGCGCGATGTCAGCCATCGCCGCGAGACCGAAGAAAAGATCCGAACGCTGAATCATAGTTTGGAACGGCGCTCGTCCGAGCTGGCCTCGGCTAATCAGGAGCTGTCCGAGAGGAACCAGGAAGTGGAGCGCGCCAACCGGCTGAAGA
>PKZC01000406.1:0-23648 GCA_003132905.1 Bryobacterales bacterium | reverse complement strand
GTGCTCGATCTTTCCAAGATCGAAGCCGGCCGTCTGGAATTGCAGTTGGAAAAATTCCCCATGGCGGCCGCGGTGTCCGAAGTGCTCACCAGTCTACGGCCGCTGGCGGCCGTCAAGGATATCTCGCTCGATAGCGAGCTGGACGGTCAGCTGGTACTCGAAGCCGATCGTCTGCGGTGCAAAGAAATCCTCTACAACCTGCTCAGTAACGCGATCAAGTTTACGCCTTCCGGCGGCCGGGTTTGGGTGCAATCATCGATCGTGGAAGGATTCGCGTGCCTGCTGGTGGGCGACACGGGAATGGGAATTGCTCCCGACGACCAGCAACCCATCTTTGAGAGCTTTCGCCAGGCCAGCGCTACCACGAAGGGCGTGCGCGAAGGAACCGGGCTAGGCCTGGCAATCACCAAGCGGCTGGTGGAGCTGCATGGCGGAAAGATTTGGNNTAGAAAGCCAGCCTGGCAAGGGAAGCCGTTTCTTTTTTACTTTGCCGCTCGGGGAACTGCCGGCCGCGTTGGACGTGGCGAGACAACACCCGGTGCTGCTCATCGCCAGCGACATGGCGGCCTGGGATAAAGAAATCTCAGACCATCTGCAACAGGAAGGGTTTCGTCTCGAGACCGCCGGTTCGGCTGCCGACGTCATTCTCAGGGCCAAGGATCTCCATCCCGATCTCATCTTGCTCGATATGGAACTGCTCGGGCGCGGTTGCTGGGAAACGCTCCACGAATTGAAAGCCCTGCAGGAGACGCGCTCCATCCCGGTGCTCATCGTCTCGCCGTCGGATGAGAGCAAAGTGGGCGCTGCTTTGGGCGCCGCCGAGTCGTTGATCAAGCCTCTTACCGGCGCTCAGCTCGTCCAGGCCGTCCGGCGCGTCTTGCCGCTCGAAGGTCCGTTACGGGTTCTGATCGTGGACGACGATCTGGAGACCCGCGAACTGCTCACCGACACCCTGGCGAACGAGGGACATACGCCGGTGACCGCCCGCTACGCGGCCGAAGCGCTGCGCATTCTGGCTACCTCGCGTGTGGACGCCGTGGTGCTGGATCTGCTGCTCCCTGGCCGCGATGGCTTTCAAGTGTTGAGCGATATTCGCGCCGATCCCCGCTTAAGCCGGCTACCCGTGCTGATTCTTACGATCAAGGATCTGTCGGAGAAGGAGCGCGAAACGCTGTCTGGGCAAGGCGCGCAGATCTTTATCAAGGGAGCAGGCTGGCGCCAGGATCTGCTGAAACAACTCCGCCGTCTGCGGCATGTTGGCCCGCGGAAACGCGTGCTGGTGGCCGACGACAATCCGGCTGGCCGCGATTTTGTCCGCGAGAGCTTGGCGGAGCACGTCAGTGCGATTATTGAGGCGGCCGACGGGCGGGAGGCGCTGGCGAAAATCCGCGAGACCCACCCCGATCTGGTGCTGCTAGATATACAGATGCCCGAAATGGATGGCTACNNACATCATGATGCCCGAAATGGATGGCTACGCGGTGGTGCGCGAAATCCGGGCCGACCCTGCGCTGGAGGGTATCCGAGTGATTGCACTCACTGCCTTTGCCATGCAGGGCGACCGGGAACAGGCTCTCGAAGCCGGGTTTGACGACTATATCACTAAGCCGGTGACCGTCGCCAAACTAAAGGCGCAACTGGAGCCGTCAGAACCGAAGACTCCGGCGGGCGCATTAGAGTAGCCGCGCGAAATACTGAGACGGAAGACGCGAAGGATTGCTGGGAGCGAGTCCGCAATCCGTGACACTCGATAACGCGGTGTCGCATGAATCAAGCAGGCACCTCCCAGCACCCAGCTACACAGCATCCGAGTGGCCCAAGGGAAGCCCTTTGGTTTCACCTCTTCAACACCAGCGCACCCAGCTCGCGTGTGTCACTGAAAGCGTGCACAGAACAAACGCAGGTGGGATGTTTGGTTGGCGTAATCATTTCCGGCATAGCGGGAATCAAGCCGAACCGACCAGCGCCGTCAACCGTCCCACCACTTCCTTCATGGCGCTGGCTTGCGCGGTCAGTTGTTCCGCCGCCGCGGCACCCTGCTCAGCGCTGGCCGCCGAGGCCTGGGTCACGCTCTGCATCTGCTCGATCGCCTTGGCTACCCGCAGGATGCCTCTGGTCTGTTCCCTGCCGCCAAGGCTCATCTCATCTACTAAGGTCTTCACGCCGCCGGCATCTTCGGTAATGGAACGGATCGCTGCAGCCACCTGATCGACCTTCAATTTGCCCTCTTTCGACTTGGCGATGGACTCTTCGATGAGCGGCGCGGTGTCGCGAGCCGCTTGGGCGGAGCGCTGCGCCAGGTTGCGGACTTCATTGGCTACCACTGCGAACCCCATGCCCGCTTCGCCGGCGCGGGCAGCCTCCACCGCCGCATTTAAGGCCAAAATATTGGTCTGAAAAGCAATTTCATCGATCACCTTAATGATCTTCGAAATTTTATCGGAACTGGCGTCGATGTCACTCATCGCCGCCACCATTTGCTCCAGGCGCTGGTTGCTTTCAACGAACTGGCGCTGCGACCGCGTCACTAAACCGGCGGCCATTCCCGCATTTTCGGCGTTCTTCCGCGACATAGCATTTATTTCTTCCGCCGACGCCGAGGTCTCTTCGATAGAGGCAGCTTGTTCGCTGGCCCCTTGCGCCAGTATTTGCGAGGAACTGGACACTTGCGCCGCCGCGCCGCTCACTTGTTCGGCGCCGTCGGCCAACTCGCTCGATGCCTGCCGCAGCTCGCGGTTGACGAAGCGGATCACCAGCACTATTGCTATTCCGGCGAGGATGGAAATCCCAACGAAAAATGTCATAATCCAGCGGCTGGCCGAGGCCCGGCTGTCGGCGTCCTTCACCGATGCCGCCGCCAGATTCTTCGTATAAATCAGCAATTCATCGGCGGTTTTCGCAACAGCGATGGCCAATGGGCCCTCTTTGTCGGCGCGGAGCTGATTGGCCGTGGCGAGATCGCCGGCCATAGACGCTTGGGCGATCTGTTCAAAAGCTAAGCGCCATAAAGGGAACGTGACGGCCAATTGCTCGTTCAACCGCTGGCCCGATTCGCTCAAGAGCAGGGGCCGCAGATTCTTGACGTATCCATCTAATTGATCGAAGACATGTCGGCCGCCTTGGTGCGATTTCGCCAGATCTGCCGGCTTCTTGGCGGATGCGCCCAGAATCATCCCGCGATTCTCGGCCCGGACTTGCGACACCCCCGCCTTGATATCGCCCACCAGCTCGATCTTGACCAAGGTGCTTTGTTCCATTTGGTCGAAGTCGTCGTGCAGCTTGCTGATGGCCGAAAGAGAAAAATAGCTCAGCTCCAGAACAGAAGCCAGGAGAACGCCACAGCTCAGCGTCAACTTTTTCCCGATGGTCAGCTGCGCGAACATGCTTGGCTTTCGCTCAACTAATTTATTAAACCGCTCAGCGACATCGTCTCGCTATTGGCCAGAATCTGATCGATATCGAGCAGCATCTTCACGCTGTCCTTGGCTTTCGCCATGCCTAGCAGATACGGCGTTCCGACATCCTCGCCGAAATCCGGCGTGTCCTCAATCTCACCGGCCGACAGATTCAGAACCTCCGAGACCTCGTCCACGATAATGCCGCTCTGGATCGCGACTCCACCACTATGCACTTGCACCACGATGATGCAGGTCCGTTGCGTGTACTCGCGCTCTTCCAGCCCGAACTTGAGTCGCAGATCCACTACCGGGATCACTTTGCCGCGCAGATTGATCACACCTTTTACGAAGCTGGGCATCTGCGGCACGGACGTGATGTCCTGAATCCCAACGATTTCGCGAACCTTCAAGACCTGGATGGCGAAATCTTCTTTTCCTAGCCGGAACGCCAGGTACTTTCCGGCGCGCTTTTCAGCGGCCACGTTCACAGGCGCTGCGTTTGGTTCCGCTACGTTTGTGTTGGAAGTCACATTTCCCCCCAAATCCTCATCGTTCGAGAGGGGGAAAGTTTGAATTGGAATTAGCTCTGAAGGTGAAACGGATCGGCCCCTATGGTGCCTACCAGCTCATGCAAGTAATCCGGCGCACTCACCCGCCTCAATTGCGCCCGCGCCTCCTCGAGAGGCCGACCGGCCGACTCGAGCGCCGACACGTGCCGCGTCCACAAGGCCACGTCGCGCCGCTGCTTCACGCGCAACCGCTCGCGATACCAGTCGCTTTGAAGCATCGCCTGGCGAGCGAACATCCCGCGGATCTTCGGATCGTCCACGCCCATCCCTTCGTACGACCCGTACGCCATGATGTGCAGCAGCGCTTTCAACGGCGGGCAGGCGGCATCCACGCTTCCATCTTCAAAATATTGCTGCGCCACGCGGGTCTGTGTCTCCACGATCGCCTCCACGCCCGCGGCAAACTGCGCCAAATCCTGCTGCTCCGGCCGCAGCATTCGATCGGGAAACACCGCGTCCGGCGTTTCAAAGATACGTCCCAAAAAGTGATCCACGAAAAGCTCCGTGATGCGATAGCCCAGCCGGCTCGCCAGAATCGTTCGGCCGTCCAGGCAGAAGTCGCACACCGGCTCTAAATAGCCCTGAGCCTTCAGAAATTCCGGATCGCGTTCGTGGACCCGCATGCGGCACCAGATCTCCGGCACCAGCAGACTGACGTCGTGATCCACTCGAAAATTTGGCCCCACGTATCCCGCCGAAGTAGTAAACCCCGCGTAGCCGGTCACGATCGCCGATACCAGCGCGTTGTTTAAATCGACCACGGGCCACAGGGCGTTAAACGGACCTTTGGTCAACGCGCCTTCGCTTCCGAATCCCGTCGTAGCCGGCGATTTGCCGGTCAGGCTGGCGACAAAGTCCATGAACAGCTCGGGCAATTCTTGGTAGTGGACGGGCCCATAAACCGCCAGGGGCGGCAGTCCAGCTTTGGGATCGGCGGGGCTGTTTCTGCGTCCGGCGAGCACTGCGTTCACCGGCTGATAAACGGGACGCGCCGAGGGAATCTCACGCGCCAGGCGCGCCGCAATCTCGGCCAGATAGGAATCGCGCGGATTCACCAAGTCGGGCCGAGGCTGCAAATAGCGAGGGTTGGTTGAGGGCGCTCCATTCACCATGCGAGGATGCGCCGAAGACACCACATAATCGGCCTGCGGCTCAAGGAGAAAGCTCTGCAGGCGCTGTTTCATCGGCTCGGTATAACGATCGAACTCCACCACATGCTGCACCAGCGCGCGCGCACCCTCGGCGTCGAAGGCTTCATAGTTTGAAAAGAAATTTCCCGAGCCTGCAATGTCGGCCTCGGCTTGGCGATCGGACCCGCGCCGTACGGCCTCGTCTGGACGCTGGAAGAGCCGCCGCTCGCAATTCGCCACTAGTTTGACGCTGGGATTGGGGTACTCCGGATCGAGATCGCTCAAGCTTTCGCGCGGCAGCACCACCGAAGCGGTGATGTCGTCTTCCACCGCCACTTTGTCGGCGGGATGAAAATCGGGCCGCAGTTTGTAGATGCGCCAGGAGCCATCCGGATCGAAACCCACGCGCAGATAATTGCTCACCAGCGGCTGGTTCTCAAACTTCAGCTCATGCCCCAGAAAACCGTTGATGCGATCCACCGTGAAATGCTCGCGCCAGTTGTCGCCCCACTCCGGCTGATAGTAGCGCTTCACCGTGAACAAAAGTTGGCGGATGGTTTGCGGAAGGTCGCGCACCCAGGCGTTATGTTCGTCGGTATATTCAGGCGACGGCGTCAGCAGTTGGATCACCGACCCCAGGGTCCGTTCCGGGCTCAAGATGGGACGCTGAGTGCGCGCATCGGGCAAACGCTTGCGGTAAGCCGAGGAAAAATCGCGCTCGAAAATCTCAGCCACTTGATCCATGTCGCGATGGTAGTCTTTGACAAACACTGGACCCTTTAACAGCGCGTTGGCGATCGATTTCGATATCTCCGATTTACCGCCGCCCGACACGGTACACGGTTTGTGAACCAGCGTCCCGCGCGGCCGAGCTCCCACCAGCCTCCAGGCGGCGCCTCCGGTTTGCTTCTCCAGCCGGATTCGAAACCCGTTTGGAAGAAAATACGTGGCGTCGTCGCGTAGCGTCAGATGCTCATCGCGATCGCCATGCCGCCACGTGATGGTCCCGTCCAAGACATGGAAAACGGAATCCTCCGGCACGTAGAAAATATCGGAGAAGCGCTGGTCCTTGGCATAGCCTTCCGGGTGGGGCTCCACGAGATCGCCCAGCAGACACAGCGCGTCGTCGTATTTGGCTTTCTTCAAGCTGACGGTTCGGCCGGCATAAAAGTCCTGACCGAGCACATAGGTGGCGAACGCGATCGCGCCGCCGGCATGCTCCTCTTCGCACATTCCGAACAGATTCGCCGCGAAGCTGATCTGCGTTTTCACCTCTTTTTTGCAATAGCCGTAGTAGTTGTCGGCCAGAATAGTGACCATCACGCCGCGCTGATCGCGGCAGGTGATCTTGAAAGCCGATCCACCGTTATAGAGATCCTCTTCTTTCTCCCAACACATCCCATCGCGGCGCTGGCGTTGGGTGGCAACGCTCACATGCGGCAATCCGATGTCTTTCTTCTTCACGCCTACCAGATGTGGCGCCAGGATGACGCAGCCCGTGTGCCCGGTCCAGTGCATGGCGTCGAGTGCAGCGTCGTTTTCTGGAAGATAGGGATCGCCCGCATTGCCGAAAATGCTTTCGACGAAATCGAGATTGCTGACCAGGCTGCCCGGTGCGATGAAGCGGATCTCCATGGTCTTTTCCGGATCGCGTCCGGCCGCGGGAGACACCAGCGGACGGAGCAGCAGCGACACGAAGCAGCGCACGCGGTCTTCTTGGTCGGCGGTGAACGGCAGCACCAGCATGCTCTCCGGCGGATGCAGCGCCATCGCCCACAAAGCCGCGAAAGCTTGCTTGGGAACCGCGGTCTTATCCGCCGGAACGGGCAGCCCGCCCTCGGCGATGTGGAACAGACCCTGCGTCGTGCGCTTGTCGCTCTTGGGATTGTGGAGCACCCCCTGCTCCACCCGGTAGGACTGCAAACAGGGCGATGAAAACACGTCGGCCGTCGCGGGCAGCGACATAATGCGCGCCATTCCCTCGCGATCCAGCACGAAACTGTCGACGGGCAGCCGCGCGACGCCATTCGGCGAGACATCGGCAAAGTAGCGATCCAGAAACGATTGAATGCGAGTGTCGGCCGGGCACAGCCGGTTGCCGAGCAGCTGGTCTTTCTGGAGATAATTGCGCAGCAGCGGCGCGGCGATTTCTAAAAACTCGGGATCCGCCGTGCTGCGGCTGGTAGGCTGCCCCAGCGCCGCAAGCTTCAGGTTGATGTAGCGGATTAATTCCGGATTCCGATTCGCAGTCGATTTCGCGGCGGTGGCGGCAGCGGCAGGCATTGTGTTCAACTCCGGCAAGAAAATTCGGGGACGAACACGGGGTCCGCGGGTCGCTCCACGGGGGCGGCGGGAAATACTCTACCAGCTTAGTACATCGCCCTCGCGGGATGGATGTGGAGGCGACTTGCGCCGCAACACTCAGTTTAGGATGCCGATAACTTCAGTACCAGCACTAAACAATCCAAAAATGGGGTGCAATAGTGGCAACAGCACAGAATGTGTCGGCAAGGATCGAGTATTAGAATCGTGTGGTGACTCAATTTCTGCCACACTGGAGCGCCTGGGACCCAAGCAGTGAAGCCGACGCGTCGAAACACACATTGATATTGAGGAAGGGCGCTGCCGCGTGGAACCAATGGAGACGCGAGAATCCCTCCACGGTACCGTTTCTCGCGGGACTTGGAGGCGTCAAGGATACAAACCTGGACGGAGCTGACCTCTCGGGAGCAATGTTGTGGCAGACAGGTTTCAATCAGGTGTCCTTGAAGAACGCGAACCTGGCCTGGCTGACGGCATTTCAGAGCCGCTTCATGCGCTGCGACATGACTGGGGCCTATATGGAAGATGTCCGCTTTCGATTCACTGACATTTCGGAAAGCAATCTCGCCGGAGCGATTATGACCCGTGCCGAGGTTATCGCCAGCCGCTTGAGGAAATCTGACTTGTCAGGAGTGAAGCTCACCGCGTCGATGCTTTCCGGGGAGTTTGAAGATATTCGATTTCAACACTCGGATTTCGGAAATGCAGTTCTTCGGCGCTGCCGACTTTCTGGGAATTTCGAGGGTGCAATGTTCGACCAAACAGCGTTTGTCGACGTGGTCTTCCGGGACTGCACACGGCTCGAAATGATCGAGCACCTCGGGCCGTCGCAGTTCACTTTGAGCACGATTCTGGAAAACGCAAGCTTGCCGAGGGCGTTTTGGGAATCAGCGGGCGTAAAAATTCCAGTTGCACAGTTGATTGAAGCATTCGAAGCGAATTCTTCCTACCAATCCTGCTTCATAAGCTACGCTTCAAAGGATCGAGTATTCGCCAACGACCTCTTCACGTTCTTACGATCTCGAGGAGCTTCATGTTGGATGGCTTCCGCGTCGCTGAAAATCGGAGAGCTGCAGCGCCAAGCCATCTACAGTGCCATCAGAGATCACAGGCAACTTCTGGTCGTCATATCCGCCGACTCCGTCCTGAGCCGCTGGGTCGAAAATGAAGTCGAGCGAGCGTTGGCGAAGGAGAATGAAACCAAGACGCCATGCATTCTGCCGATCAGGATCGACGAAGTTGCATTAAACACTGACACGTCATGGGTAGTGGCGCTTAGAGATACGAGGAACATCGCGGACTTCACGGGCTGGGGAAACCCGATCTTGCGCGCGACGCTTCAGAACGATCTGCTAGCCGCCCTCCTGGCCGAGGAGTGAGAAAGGTGGAACCTGGGAGATCGAAGCTTCCAGGTAGGCCGCCAGCCTGAATCCCCCTAGCGATATTCTCTTGACAGAATAGTGCGTGAATGGAATACTAGAGCTGTGGCTTGGGAGGTCGAGTTCACGGATCAGTTTGAAGAATGGTGGAATGGACTGGAAGAAACCGAACAGATCAAGATCGATGCCGCCGTCCGAATGCTGGAAGAATACGGGCCTGACCTGCCGCTCCCGCTGAGTTCAGGCGTGAACGGCTCGCGACACTCCCATATGGGCGAGCTTCGTGTCCAGATTCATGGGAAGCCATACCGCGTGTTGTACGCCTTCAACCCGAAGCGAGTTGCGATCCTCCTTTTAGGAGGGGACAAAACAGGGGACGAGCACTGGTATGAGATCCATGTTCCCAGAGCCGACACTCTGTACGATCAGCATCTTCGGGAATTGAAGAGGCAAGAGAAGAAGGAGTAATCCGAAAATGGCTAGGAAATTTAGCGGACTGCGCGGAAAAATGTCTCCGGCCGCGCGTGCCGCGAGCGAGCGCGAGTCTCGGAAGATGATCGAAGAGATGCCCTTGCGCAGATTGCGGGCGGCGCGCGAACTTACCCAGGAGAACCTCGCGAGCGTTCTGCACGTCAAGCAATCCGAAGTGTCAAAAATTGAGCACCGGACGGATATGTACCTCAGCACTCTCGCGAGCTACGTGAGGGCCATGGGCGGAACACTGGAGATTCGGGCGGCCTTCCCTAATGGTGAGGTCGTCAGGATTAATCAGTTCGAGGCTCTCACCGAACCGCCGGCTGCACCGGCAGCTAAGAAGGTTAAGGCGAAATAGTTGATCGCCGAGTCCGTTCGGAAGCCAACGTGCTTACCACATCGGCGATGCCTTCGAAACACCCGCTCCTGTTCCGATTCGGAACGTTCGCGCTCGCGTTCTGTGCCATTCTGAACGCCCAAATCGTGATCACCCCGAAATTTCCAACGCCGCGCAACAACCACGTCCCCACTTGCATCAATTGCGTGCGCGACTTGAGCGGCGGTATCGCGCGAAATCCAGGGCCCGTCCGAGGATTCCGCTCGAACCACCCCTGCCCGGCCACGGGATCGGTAAAGGGCGGCTGCACAGGCTACTTCGTCGACCACATCAAACCGCTCAATCGCGGCGGTGCAGACACGGCCGAGAACATGCGCTGGCGGACCATTGCACAAGCGACGAAAACTCGTCTTAAATGACGCGATTGTGACGACGATTTGCCGTCAGCCACCGTTCCGCATAGACTAGTTAGGTAACCAACTGCCGGGACGCAGTCGCGCCCCCCAAGAATGCGCGGTTGGCCGTCAAGTCATAACCCCGTCGTTTGACCGATAAGGGATTTGTGTCTTACAACAGGGAGTTATAACTTATGACTCAAGTAGCCAGCGCTCGTGCTGCCAGTTATGTCCTGACTTTGGAAGAGATCGGCCACCTGGCGGCCGAAGGCGGCAAGCCCGCCGAAACGTTGATGAACGTGGTGGCGTTGATCGCCGGCCGCTTTCAGACGGACGTTTGCTCGGCCTACTTGCTGGAGCCGGATCGCGCGAATCTCGTGCTGGCCGCCACGCTTGGGCTGCGCCCCCAGTGCATCGGCACGCTACGCATGGCGCTGAACGAAGGACTCGCGGGTTTGGTCGCCGAGCAGGTGCGCCCTGTGGCCGTGGAGCAAGCCACCAGTCATCCGCGTTTTAAGTACTTTAGTGAGGCTGGCGAAGAGTCGTACCAGTCGTTTTGCGGCGTTCCGCTCATCGATCAAGGCGTGTTGCAGGGCGTACTGGTGGTACAGACCACCGAAGCTCGCGCCTTCACCGACGACGAAGTGCAGATGCTGGTGGAAGCGGCCGCCCAGGTGGCGCCCGTGGTCAGCGAAGCGCGCGCTCTGGACCGCTTCATCGCTCCGGTGCAAGAACGGTTGTGGTCGCTCGCGCGCAATCTATGGTGGAGTTGGGACAACGATTCCACCAGCTTGTTCCGCGATCTGGACCCGGTGCGTTTCCGCCAATTGAACCACAACCCCATCGCGCTGTTGTCGGAAATTCCGCTCGCGAAGCTGGAACGCCGCGCCGGAGAACTGGTGCTGCACGGCCGCATCAATTACGCCTATCGGCGCCAGCAGGAGTATTTGCGCGCGGATCGCACCTGGGGCGCCACTCATGCCGGCGCTCTGCGGCCCCGTCCCGTGGCCTACTTCTCGGCCGAGTTCGGATTGCACGAGTCGCTACCGATTTACTCGGGCGGCTTGGGCGTTCTTACGGGAGACCATATCAAGAGCGCGTCGGACCTGGACATTCCCTTGGTCGGCATTGGACTGTTCTACAGCCAGGGCTACTTCCGCCAGCGCCTGGATCGCGACGGCTGGCAGCAGGAGCAATACCTCCAAACTGACGTCAATCAGCTTCCCATGGAGCCGGCCATCGGCAAAAATGGCGAGCCCGTGGAAGTGGATCTCGTAACCCGCAGCGGCGTTATTCGCGCCAAAGTCTGGCGGGTGAAGGTGGGCCGGTGCGACCTGCTGCTTCTTGATTCGAATGTCGAGGGTAATGCTCCCGAGGACCGCGAACTCACTTCGCGCCTGTATGGCGGCGACGGCCGCGTGCGCATTCGCCAGGAGCTGCTGCTCGGGGTCGGTGGATTCCGCGCGTTGAAGGCTATGGGCATAACGCCCGGCGTGCTGCATCTGAACGAAGGTCACAGCGGATTTGCAGTGCTCGAAGCCATCGCCAGCCGGATGCAGGAAGAAGGGCTGTCCTTTGAACAAGCCGTGCCCCGCGTTTCCCGCGAAGTGGTTTTCACCACCCACACTCCAGTTCCCGCTGGGCACGATCGTTTCAACGCAGGCCTGATTGAAGAACATCTTGGTCCGCTGCGCGAGCGCCTGGGCCTCTCCGACCGCCAGCTCATGGACCTGGGCCGCGAGATTTCGGGCAACGAGTTCGAAGAATTTTGCATGACCGTGCTGGGCCTGAAGCTGTCGCGCCGCGCCAATGCCGTCTCTGCCCTGCACGGCGAGGTCTCACGCGCTATGTGGACCGGCCTCTATCCCGGCAAGCTCGAGGACGAGGTGCCAATAGGGCACATCACCAATGGAGTACACGTGCCCACATGGCTCGCGCCGCAGATGTTCCGCATTTACGATCGTCATCTTGGGACCGGGTGGCTGCAACATAGCGGAGAATCGCGCACTTGGGAAGGCATTGAAAACATCGACGACGGCGAACTATGGGAGACGCACGGCGCTCTCAAGCTGCGCCTGCTCGAATTTGTGCGGCGTCGCGCGGTGGAACAGTCCCAGCGCCGGGCCGAAGCGCCCGAAACCCTGCAGAGGCTCAGCCGTGTGCTCAGCCCCGATGCGCTCACCATCGGATTTGCGCGCCGTTTNNCGCGACGAGCCCGGCAAACGTGTACTGCAACAGATCGCCGAGCTAATGCGCGATCTGCAATTCGCCGACAAATTCGTTTTCGTCGAAGATTACGACATCAACGTCGGACGGCTTTTTGTCCAGGGCGTCGACGTGTGGCTGAACAATCCGCGCCGGCCTTTGGAAGCTTCCGGTACCAGCGGGCAGAAAGTGGTACTAAACGGCGGCTTGAACCTTTCGGTACTGGACGGATGGTGGGCCGAGGCTTACGACGGTCTGAACGGCTTTGCCATCGGCACCGGCAGAACGCATTCCAACATGAACGTTCACGACACCCGGGATGGCGACGACCTGTACCGGACGCTGCGCGAAGAAGTGATTCCGCTGTATTATCAGCGCGACCGCGACGGTTTGCCGCGCGGCTGGATCAAGCGCATGAANNGCATGGTGATGGATTACACGCTGAAGTGCTACGTTCCCGCTGCTGGCGGCATCTCAAGCGAGCTCAACGCCCACGGCTGAGCCGGCCGGTGTTGTCACTTTCGTCGCGGGCGGGCGTCTAATCGCATGAAAAAGGAGCCCCCGTATGGCAGCAGTTACCGATCGCGACGGCAAGACCAAAACCGCTTCAGCCGTCGACGCTGAACATTACCCTGAGCAAAACGAAGTCCCCGAAGAACATCCACTGGTTTCCGATGGTCCGGATATCGAGGAGATCAAAGCGCGGGCGCATGAACTCTGGGTCGAGCGCGGTTGCCCGCATGGTTCCTCCGATGAAGATTGGCACTTAGCGGAACAGGAACTGCGGGCGAAAAAAGGCTCACAACGCATTTCCGACAAGTTGCACGAAAGCTCCGGCTCGGTGCAGCGCTAAGCTTCACGCTTCATCCACCAGCCTGCTCCGAGCACTCCCAGCGTGCCCGCGGCTTCCACCGCATAACGCCACGTGTTACTGGGGGCGAAGCGCTGCACCATGAATTCATCCGTCATGATCATTTGCCCGGCAACCCTGCCCAGCAGGGCGGCGCCTATAAAAATTATCACCGGATATCGATCCATCAAAGCTGCCAGCAGTCCGCTGGCGAAAATTACCAGCGGGATGCTTACACCGAGCCCGAATAACAATAACGCGAGGTTCCCTTGCGCGAGCGCGGCAATTGCGAGCATATTGTCAGTGGACATGGTCACATCGGCAACGATGATGAACCACATGGCCTTCCAGAATCCGGCCAGATGCGCGGCCGATTCTTCGAGCGGCGGCTCTTCGCGAAACAACCCGATTGCGATCCACAGCACTGCGGCCCCTCCAACGATTTGGAGAAACTTCACGTGCAGTAATCGCGCCGCGAAGTAAGTGGCGGTCACCAGTGCGATTACCGCGCACGCCGCTCCTGCAATCATGGCCCGTCTTCGAAGCCGTCGCGGCAAGGACTTCGCGGCCGCCGCTATCACAACCGCGTTGTCCCCGCTCAATGTAAGGTCGACCAGGATGATGGAGACCAGGCTGGCGATGAACTGCCAATTCCGTTGGATTAGATTCATCGCCGCTAAACGGTACCCGCACCGTCATTCTAACGTGCCGCGCGCGATTAACGCCCGGATCGGAAATGGCGCTTGACCCAGGCGTGAAAGTCGGGCCAGAACTCCGGCAGAAGATTAGCCATGCCCGACCCAGCCACGCTGGTGCCCCAATTCAGTGCGGCAGCGCTCGGGGTTCTGCTGGCGGGCGGATAATACGCATTCGAGAGAGCTGCGCTCATCGCGGTGCCCAGCACATTGGACGCATTGAAAGTGGCCGCGCCTGCGTCAGTACGGGTGATCAAGGAACGGCTGATCGCGTAGGCGATACGCGGAAGCAGCCGGTATTGCGGCCCGCGCCGAAGGTATCGCGTGTCCTGATGAAATGCCGAGGCTAGGAGAAAATCCCCAAAGAAATTCTGGCTGGCGATATCGCCCGCCGCGGACCCAAAACGCTCCGCGTAGGACGGCCAAAGCTGGCGGCCGTACAATGGCGTGGAGTTGCTTGCTTGTGAAACGGCCGCGTTGAATGCGCCTGCGCCCAGAGTCAGGGGGGCGAAGGTTTCCGATTCGAAATGATCCCATTTCTCGGAGACCGAAGGCGGGCTAAGCGTTGCGGTCGCGGACGCTTCCGAGGTTTGGGCGAGGACACGAGGTGGCAGGGCTATCAGCCAGAAGGAAGCAATTGCCAGCCACCGCATCACCTTTGTGGACGCCTGAGAGCGAAAATCGTGTCTTCGGGTCGGAAAACTACAAGGGGACAAATCCCAGCTGGTTCCGCCACTCGGCTGCGATTCGCAACACGGTGGCATCGTCGGCGCCTATCAAACCACCACCACGTGCATCGAGGAAATCCACCGCCGGCGCGGGGTCATGCCCCCGGGTGATCGGCCTTCTGTCGGGCGTCGGCCAAGCGTCCGTAGAGACCAGGATTATTTTGACGGGCCTGCTGGCGAAGCTGCTCAAAATCTTCCTTGCCCTCGCGGAGACATTGGTCGATCTTGTCGCGATTTCCCAAATAATAAGCTAACGACCCAAGAACTTGCTCTAGCGTTAGCGCCGGGAAGGATTCCGCAATTCCTTCCGGGGACTCTCCACGTAGGAACGCATACACGATTGAGTCCAGGGACACACGCGTTCCAGCGATCATGTAGGCCCCGGAATGTTCCTCAACATAGTCTTTTGCCACGCGCAAACTCCTTATCCATTATATGGGTATGCACTATATAGCCGGCAGATATTGCCAGTTCGTGCTGCGATTCCAACAGTCGGCCCACGGATCGAACCACCGGCCACTAGCCACCAGTCCCGGTTCCGCGTACGATGAAGGTATCCCCATGGGTGCCGCAAGCGTGGACGTCAAGAAAACTGTCAATCTTCCCAAAACCGATTTCCCGATGAAGGCCAATCTGGCTCAGATGGAGCCAAAGACGCTACTTCGTTGGGAAAACGAGGATTTGTACGCGAAGATTCGCGCGGCGCGGACCGGCAGTCCGATGTATGTGCTGCACGACGGGCCGCCTTACGCCAACGGCAACATCCACCTGGGCCACGCGCTCAATAAAATCCTGAAGGATTTCATCGTCAAGCTCAAGACCATGGAGGGCTACGATTCGCCCTATGTTCCCGGGTGGGATTGTCATGGCCTGCCTATCGAAATCAAGGTAGATAACGAACTGGGTCCGCGCAAAGCGCAAATGACCACCGCGCAGATCCGTGCCGAATGCCGCAAGTACGCAGAAAAATACGTCGATCTTCAGCGTGCCGATTTCATCCGACTGGGAATCCTGGGTCAATGGCAGAATCCGTATCTGACCATGAGCCCGCAGTACGAAGCGGTGATCGCCGGTACGTTCGTCGATTTTCTGGATCGCGGTTATGTATATAAAGGGCTGAAGACAGTTAATTGGTGCATCCACGATCGCACCGCGCTGGCTGAGGCCGAGATCGAATATGAGGATCACAGCAGCCCATCCATCTGGGTGCGTTTTGCTCTGACATCGGACGCGGCTGCAATCGATCCCGCGCTTGCGGGCCGCAACGTCTACGGCCTCATTTGGACCACCACGCCTTGGACCATCCCGGCCAATGTCGCCATCGCCTATCATCCGAAGTTCGAATATGTCGCGGTGGAGGTGGGCGACGCGGTGTATATCGTCGCCGTCGAATTGCTGAAACTGACGGCGGAGAAGCTGGGCTGGGACGCTCCGAAAGCGATCGCCGCTTTTCCAGGCGCGAAGCTCGAAGGCGCAATCTTCCGCCATCCGTTTCTCGATCGCGATTCACTCGGAATCCTGGCCGATCACGTCACGTTGGAACAAGGCACTGGCGCGGTGCACACCGCCCCCGGCCACGGCCAGGAGGATTTCGAAGTCGGCGTGAAGTACGGGCTGCCGGTCTATTGCCCGGTTGATCCGGCTGGAAAGTTTTATCACGCCGAGGGCGCGGCCGGCCGCCTTCCCGAAGAGATCATCGGAAAAACGGTGTGGCAGGCGAATCCCATCGTCAGCGAACTTCTGAAGTCGCACGGCGCGTTGCTGGGCGAAGAGAAAATTAAGCACAGCTATCCGCATTGCTGGCGCTGCCACAACTCCACCATCTTCCGCGCCACCGAACAATGGTTCGTCGGCATGGAGCGTAACGATCTTCGCGCGCGCACGCTAAAAGCCATTCAGGACGTGAAGTGGATGCCCGCTTGGGGCGAGGAGCGCATGTCCAACATGATTGCCACTCGTCCCGATTGGTGTATCTCGCGTCAACGCGTGTGGGGCGTGCCGATCATCGCCTTCTATTGCGAGAATTGCCAGCAGCCGATGACGGACCGCAAGGTCCTGGATCGCGTGGTGGAGCTTTTCCGCGAGCACACCGCCGATGTTTGGTATGAGCGATCTGCCGCTGAGCTCATCGGCGCCGATATGAAATGCTCCCGTTGCGGAGGCCAGGACTTTCGCAAAGAGAGCGACATTCTGGACGTGTGGTTCGATTCCGGATCCAGCCACCTGGCCGTGCTCACGCCGGAAAATGGCTTGCCCTGGCCGGCCAATATGTATCTCGAGGGCGGCGATCAGTATCGTGGCTGGTTTCACAGCTCGCTTCTCGTCGGGGTGGCGCTGAAAGGCGCGGCGCCGTATCGGGAATGCGCCACCAACGGCTGGACCTTGGACGACAAAGGGCGCGCCATGTCCAAATCGCGGGGCATCGGTGTTGAACCCGAGGAAGTTATCTCGAAATTCGGCGCAGATGTGTTGCGCTTGTGGGTGTCGTCGGTCGATTTCGTCGAAGACGTGCGTCTCTCCGACACGATCCTGAAAAGAGTAAGCGAAGCCTACAAAGACTTTCGGAATAAAATCTTCCGCAACCTGCTCGCCAACTTGAACGATTTTAATCCGGATGCCGATGCCGTGGCCGGTGAGAAGCTCAGCGAAATCGACCAGTGGATTCTTCTGAAAACCGAAGAGTTAGTCGGAAAATGCCGAGCCTGGTATGACGAGTATGCGTTCCATAAAGTCTATCGGGCTATTTATGATTTCGCGGCTACCGATCTGAGCGCCGTCTGGGTGGATATCGTCAAAGATCGTCTGTACACCTCCGGCTCCCGCTCGCACTCCCGCCGTTCCGCTCAAACAGCCGTCTATCGGATCGCCTACGCGCTGGTTCGCTTGCTCGCTCCTTTGTTGTCTTTTACCACCGAAGAAGTGTGGGGCTACTTGTGCAAGCCCAAGGGTAGTCCCGATAGCGTGCATCTTGCGTTGCTGCCCGATCCAAGCGAACTGACGCAGGGTATCCCGCTCCAGCAGCGCCAACGCCTGGCGAACTGGGACAAACTGATGCTGGTCCGCGATCAGGTTTTGAAAACGCTGGAGACTGCACGAGAAGAAAAACGTATCGGAAAGTCGCTCGAAGCTCGGGTGATTCTAACTACCGGTGGCGATCTCTATCCGTTGCTCAACGAATACGCAGCCGATCTGCCGGCCGTGTTCATCGTTTCCCAAGTCGAGGTGGAACGCGGCAGCGACGACGGATTATCGGTCGAGGTGCGGCGTACCGAAGGCACGAAGTGCGAGCGCTGCTGGAAGTACACGCTGGATGTGGGGAGCGATCCGGAGTTCCCTACCCTCTGCGCGGCGTGCAGTAACGCCATCAAGTAAGGCGATGCGTCACCGGCTATTCCCTTTTCTGATCGCCGCCGTCGTAGTTGTGTTAGATCGATTCACTAAGGGTCTTATCAAAACGCATTTCACGAATTTCGATTCAACGACCGTAATTCCGGGGTGGTTCAACATTGTCCATACCGAAAACCCGGGCATCGCGTTCGGCATGCTCGCGAACGCCTCCGGCCCCTGGCGCGACGTACTGCTCATCGGGTTTTCCGCTGTTGTACTCATAGCAATTGCCATTATGCTGCTGCTTCCGAGCAGCCAGCGCGACTCCGTGCTGCGCCTTGCCCTGGCCTTCATTCTGGGCGGCGCGTTCGGAAACCTGTATGATCGAATTGTCAACGGTACCGTGACCGATTTCATCGAAGTGCACGCCGGCCAGCACTATTTTCCGGCCTTTAACGTCGCCGATAGCGCCATTACCGTTGGCGCTTGCCTGCTGCTGCTGGACATGTGGCGGGCCAAGGAGCGGAGAGTCAGCCATGTTTCCTAAGTTAATATCGATCGGTAGTTTCTTTATTCCGACCTACGGAACCCTAGTCGCCATAGGATTTTTGGCGGCGCTGTGGATTATCATCCGCTTGGCCAAACGCGCTAGTCTGCCTTCTGAGCAGGTCACCAATCTTGCCATCTACTGCGCGCTGGCCGGGTTGGCGGGCGCAAAGCTGTTCATGATCTTATTCGATTTCCAGACTTATTGGAACAATCCGAAATCACTATTCTCCCTGAGCACTCTGCAAGCAGCGGGCGTTTACCAGGGCGGTTTCGTGGTGGCCTTTATCACAGCGATTCTCTACATGCGACGCCAGCATTTACCGATCCTCGCCACCTGCGATGTGTTCGCACCTGGTATCGCGCTGGGCCAAGCCATCGGCCGCATTGGTTGTTTTTCGGCGGGCTGCTGCTATGGAATCCCCACCCACATGCCCTGGGCGACCACGTTTCATAGCCAAGAGGCAGCCGATCTAACTGGCGTACCTCTCGGCATTCCTCTGCATCCAACGCAGCTTTACGAGTCCGTCGCCGATGCGCTCATTTTCGCGTTCCTATATTTCAGCATTGGCAAGAAACACACTGCCGGCGCAATTCTGGGCTGGTATCTCGCGCTCTATTCCACCGCCCGTTTCATCATCGAGTTCTTCCGCTTCCACGAGCAGGGCCTGCACCTGGGCCTCTCTTACACGCAATGGATCTCACTGGCGACGCTGGCCGCCGGAATTGCGTTGCTGATCGTGCGGCGCGGCGCTCCGAAAGTTGCCTTCAGCCCTGTTCACTCGTCCACCTGAATTCTTTTCAGTTGCGACGTTTCGCCGGACACGATCCGGATGCGGCTTTTCGCCACTCCCAGGTGTTCCGCGAGAAAAGCCACCAGCGCGCGATTCGCTTTGCCCTTCTCGGGCGCGGCGGCCACCTTGACCTTCCAGGTCCCATCCGGCAAGATGCCCGCCAGCTCGGTCTTCGAGCTTTTCGGCACCACCTTTATGCGGATGTCCATCGGGCGATGCTTTCCAGCAACCGTCGGGATGGGCAGGGCTTCGTCAGGAATTCATCCACTGGCAGCTTGCGATCCACTTCGCCGCCGGATAAGACGATGATCCGCGCCCTCCGAGCGATCGTCTGGATTAATCGCAATCCATCTTCGGGCTCAGGAATGCGCATGTCCATGAGCACCACCGGACAACCGCTCCAACGTTCTAAAGCTTCCGACGCATCCCGCGCAGTTACGACTTCGTGGCCAGCGTGCTCCAGAATCTGTTTGCGGATTTCCAGTTGACTGGCGTCGTCTTCCACCACTAACACTCGAGCCATCAGGTGAACTCGATACGGGCGATCACCAATTGCGGCATCTGGTTGTTCCAGGCTCCGGGAATGTTATCGAACGGCAGTCGAAATGTTCGCATCTCGCCGGGCTTTAGACCGCCGGCCACAATGGGAACCCGTTCGCGCAGAATCACCTCGCCGTAGGAATTATAGAAGACGCAATATACATCGGCATGCTGGACGGTGCGGCTGCCGGCGTTGGAAATCTTGCCCTCAATCTCGGTCACCGTTTGCCCAACGTAGCTCTCGGTGGCCTTCATGGTGACGTCGGTGAGCTGCAAGTTCCGAACGTAAGCCTTGGCTTCCGCCGATAACGGCGCAACGTCGACGGCGGCGGCATGCGGGCGATTCACGTACCAGATCAGCCCGCCGGCCAAAACCAGTGCGATCGCTAATATATAAAGGCCGGTTTTACTCGTCATTGAGTCAATTTCCCGATTTCAACTTCCGCTGACGGTCATCTCGCGGATCAACAGCGTTGGCGACGCCACTGAGCCGCGAAATTCCAGATCGGACCCGGCAGCTTCCACGTCCAGCAGCATTCGCTGCAGATTCGCCGCGATGGTGATCTCAGACACAGGATACGCGAACTCGCCGTTTTCAATCCACAGCCCGGCCGCGCCGCGCGAATAGTCGCCAGTGACGATGTTTACGCCGTGGCCAATCAACTCCGTGACGTACAAGCCTTGGCGAATGCCACGAATTATTTCTTCCGGCGAGCGATCGCCTTTTTGCAGAAAGAAATTTCCGTGCCCTACGCCCGCATTGCCGGTTAAGCCGCGCGCCGCGTTCCCGGTGGTGCGCATGCCGAGTTTGCGCGCCGTGTAGCTATTCAGCAAATAGCTTTTGAGGACGCCGCGATCGATCACCACGGTTCGCCGCGACGGTACACCTTCGTCATCGAACGGCGCAGTGCCGAAAAGTCCCGGTATCCCGCCATCGTCGATCACGGTGACGTTTTCCGATGCCACGTGCTCACCTAGCTTCCCGGCCAGGAACGACGCCGTGCGATAGATCGAATTGCCCTCCACCGCTTCAAAAATATTGCCGATCAGCGATCGAGCGGTGACGGAGTCGAAGATCACCGGCACGTTCTGAGTCGGGATTTTGCGCGAGCCCAAACGGCGGACGGTTCGCTCGGCGGCCCGGCGTCCCACCGCAGCCGGAGTATCCAACTGGGAGTGGCTGCGCGCCGATGAATACCAATAGTCGCGCTCCATCGTGCCGCCCTGACGCGCGACCGGTGATGTGCTGATCGAGCAACTGGTGGTGCGATAGCTGCCCAGGAAGCCGCGCGAGTTGGCGAACACACGCTCACCCGCGTGCGCCTTGAACGAGCCATCGGAATTTGTAATGCGAGGATCCCAGGAAAGCGCCGCTTCTTCGGTTTCAAGCGCCGTTTGAATGCGCGCGGGCGTATCGATGGCGCGAATGTCGTCAGAATAGAGCTGCAAATCGCCGTTTAGCGATCCGAGCTCCGAGGCGTCCGGGAGGCCGGCATACGGATCTTCCGTGGAGATGGCTGCGATGGCCAGCGCCGATTCCACCATCTGCCGAAGGCCCGCGCTCGAGAGGTCCGACGTATGGGACGATCCAACGCGTTTGCCAACTAACACGCGCAGGCCAGCGCCCCGCGATCCTGCGTCCGTCAATTTTTCCAGCGCGCGCATCCGTACTCGCACCGAGAATTCCTCGCCTTCCGAAAGCGTGCACTCGGCTTCGGTGGCGCCTTGCTCCAGGGCCAGGCGTACGGCTTGACGTGCCAATTCCGGATCGATCATTGCGCAACAATCATCCCGCGGTGCCGCCCACGGTCATGCGATCGATTTTGATGGTTGGAATCCCGACGCCCACCGGCACCCTCTGCCCTTCTTTGCTGCAGATTCCCACGCCTTCGTCGAGTTTCAGGTCGTGGCCCACCATGCTGACGTGCTTCAGAGCTTCGGGCCCGTTTCCCGTCAACATCGCGCCACGCACCGGCCGCGTGATGTGGCCGTCTTCGATGAGATAGCTTTCCGACGCGCTGAACACGAAATTGCCGCTGGTGATATCCACCTCGCCGCCGCCGAAATTGGCGCAATATAGCCCGCGCGATGTCGATCGAATGATGTCTTCGGGATCGCTGTCGCCCGCCAGCATAAAGGTATTCGTCATGCGCGGCATCGGAACGTCCTGATAACTTTCGCGGCGGCCGCTGCCCGTGGTGTGCGAGCCCAGCAGCTTACTGGAAAGCTTGTCAAAGAGATAGCCGCGTAGCACGCCTTTCTCGATGAGCACGTTTTCCTGCGTGGTGGCGCCCTCGTCATCCACGTTGAGCGATCCGCGACGGTTGCGCATGGTGCCATCGTCAATCACGGTGCAAAGCGGACTGGCCACCTGCTGGCCCAGCCGGTCGCTGAACGCCGAGACTTTTTTGCGGTTGAAGTCGGCCTCAAGCCCATGCCCCACCGCTTCGTGCAGCAGGACTCCCGGCCAGCCTGGGCCCAGAACCACGGTCATCTCACCAGCCGGCGCGGGCGCGGCATTCAATAACACAATGGCCTGCCGAACCGCTTCGCGAGCAAAATGTTCTGGGGTCTTCTCAGTCTCGAAAAAGTCCAGGCTCACGCGTCCGCCGCCGCCCGAATAGCCGCTTTGCGCGACGCCGTCCCCCTGACGCGCCAACACNNAACACCGAGACGTTCAAGCGAGCCAGCGGCTGCCGGTCGGTACTCAGAACACCATCGCTCGTGGCCACCAGCACATACCGCAGGCTGTCGGCATAACTGGCCTGCACTTCAAAAACACGCCGGTCCTCGGCACGCGCTGCGCGGTCGGCGCGCTTCACGAATTCCACGCGTTCGGCCAGACTGGTCTCGCTGGGCGCGATGACGATCGGATAAAGATCGCGCCGCCGGGCTTCCACGAATCCGGTTTTATCCACTTTCGATGGACCGCTTGCGATGCAGGCCGCCACTCGCGCCGCCTTGCGGATTTTCTCGGGGCTCAAGTCGTCGCTATAAGCGTAACCGGTGCGCTCACCCGACAAAACTCGCACCCCCACTCCCAACGAGACGCCCTGCACCGCACTCTTTACGATGGATTCGTCGATGCTCAGTTGGCTGCTTACCAGGTATTCGAAGTACAGATCGGCGTAGTCGCCACCCGCGTTCAGGGCTTCCGATAGATAGCACTGGAGATCGTGTTCGGTGATGCCAAACTTCTGGCCAAAGAAAGAATCGGAAAGCGGCATGCGTGTAATCCCAGCGTAACATTCAACCGGGGATTGGCAGCTTGGTCTTTGGGGGTTGCGTGGCGGCTTCTCCAGGATTATGTGGGCTGGCCCGGTGCCCGAATGGACCCATACTATAAATCTGAAAACGACTCGCCATCGTCGGCGAATTGAGCCTCTAGCACTTCATAGGTATCGTTCAGGACCCTTCGCGTAATTTGATAATGCTCGGTGTCTTCGTAATTCACCGGTAGATACCCGCAGTGGCAGGAGCAAGATCTTTGATTGCGACGCAATCTCCCGTCCTCTTGGCGTCAGTAAATTGCTCCAATTGCGTGCTTCTAAGAAGGTTTGGAGGGAACCTTCCGGCCCTGCAAAACCTAAGGGTCGCACGAGAGCTAGCGCTTTGAAGCCTACTGCCGCAAGCGCTGGCGACGGTATCGTACAGGCCGGACACCTGCCGTGCCAATTCCCAGAGGTGTCAAAGTTGGTCGACTCCGACGTATCGATGTGCACATTGCGGGCAGCCCGTGTTTTCTACCTGTTAGCGTAGCGCAACTTAATTCGGCGCAGTATGCTTTACATTAGGCCAATGACCATTGGTCCCGACGATGGATAGTCTCACCTATGACCCCAATTATGCTCGCAATCACTATTCAGCAGTTGACGGCGAGCGCGCCGCTTCTATCTGCCATGGCCGCTTTAGTCGCGGTATTGGTTGCTATCGCCACATCACTGGCGTCCGGTTATAAG
>PKZC01000451.1 GCA_003132905.1 Bryobacterales bacterium | reverse complement strand
TTTTGCCGGATGCTTGTTCCCGCGCGGCGAAGCTCTTTAGATTTGCGTGTACTTCCTGGGGAGTCGCGTCCGCAAGATTGGGCGATGCGGCCAGGTGATCCCGGATTGCAATCCGCAGTTCCTCCTCCTCGCGACATTGCTTTACGGTACGGCCAACCCAGTTGCAGTAGTAGGTGGCAGGCCGGCGTTCGTGCGTGCGCATCCACGCGGCCAGATCGCTCGAAGCCGTGAACCCGTCACAGTACGAAAAGACGCGGCGCAACCCTTCGCCCGCGCGCGCGATCAGGTCGTCTATAAATTCCTCGTAATCTCCATCGAAGTCGCCCAGGAAAGCCAGGTACACGGGCGGAGCCGGACGCTCGAGTCCGTACAGCTGCACATCGCCGGTTGTTGGATCGTCCAGGATTACGAACCGGGCGAAATGAAGATTCTCGAACGCGCCAAAAGGCACCAGCAAATTCCGTCGATCCGCCACTCCCGGCTGACTGTTCATGGTGGCCAGCAGGCCCCGCATCTCGGACAGCCGGTCTTTGGCCAGCGGCGCCAAAACCATAAAACTGGATTGAGGCGTCATTGGATCAAACCGCGGAACATCGGCCGCTCCGCTATTACGCTCCTGGAAGACTACGCAGCGGTGGCTGGGAATTCAAGACAGAAATCGATCAGTCTGCTTTTTTCCCAATACACGACGCCGAGATAAATGNNGGATCTCGTCGCGAATCCACTGCGCGAGGGTCGAAGTCTTCGAGTAATCGAGGACGATGCACTCTTGGCCGTCCAGCCAGCTTTTGTCCTTATAAACTTCGGCTACGATCGCGTTTAATCCAAACCCCAGGATGCGGTTGGTAAGCACACCATGTGCACCGTCGAACGTCTTGCCCTCCCAGCCGAAATGGTTAATGATTTCCGCGATTTCCTTGCTGAAAGATGTTCCGGGAGCGATGATTGCCGTGCCCCTCGCTTGGCCATTGGGAATCGGTCCCGCTTGGCTGCGCTCGAACAAATCGTCCAGCTGCTGTTGACTCATCTTCAGCAAATCATCGGCACAAAGCGGTTTTTCCGTTTTGGGAGACACAATTTCTACTCCGAACTCCAGGTAGTATAGTTTTGTCCGCCTCTTGTGTCAACAGGTTTGTGAAAAATATTCTCAGTTATTTAGCGGACAATAGGATCGTCTCCGCCGCCTTTTCGCCGATCATATAAACCGAGCTCGCGATAAAGAAGCCGGGTATACGTGGAAATACCGATGCGTCTACGACCCGTAATCCTAAGGTTCCATGGACGCGAAAGTCGCTGGATAAAACTCCGTTACGCTCGCGCGGTCCGATGGCGCAACTACACGATGCATGGTGCCCCCAGGCATTGGCGCGGACGAAGTCCCGGAGCGCTTGGTCGCTTTGCAGATCGTCGCCCGGCAGCTCTTCGGCGGCTTCCAGACCAGCGCGCTTAAGCTTGGCGGTTAATCGCCGGACGAACCGGATGCCGTCTACCACCGCTGTCAGATCGTCGTCGCCACCCGCGGCGAAATAATGAAAATCCACCTGTGGTGGATCGCGCGGATCGCTGGAACGTAAAGTTACTTCTCCGGTGCGGTTGCGCGTGTGAGCTTTCAGCACCACCCAGGTCAGATAGTTCAGCTTCTCGGCGAACTCTCTGGAATAATTTGGGAAATATCCGCGAAAAGGGGCAAGAAGCGACATGCAGAACAAGTCTGGCACTTCCTGCGCGACGGGAGACTTCCGGAACAGGGTCAGAAGGGACCCATTTGTCGAATAAATGCCGCTTTGGCATTGCTTCCACTCCTTGTACTGGGGGTCGCTGACGGTAAAGTTCGCGCCGGTGTACACCTGCCAGGATTTGAAACTCATCCGGTTGACGACGCCGATTTCGTAGCGGTCCTGCAGGTTTCGCCCGACTCCCGGAAGATCTACCCGAACCCGAATTCCGTGCTTCTCCAGCGCCTGGGCAGGGCCGATGCCGGACAGCATCAGCAGTTGCGGCGTGTTGAACGTGCCGCCAGCAACAATTATTTCCCGCGAGGCATAGACCGCCTCGCATTCGCCCGTCTCATTACTTGGCGTCGGACACGCGCGGTAGAGCTTTCCGCCCCGGAGATATTCGACGCCAATGGCGCGCTGGTTTTCATCCAGGATGACGCGAGTAGCCAGAGCGTCCAGAACGATCTTTAGGCGGTCCGGGTAGCGGCGCGCTACATCGTGCAAGCGCTCTCTGCTTCCCACACGCCGGTGGTTCAGCGTCGTAAGAGGCAGGTAGCGGATACCGGTCGAGTTATCGGCCACCAACCGCCAGTCGTTCGGGTCAAGTCCGCTTTCAAGAAACCATCGGATTCGTTCTATTTCGTGGCCGTCTTCCTGGAAGGCCTCGATCGCGGCATCCGCGACCGCCTTCACCAGATTCCGATCAGTCAGGGTCTCCCGTGGCAGCGCCTTTTCGGTAGGCAGCCAGCCGCGCCAGCCATGCCGCGATGCGTTGATCCCGAGCCAAGCCAGGAAGCGATAGAACGGGCGATGCCGGCAGTTCTCCAGCAGCTCGAAGTACTTGCGCATGCGGGAAGCCTTCCAGCTCGGATCGTTCGTAAGATCGGCGATGTAATCCCAGTCCGAGTTGTGCGGATAGACCAGGATCATCGCGTTGTGGGCCGTGCATCCTCCCAAACAAGATGCCCGCGGATAGAGGACTCCGCCTCGCTCCGCTAAATATTTGTCGTCCAATCGCTGTTCCGCTTCGTCGGCGTAGTGGCGAACAAAGAAATCCCATTTCAGTGCCTCGTTTTCGGAGGCAAATCCATGGAAGGCGGGAACGTCATAATCCAGCGGCAGCCGGTTCTCTGCGGGCTGGATCGGGTCTCCACCCGACAAATGGCCGGGATCGCCTCCAGCCTCCAGCACCACCACTTTGCGACCAGCTTCCGCTAGCCTGGCGGCAACGGTGCCTCCACCAGCTCCGGATCCCACCACAATATATTCGCAATCGGCTAAAACAGATTTATTATTCATGGTTGCCGGGATCTGACTCTCGGAATCCTCGATTCGGACCTGCGTCGCCTAGGACGGTCTGTGGATGATCAACGCCGCTGGAGGATCACCGCTCCAATCGCAGGAAGATTCACGAGATTGCCCGAGTAGAGCTGGGCATCATAACCTCCGTTCGAAATCAGGGGCTCAGCATGAACGCTATATTGCGGCCAAGACGAATTAAAGATTTCTTTGTAAGCAGAGCCTGCCGGCAGGCCCAACCAGGCAAGATTCTGCTGTTGGTTGTTGGTTCCCAACGTAGCGATCACAAAGAACTCTCCGTTCGCGCGCGTGAATGCAACGGTCTTGTAGCCCTGCCCGGTCGACTGATTGTCGTTGCCGCGTATGCCGTTGGCCGCATTATTGCGCAGGCCCATCAGATCGCGAAACCAGGTCAGAACTTGCAGAAACTCGCTCGCGGTCTGTTCATAACTGTCCAGACGTAAGGTGAATTCGGGCGATGTGGCCGAAGCTCCAAAGACAAAGGCCTGATCCTCCGCCGCCTCTTCTCCCATGAAAATCATGGGAATGCCCTGCGCCAGCAACGCGACGGTTCCAATAGCCTTTGCCATCTGTCTTCCGTTGCCCCACTTTTCGGTTGCTGCAATTCGCGCCGTTGAGCCCTGCCCGCTGACGCTGTCATGACTTTCCGCGTAAATAACGGAACGTTGAAACGGCCGCCCCGCGCCATCCATGCCTCCGCGCACATCCGAGGAGTGATCGTCCGTATTCAGAGCGGCGTTGTTCAGCGCGTACATCTCGTCGAAGTGCCATTGGCCGTCCAGGATGCCGCTACTCGGGTCCGTCATCGGCGGATTCTCCGGGGAGTTCTCGCCCACAAGATATGGCCAGCCATTTCCGCCGGCATCCGCCGCACGGCGCAATGCGGTACGCAGCATGCCGAGGAACTCCCAACCTTTTCCAGCGCCAAATTGGTAGTTGCCATCCGGTCCTTTTGCGATCACATACGGAGTGCTGTCCGTGTAATGCCCGCCGTTCACGATGGTCTCGGTGGAGTCCAGGCGGAAGCCGTCCAGCTGGAACAGGCTCCACAGATACACTGTCGCCTGACGGAAGAACTCACAGGCGGCCGGATGTGCGAAATAGACCATGTCGCCCCACTGGGTTGCTCCACTCACATACACGTCCCGAGCCAGCACCTGCAACGGAGACTCAATCAGGTGGTTATAGACAAGATCGAGGATCACCGCGCGAGAAGCATCGTGAGCGGCGCGAATCAAGCGTGCAAAATCATCCGGACCACCGTAGGATGAATCGATCGCAAAAAACAGGCTGGGATTGTAACCCCAGCCCGCTTGATCGGCCGGAAACTCGTGCAGAGGAAGCAACTCGAGCGCTGTGACCGGCAGGCGGTGGAGATACCCTGTTTGCAACTCTTGAATGACTTGATCGAAGTCCGTCGCGGCACCCGCGTTTCGTTGGGTAAAGCGCTCCACGTGCATTTCGTAAATCAGCAGCCAGTCCCAGCTACCGGTCTGCCACGGGCGGCCGATGAGGGGTGCTTGTACGACGTCAAGATCGGCAACGTAAGACCAGGATTGTTCCGCGCCTGTACCGGCGTCGACGATGAGAGAGCCTTTGTCCAAAGCCCAGCGCGAGGCAGGGTCGAGAGATTCTCCGTAGTGACCGTTCGGATCCAGCAACTCCCATCCATCGGAGTAAGCAAACCGATAGAGTGAGCCGTGGGGTGCATTGGCTTGAGGTACCGACGTCCACCAATAGCGCAGATCGTTGGTCAGATTCATGGGAACCGTAGTCACATTTCGCGTCGTTCCCGATTGGTTTGGGGTACTCATGAGAAGTACCGAGCAACTCACTGCGTGCGGCGCACGAACGACGAAGTACGCTTGACCCTGCAGTTTGTTCGACCCGTGCGGCATCTCCCAGGGGTCGAACACACCCGCGGCCACGATGGGTTGACCGTATACGGCTTCCATCAGAGACCGCCGAAGATTCGGGCTGGCATCCAGGAAACTTCCCGGAGGCGAAGCGCTGATCCCGCCGACACCATCGATCGTATGAAGGGTAGTTGTTCCCGCCGTGCTCATGATTCCGCGGCGGAAATCTAGTGGTCCGTCTTGGCGTGATTCCCCTATTAGCGTTGCCCAGAAGGGAACGCCGGGAAAGGTGTCCAGCTGCAGCAGCCAGGTTCCATCGGCAGAACGTCGCGCCAGCGCAGTTTGATGTGTGGGAGCGTCACCGATGCCGACCTGCACACTGACGGCTGCCCCGAACGTAGTGCCCGGGTTGGGATGGATGACGAGGCTCACCGCTCCATTGGGAACAGGAGGCGTCGTGAGCCAATGGTCATACCCATTGACTCCCAAAGTAGGGTCGCTGTTGCCTCCGAACGGAATCCGGAATCGTCGCATCAGACTTTGCGGCTCGGTGGTCCACCACACGTTGTATAAGGCACCCGCGTAAACAGAGATCGCATAATGGGACGATCCAAAAACGCCGTCCAATGGAGTTTGTGTTTCGGGATTCACTGTGGCATCGAAATCGCCCACCAAATCCTGAATCCGCAGGGAAGGCGTTCCGAGGCTTAGCGGGAAGAAAAAATCAACTCCGACGCTGACGGGCGCAATCGGCTGCGACTGCACATCGACCTCACCGCTTTTCACCCAGATGTTTGCGCCATCGCTGGGGTTCCAAAAGCGGTTCGCGGTATCGGGCTCGAAGTCGCTGAAGGGTGGCTGGCCGCCGGGACCAACCAGCTTAAAATGAAATCCAGATTGGAGCGCATTGGTTAGCGGAATCACAAAGCTTGAGGTGCTCGCGGCATCATTCCGCGCGGACTGATGGACCAATGTCCCGCCGTTCGAGGGCGGAGTCCAGACGTACACTGCGCCTCCATTGAAACGGTGTTCGGAAATAGCGTTCACAGTCACGCTTGCAAACGTAGCGGGACCACCGGGTGCTTCAGTGGCGCATCGCGGGGAGAAGTCCT
The DNA here is from genome assembly GCA_003132905.1 of Bryobacterales bacterium. The sequence goes on along the minus strand of PKZC01000451.1, from coordinate 10,816 downwards.
CAGTCCATAACTCGGTAGCATCTAAAGACGGGACAGTTCGTATCCAGCTATCGGCCTCCCAAACGCTGGCGTCAAATCGGTACTTGAAAGAAACATCGCGTTGGTCTTCGGTAGTTCCGGAAAGAACGAATCCCCAGCTCGCGCCATCCGGGGAGAGGGTTCCGGCGAAATCCCAAACCTTGCCATTCTGATCCCATGCATGAATGAAAACGGCGGATCTCACTGCGGCGGGACTGTACCATATCTGGATTTGCACGTGAACCCCAGGCTAAGTCGTCGAAGGTAGGATCACTCCACCCGCTTGCCAAAAACCGGTGAGATCGTCCGAAACACCATTGTACGTGTCCCGGTCACACGTGCCGATCCCATCTACCGTGTGCGGTTGAGGGCCGAGTGCGCCATCCGTGTATTGCCACATCGTCCACGCTTTCCATGCAGCTGGAATCACCGCCGTGGGACCATATTGCGAGATCCACAACCAGCAGTTGGTTAGCACCGGATCGTCGGCGGTGCCCAGCAGTTCCTTCAGATAATGGCCGGAATACAATCCCGGCCAACGGGTAGTCACCGCCTCCACGTGAGTCACGAAAGCGCGTGCCTCTCCCAACGTCATGCTGGGACCTTGAGGATTCGCCTCGAAATCCAGGACGATGATCTCGTTCTCGCCCGGTTGTACCACGTGCAAGAAGAAGTCCGCCTGTTCCACGCCGTCGGCGCCCACCCCAAAGTGATAGGCACCGAACAAAAGGCCCGCATCCGAGGCCTTTTTGCGGTTTGCCGCAAATGTCGGATCGGTAAAAGACGTACCCTGGGTGGCCTTTTGGATCACGCCCACAATGCCGGATGCTTTGGCCTTTTGAAGATCCGGTTCCCCATTATGATGAGAAAGATCGATTATGGAGTTTACGCCAATCATCCAAATCCTCCAAGATCACATTACGAGCCCATTTCTTCCTTATCGATTAGATATAGCTGACTAGGCTACAACGGTTCTTGAAGCATTGTCAATAACAAATCGAGCTTCACAAAAATGAAATGTTCCCCGAGTCGAAAGTCCTGGGACATAGGTGGGATCGTTCCTTGCGCGCGCGTTCGTATAAGTGCTCTCAAGTTAACAAAGCGAAAAAGCCAGACAACAAAGGACACGCGAAGCCCGATCACAATCAAACTCTTCTCGCAGTTCCCAGCTCAAGCTTCTGAGCGCGGATGTTTGCTGACGAGTTCGGTGCGCTTACGCGGCAGCGCAACACTGAGCATCCCCAACGACAGCAAAGTGATGGTGCAGGTTTCGTCGCAACTGGTGTTTTTAGTCCTGAATTACCATTTTGGAATGTAGTAAGCGCTTTTTGGCCGGATGATCGTCGCGCTCCGGGCCTGAAAACCGGATGCCGTGGTGGACGTTAACTTCTCAAGCTAATGAATAGTCGGGTTGACTCCGATGCCGGTTTCCACTTTCCAGTCTTTGATCCCAAGTCGCCGCCAGACTATCAGCCGTCGCCGCCAAGAGATCGACAAGGGCGTCATGCACGGCACATGAAACAGGCTCCAGCGCTTCTAGTTGATGGACCAAGGCGCTGAACTCGCTTTCCCATCTGACTGTCTTGATGAACTGGCACACGATTTGCGTCAGCCAACGCGGCGACTGCGTCTTATATAGCGTAATGTGCTCCATCGGCGAGGCAAGAAACTTACCTCCCTCACCGACCACGGCTTTCATGTGAAGGGCGAGAGCCTGCCTGTAAAGCGCGATGATCGGGCACACGTCCCAATCATTTCCCGGCTTCCCGTCGAATTCCAATCTCTCAACGAGCCCTTTCGCTGCCTTCGGAAGGGACCGGGCGTAGAAGTGGATTTCGACATCTGCTCTGTTGTGCCAAGTTTCGTGGGTGCCACTTGTTCCGCCACTGGAATGAGATGAACGACCGCGCAGAAGGCGTGTCCGGCGACAGTGTAATTTGGCACTACAGCCCCTTCGCATCGTTTGTAGGGTGCGAACATGGCCCTTGCATGGTGTAACAAGTGTGGTGCTCCAGTGGAAGAGCGTTGGTCTTTACGCTTGGGCGGGTAACTCTGATTGGCTGACCTGGGCGTTGCTTTACCCAGAATCGCGGCACCTGTTACAGCGAACTTCGGAAAAGCTTGCAACCGCCAGTCGACCGAAACTCTGAAAGAACTCCCGCACCTCACGAGCATGAACTTCTTCCAGAAGCCGCGTTTCAGCTACATCAAAATCCTCAAGGGGTACCAGGGATCGGCCGGAGCATTGAAATCGCGGACGATTCAAGGCTCTGCGGAATCTCGAATCAAGGCTCTGTCACTAACGCAAAGGAACAAAACGACTAGACGGCAATGATCTTAAATCAGCATCCGTACACCACTCGTACACGAAAATCGCGAAATAGTTGAAAACAAAGATCTGGCTCCCCGGCATGGATTCGAACCACGATTCACGGCTCCAAAGGCCGCTGTCCTACCATTAGACGACCGGGGATCTCTCAGAGGGAATTACAGCACCAGTGTACCGTAATCCATCTGTGAGTATGCGCCCGATCAAGCGGAAACGTCTCTCGTGAACAGTGCGGCACCAAGAGGCATTCCGGGTCTAGACGCGGCCCATGAGCATAAGTATGAGGACGATAATTAGTACGAGGCCAAAACCGCCGCTGGGATAATAACCCCATCCCGTACTATAAGGCCATGCGGGAAGAAGTCCCAGAATTAAAATGATCAAAATAATCATCAAGAGCATTCGTGGCATGGGAGTTTCCTAGGCCACCGAGCTCTGCGCCGTCGCGAAACCGGATGATGTGAATTGCAGCGCCGCAATCGGGTTCAGAACAGCGTCCAAACGCTGCGCGCGTTGCTGCATGTCCGCGAGTTGTTCCAGGAAGTGGACGCGCAGTTGAGGCTTGCTCTTGAGGCGCGGGTACATCTTCTGCAGCGCTTGCTCGCTCTTCCTCAACTCTTCTAATTCGGCGATCAGAACGCTCTCAAATTCTTCTTGTACCGCACTTGCTCTTACTGCTTTCATAAAACCATGACCCCCCTTTTTTTGGAAGCTGCCGAATTTGGGCGACCCATCTGAAGTCCCGCAGCCTGCGAACACTTGAGCAATTGCGCTGCCAACTTCTGGCTGGAGTGAAATGCTTAGGGATGAGTTACTTGGAAGCGACAGTTGTCGGGTACTTGGAGTACCATGCGTCGAGATCGTTAGTAATTACTTCAGTAGCCTGTCAATTTCTGCGAACAATCCCGCACCTTCAAAAACTCGGCGTGTTGTTTCGTCGTAGCCGAAGTCATTACGAATGATCCCGCTCTTATCGATGAGGAACAAGTGAGGAACTTCGATATGCTGCATGGTAGCGGGTGTGGCTTTGAAATAGGATGCCGTCATTTGACCCATGTCGCAGACCACTGGAACAGTGACGTGGTTCGTCTCAATGAACTTGGAAATCGTCTCTTGGTTGTCTGGTGGCAGTACCACTTCTAAGATCGCGATCTTGTCACCGTAGCGCGCCTTCACTTCTTCCAACGTGGTCGATGCCAAAAGGCAGTGGGGGCAGCGTGTCGACATGATGTCAATCAGCACTACTTTGCCGGCATAATCCTGCAAATCGTAGTAACGCTCATACGCGGGATCGGGCAGAGCGAAGCCAGGCGCGCGGCGGTCTGAGAGTTCGCCGGATGCACCCAACAAAAGTCCGCTGGCCGCGGCCAGAAGGCAAAAAGCAGTGCGAAGCATGATCCTAACCTAGCAAAGCCTCAACCGATCAACTTGGGGAGAGTTTCCAGATACGGCGCGCGTGCCACGCCGTGTTCCGTGATGATGGCGGTAACATATCTGTTCGGCGTAACGTCGAACGCCGGATTCGCCACTGCGGTGCCTTCTGGCGCAACAGGCACGCCGTGTACGTGCGTTACTTCCGCAGCGGCACGCTGCTCGATGGGGATCTGCTCGCCCGAGGCAAGGGTCAGGTCAAGAGTGGAAATGGGCGCGGCAACGTAAAAAGGAACGTTGTTCTCCTTGGCCAGCACGGCTACCGAGTAGGTACCGATCTTGTTGGCCACGTCGCCATTGGCCGCGATGCGGTCGGCGCCCACCACCACGCAACCAATCCGGCCGGAATGTAAGAAGTGACCGGCCATGTTATCGGTGATCAACGTGGCGGGAATGTGATCGTGCTGCAGTTCCCAAATGGTGAGGCGCGCGCCTTGTAGGAATGGCCGCGTTTCATCGGCGAAGACGTCAATCTTTTTGCCCGAAGCGATGGCAGCGCGAATTACGCCGAGCGCCGTACCATAGCCCGCCGTTGCGAGCGCGCCCGCGTTGCAGTGGGTCAGGACGGTTTTCCCATCCGGGATGAGCGCAGCGCCGTTCTTTCCGATGCATTGGTTGATGGCGATGTCTTCCAGACGAATCTGGATGGCTTCCGAGACCAGCTTCTCGCGAATCTCTGAAAGAGTGCGGCCGGCGAGTTCGTCGAACACGCTCCGCATCCGTTTGATGGCCCAAAAGAGATTGACAGCCGTGGGGCGAGTGCTTCGAATGGTCTCGCAAATTTCGTCAAACTGGCTGACCGATGCCGCCCGCTGCATACCCAACGCAATCCCCATGGCAGCCGCCACTCCAATGGCCGGCGCGCCTCGGATCACCATCGATCGAATTGCTTCGGCAACCTCAAGATGATCCGTGCAGGTGACGTAAACTTCTTCGCGCGGAAGGCGTGTTTGATCGATCATCACGACGCCGGAGTCCGTCCATTGGATGGTTTCTATCATAGAGTCCGAGAGCGCCAGAGGAGCGCGGCAAATTGCGTGAGGTTAAAAGTACAGTGCATCAGCGCGGAAGCAAGAGTGGATTGAGTTCTATACTTGGCCCAGCCGAAGACGCAGCCAGCCAGTGAGATGAGCAGCATATACTGCCAGGACCATTGATATTCATAGCCATGAATGCTTCCGAAAATAATCCCCGTAAGTACGATTCCTCCCGCCGCCCCTAAGCTTCGAATAAGCAATGGCATCAGGAAGCCCCGAAAGGCGAGCTCCTCAGCCAAGGGACCGACAACGACGGCCAGGATACCGAACAATACGATGGTGCCCCCAGAGCCAAACATCTGTTCGAAGGGGGGCTCAACCTCAGGCGCTCGCAAAGCAAACTGCAGCAAGCCGATGGAGACGACGAGTATAGGCCCCGACAGAAGCGCGCCCGCAGCGGCGCTGAAGGGGATCGACCGCCAACCAAGCGACTTCCAAAAAGGACGCTGATATCGAAACAAGAGCAGCGCCTTCAGCGCTGAGAAGGCCAGTGCGTACCACAAAATCTGCGCCACCAGCAGACGGACCGGAACGCTGAACTTGTAAAACGCTAAGGCCACGAGAAGCGACACGGCCAGACTGGTGCCCACCAGAACGGCAAAAAGCAAGAAGTCGGTGTAATCCCAGAAAGGCTCTCTTGAGTGGGCGGGTGGGGCTGGCGTCAGATCTAAAGGCTCGCCGCTCAAGGGGTCAACGGGGTTCATGCATTGGGCTCGATGAGGGCGGCTGCAAGCAGCGGGATCATGATCTCGTGATGGCCGGTGATGGAGTAACCTTGTCCGCCGGCGCGAGCGTGTGGACGTTCCACGACGTTGACCTTAGGCCGGTAGTGCTGCAGAAAATCGAAATTCACCGTAGTGAAATTGGCCAGCGGATGGCCCAGGTTGCGGACTACGGAGACAGCTTTCAAGAAGACTTCGGGCAAAACGACGGCAGAGCCAACATTGAGGTAAACCCCTCCGTCGTTAATATCCTTGACCAAAGAACAAAGCAGACGAAAGTCGTGATGCGTAGCCCGGCCGAGCGCTTCGCCGCTGGCGGTGGGATGGGTGTGCGGCGTGTCGGTCCCGATGGCGACGTGGACCGTTACTGGCGTCGAGTTGCGAAACGTTTCGCACAAAAGGCTAGACGCAGCAAAGCGCGGATCGGCGATTTGTTCCAGATGATGGCCCAGAGATTCGCCAAACCCCTGTCCATACTTTAACGCCGCATTGAACTCGCGGCCGGTCTCTTCCGCCGCGCCGAAACTGCCGTCGGGGAGCACGGCTTCGACATCTTCGCTGGTCTGGCCGGCAATGGCAATTTCAAAATCGTGGATCGCAGCGGCTCCGTTCAACGCGAAGGCTGTCGCGTAGCCGCGCCGCATGAGATCAACCAGAATCGGGGCCAGTCCGCACTTAATGACGTGGCCCCCGAGTCCCCAGATGATCATCTTTTTTCGCGCGCGCGCGTTAGCCAGTGCGTTGACGACTGAGCGCAGGGAATCCGCCGCTAGGAGGTGGGGAAGGGAATCCAGCCACGCCGCCACTCCTCCAGCCCCATACGGTTTCCCAAAATGTTCGACGCGAACCTTGCCGCCCCGCGCCTGGATGGGGACAGTTTTCAGGCCTTGAAAGCTGAGGGGCTCATGAGCGTACTTGCTCATGCCACTTTTCCGGAGTGCAGCGCCTTTTCGAGCGCGTGGGCGGTGTGACTTTTCTTGAATCGCAGGATCTGCTCGGGTGTTCCCGACGCTACCACGCTGCCACCGCGATCGCCGCCTTCCGGGCCCATATCGATGATCCAGTCCGCCGATTTGATTACATCCAGCTGATGTTCAATCACAATGACAGTATTGCCCAGATCGACCAGCCGTTGAAGCACGTCCAGAAGCCGCTTAATATCTTCGAAATGCAAACCGGTGGTGGGCTCATCCAGGATGTAAAGCGTGCGGCCGGTTTGGCGTTTGCTCAATTCGCGCGCCAGCTTGATGCGTTGCGCTTCTCCACCCGAGAGCGTGGTGGAGGATTGGCCCAGATGGATGTAGCCGAGCCCGACATCGTGCAGCGTGCGCAGTTTGGCATTGATCTGCGGGATGTTTTCCAGGATTGGCACTGCGTCTTCCACCGTGGAAGCCAGCAAGTCGGCCACCGAAAGACCCTTGTACTTGACTTGCAGCGTTTCACTGTTGTAGCGGCGCCCGTGGCAAACATCGCAGGTGACGTAAACGTCGGGAAGGAAATTCATCTCGATGCGTTTCAGGCCGCCACCCTGACAGGCCTCGCAGCGGCCACCCTTTGCATTGAAGCTGAAGCGGCCTGCCTTGTAGCCCCGCTCGCGCGACTCCGGCAGCATGGCGTAAAGTTCGCGGATGGGCGTGAAGAGTCCGGTATAAGTGGCGGGGTTCGAGCGCGGCGTGCGGCCGATCGGCGATTGATCGATCTCCACCACTTTGTCGATATTTTCCAGGCCTTCAATGGAATCGTGCGCGCCGGGTAGGTCGTGCGATCCGTAGATTTCTTTCGCCAGCGAGCGGTAAAGAATGTCATTGATCAGCGTGGATTTCCCGCTGCCGGAGACGCCGGTGATCACAACCAGGCAGCCCAAAGGAAATTCCACCGTGACGTCTTTGAGATTGTGCTCACGCGCGCCACGGACGATCAGTTGCTTGCCGTTACCACGGCGGCGGCCCGACGGAGGATCGATGCGAACCGCTCCCGAAAGGTATTGGCCGGTAAGCGAGGCGGGGTTCTTTTTGATTTCGCGAGGCGTGCCCGCCGCCACCAGATGCCCGCCCAGGCGTCCGGCTCCCGGTCCTAGATCGATGACATAATCCGCTCGTTCGATGGTTTCGGCATCATGTTCGACAACCAGCACGGTGTTGCCGAGATCGCGCAGGCGCGTCAGTGTATCGAGCAGCCGATCGTTATCGCGGGGGTGCAATCCGATGGACGGTTCGTCTAAAACGTAAAGCACTCCGCGAAGCTTCGAGCCGATTTGCGTCGCCAGGCGAATACGCTGTGCTTCGCCGCCCGAAAGCGTTGCCGCCGAACGCGCCAAGCTCAGGTAATTCAAGCCAACGGCGGTAAGGAACTCGAGCCGATTGCGAATCTCTTCGATAACCCGCGCGGCAATCTGTTGCTCGCGCTCGTTCAGTTTCCAGGCTCGAACCGCCGCGAGTGCGCGGTCGATGGACATCTCGGTCAGTTCAGCGATACCCGCGCCTTTGACGCGCACCGCGAGACTGCCCGGACGCAGACGCCGTCCGCGGCAATCGGGGCAAAGCGCGGGCGACATGTAGTCCATCAGCCACTCGCGATAACCAGGACCTGCTTCTTCATACGTGTCGGCCAGAATCTTGATGATGCCGTCGAATCCGTTGCCGCCTTCGAGCAGCAACGCCTGGGCCTTCTTGGGCAGCTCTTCGAACGGCTTGTTGATCTTTATGCGAAGCAGCGCCGCGCCGTCGCTGAGTTGCTGTTGCATGTAAGAGGAACTGGCGCCGGGGCCGAGTCCGCCATCCAGCAATGGCTTAGAAGAATCCACGATGACCTTCGCGGGGTCGAAGCTCCAGATGCTGCCCAGCCCGTGGCAGGTTTCACACGCGCCGAAGGGACTATTGAAAGAAAACGATCGTGGCTCCAATTGCGGAATGCTGGCGCCGCAATTCGGACACGCGAGTTTTTGCGAATACAGCTTCTCTTCGCCGTTCACTACCGATACGATGACCAGCCCATTGGCAAGCTTGGCAGCGGTTTCGATAGAAGCTTCGAGCCGTTTTTCCGAGCCGGCCTTCAGCGGGAGACGATCCACCACGATTTCGATGGTGTGATTCTTGCGCTTATCGAGCGGGATTTCCTCATCCAACGAGCGCAGCACGCCATCCACACGGGCGCGGACAAAGCCTTGGCGGAATAGCTTTTCGAGATCCTTCTTGTATTCGCCTTTTCGGCCACGCACAATGGGCGCAAGAATCATAATGCGCTCGCCTTCCGGCAGCGTGAGGATCTGCTGCAGGATCTGCTCGGTGCTCTGGCGCGAGATTTCGATACCACAGGTGGGGCAATGCGGAACGCCGATGGATGAATAGAGCACGCGCAGATAGTCGTAGATTTCGGTGATGGTGCCCACTGTCGAGCGCGGGCTGCGGTTGGTGGTTTTCTGTTCGATCGAAATGGCCGGGCTCAGGCCGTCGATGGAATCCACTTCCGGGCGCTCCATTTGATCCAGAAACTGGCGGGCGTAGGGCGAGAGTGTTTCCACGTAGCGGCGCTGGCCCTCCGCATAAATGGTGTCGAAAGCCAGGGACGACTTGCCGGAGCCACTGAGCCCCGTAATGACAGTGAAGGTATTGCGCGGGATCTCCACGTCGATATTCTTGAGGTTGTGTTGGCGGGCGCCGTGCACGCTGATGCGCTTAAGCATTTTTCGCGGGGAGAAGTTCCATTTTAGCAGCGCGCAGGGGGCGAGGGCGATGCAGTTAGAGTAAAATAGGTTTGCGTAAGTCAAAAGTGGGCGGCTAGCTCAGCTGGGAGAGCGCTGCGTTCGCAATGCAGAGGTCGGGGGTTCGATCCCCCCGCCGTCCACCAATTCACTCGCGCTGTTGGCTTGCAAGAGCTGCGAACAAAGATTCGAACTCGCCCGCGATCGCGTCCCAGGAATAAGCTGTGTTCTGGCCTGCGCGCCAAGCTGCTTTCGACAACACCCGCCGGCGCTCAGGATCCCGATATAAGTTTTCCAAAGCCTGCGCCACGCCTTGCGCGGAAACTTCACCCATCTCGAGCACCGAGAATTCCGGGACGTAACTTCTTGCGGGCGGAATCAGCTCGCCGCGCCCGTTCCAAAGGTCCGAACAGGCGCTGTGATCGGGAACGATCTGCGCCCCGCCGGCGGCTCCATGTTCCATGCTCACCAGTCCCCATCCTTCGCCCATAGAAGTGTTGATGCCAACATCGCAGGCGTTGTAAAGCAGGTTTAGCTCACGATCCTCAAGAACCCGTTCTCCCAAGGGGTTCACGAACACTCGATCCTCGATCCCATAGCGTTGAATCAGAGAGTGGATTTGCGTACGCTCGCTTTCCCTGAAAATGGCATGATGCAGACACAAGCGGACGTTAGCTGGTTTGTTGGCGGCGAAGATAGCAAACCCCTCGATGGTAAGATCCACGCGCTTTCTTGGATCGGGCCGGCTGGCGTTCAGCACCACGAACGATTCATCCGGCTGGGGTAAATCGGGGAACACTTTCTTCTTCGCCTCAACGCGGCCCCGCGAATCGAAGCCAGATTCCGACAACTCCGCGAACGGGAAAAAACAATCGAGATTGACGCCGTGCGGAATCACATCGATTGCGGGCAGGACGCACTCACTGCTGCCGTCATTCAGGCCTTCAAAGGCCTGCTGAAACTGCCTCCTTGCAAACTCCGTGTAGACCACGATGCGATGGGCCGTGCGCAGAGGATCGGCATCGCTGGGTCGAACAATTTTTCCGTCCAGCGGAATATAGGCGGCGATCTTCACTCGGTCGCGAAACGGTCCGAGTATCCGAAGATAGTATTCGAACATCCAGATGTCGTGCAGGATGAAGACCAAATCGGGCTGAATCTCTTCGATCAGGCGCACGGCCTGGAACGCTGCGAATACATCGCCTCCATTGAGATTGGTGGGATGAAAAGTCAGCCCGGGTTCGCTGACTATTTCGCCCGAATAGCCGATGCCCAAATAATGAATCTCGTGCCGGCTCGCCAGACGCCGCAGGATGCTATGCATTACACGGGTTAAGCCCGTGCCGAAAGTGTTGAAGCCGATTGCGATCAGCTTCATAGAGCGCCGCTAATTAGAATGTGTTGCAGTCGCAAATGGAGTAAGGCGGTTGCCCGTTCATCTGGGGCATCAACGACATCTCGATTAGCGCCTGGTGGTAGAGCGACCCATCCTCGTAGGAAGCCAGCGGCGGATTACCGCCCCCGCGCGGCCCGCCTTGACCGATAAGGGCATAACTCATATCACTGGCGTCCGGTTATA
>PKZC01000411.1 GCA_003132905.1 Bryobacterales bacterium | reverse complement strand
TTCTGGTGGCCACATCTTCATGCTGATCGGATGGGATCATGATGTCAAACCTACCGTTCGGCCATCCACGCCAGAAACAGACCGTCCGGCGCCACGTCTTCCCAATACGAAATTGGACGGCTGGAAACGCTCGAGCAATGCCGCGCGAGCAATCGTTCCAGCTCCTTTCGCCCGAACCATTTCTCCCACTCCGGAGTTTTTAGCCGGCCCCATTGCTGCGAGTTTTTATCGATGATGACGATGCGTCCGCCAGGCTTGACCACGCGGCACATTTCAGCGACGGCCTTATCGATTTCGACGGCATGCTCGAGCGATTCGGTGGCATACGCGCAATCGAAAGCGCCCGCCGGGAAGGGCAGGGCAGTCATCGATCCGGCGCAGGCACTCACGCCGGCTGGCACATGCTGCAGCATCGCCTCGGCCAGGTCGAAAGCAACGATGGACGCTCGGGAAAACCGCTCGGCCAGCACACGCGCGAACCGTCCCTTGCCGCATCCGACGTCGAGAATCCGCTTGCCGTCGAGGTCCCCGAAATATTCGAGGATCAGTTGGACGTGGTAGATCCTCGGATCGATGGTGGTGGGGAAATTCTCTTCGTCGGCCGCGGCTGCATTGAAGTGCCGCACGATTTCTTGCAACGCGGCCGCCGTGTGAGGTTTAGCCTTTTTCCAAAACATCAGCCGCGTGTCAAGAAGATCGGAAGCCCGGTCTTGTTGGCGTAGTTGGGACGGTAACGCTCGGTGTTGTACATGGTGGCCACGTCGACGTGCCGCGGGCCCAAGCCTGGATCGGGAATCTGCGCCATGGCGTAGCGGCCATCCACCAAAGCCGCCATTAAGCCGCTTTGATTATCGAGCACAGCCTCCAGGGCCATTGTGCCGAAGGTCGACGCCACGAGCTTATCCACGAAATCGGGCACGCCGCTGCGCAGGTCGTAGGTCAGGTCGCTCACGATCGTCTCTTCGGAGCTGCGACGTTGGATCTCCTCCGCCAGCGCTTCGGCCACGTTCTCCTTCTTGCGATGTCCGAAGGCGTCAGGCTCGCCATATTCGCGGACCTGGTAGCCTTCCCACTCCGCGCCTTCCGACAAAATCACCAAACAATAGTTGCTGGGATTGTGCTTCTTGTCGGTCATCAACAGGTCGATCAGCTTGTCCAGATTGACCTTGAATTCGGGAATGCAACAGCGGATGGAAGCCACGTAAGCGGTGTACAAAGAGGTGAAACCGGCGTCGCGCCCGAACACGCGAAAAATCCCGATGCGTTCGTGGGAGCCCACGGTGGTCCTCTGCCGGGCGATGGCATCGGTCGCGCGCGTTATCGCTGTTGAGAACCCGATGCAGTACTCCGTGTTGCGAACATCATTATCCATGGTCTTCGGTACGGCAATTACCTTAACGCCCATGCCGTGGAGCTTCGCGGCATAGCTTAGGGTGTCGTCGCCGCCGATCGCGATCAATGAAGTGAGACCCAGCGCCTCAATATTCTTGAGAACCTGCGGGCTGACATCAACAACCGCCGAGGTCTTCCCGTTCTTGGTCACTTCTTTCTGCGGGAAATTCCCATTCTGCAGGAACTCAGGAAGCTTCGACTTCGACATCTTGCTGGGGTTGGTACGGCTGCTATGCAGCACCGTTCCGCCGTAACGATCGATGGTGCGGGTGTTTTCTCGGGTTAAAGGGAGGATATATCGGGTACGGCTGGCCTCGTCTTCTAAACGTACGTGCGTGAGGCCTTCCCACCCGCGCCGGATGCCTACCACTTCGCAGGCATTTTCGGTGGCGCGATAAGTAACTTCTTTGATGACAGAATTTAGGCCGGGGACATCGCCTCCGCCGGTCAAGATGCCGATACGCTGAGTCGCCATGGCCTATTTTACTCTAGGCCTTGCGATATTACCTGGCTGGCTCCGGCCGGGCGGAGGCTGACCCGGTCCGGAGTGCGCAAATCCACAGAACTATTTAACGGCGTCCGCCACCGTGGCCACCGCCGCCGCGGGATCCACTGCCGCCGCGGGCTGCACCACGAAATCCGCCGCCGCCGTATCCACGACCGGCATAGCCACGGCCGNNCCCAGCCGCCGCCCCAACCGCCATAGACGCCGCCATAATACGGATACCCATAGCCGTAGGCGTATGGATAAGCGTACGGATAGTAACCAGGGTAACCGTAAGCATACGGATAGCTATAGCCGTACGGGACGCCGATCCCGACACCGAAATGCACCGCAGCGTCCGCTTTCGGCGCAACTGCAAACATCATCAATCCTGCCAGCGCGAGAATCGGGAGACCCAGTTTTTTGAATGTTTTCGTAAGCATATAAACCTTCCCGGAGAGCTACTCCCATCGCCTCTCCACTACATTGGATGCGGCCCGGGGAAGGCGGTTGCACTTTGCCTCAACAAAGACCCGGCTGGCTAGTTGATTTTCGCCAATTGTTCGCCTATCATTGCGAGAGCAACTCAATTCTCCCTAACGAGGAACCCTCTATGATTAGCGAATCTCTTCTTCCTGAATTCGACCAGGAAATGGCAAACACGCGCAAAGTGTTGGAGCGTGTGCCCGCCGCGAAGTTCTCATGGAAGCCGCACCCGAAGTCTTTCGATTTCGGATCGCTGGCGGCTCACATTGCCAACATGCCCGATTGGGCTGGACTCACCATGCAAGCCGATTCATTCGACTATGCGCCCCCCGGCGCGCCACCCTACGAGACGCCCAAATTCTCGTCGACCGAGCAGTTGGTGGCGGTGTTCGATGAGAGCGTCGCCGAAGAGCGTGCCGCTCTGGTTGCCGCCGATGACAGCAAGTTTCTCGCGCCGTGGAGCTTAATGGCCGGCGGGAAAACGATGATGACCATGCCGAGAGTGGCGGTGATTCGCAGCTTCGTGATGAACCACACCATCCATCATCGTGCTCAACTGGGCGTGTATTTGCGCTTGAACGATATCCCGGTGCCTGCGCTCTATGGGCCCACCGCCGACGAGCAATAGCTGTCTCTACAACACGTCCGCGAAGCCGCGCTTCAAGTGCCGGAAGAACAATCCGCCTAGGACGAAGGCGGTGACGGCGTAGGCAGTGATGACGATGAGCTCGTGCAGGCTGGGAATGCGATAGGAAAGCAACCGGTCGCGATAAGCCTGCACGACGGACGCCAGCGGATTCAGATGCAATGCAAATCGAAAGCGAGGCGGGATCTGCTGCTCGCTGATGAAGATCGGCGTNNGTACACCTGCAAGCTGGCTACGATCCAGCCGACTCCGATCGCGAACAGCCCAACCAGCAGCATGTAGACGGGTAGCATCATCATCCACATACTAAAGTGGCCGTTGATGATGCCGATCCCGGCGATCAGCAGGGCCACCACCATCAAATGACTCGCGAGCGACGAGAGAAAAATGGAAACCGGCACAATCTCGGCTGGAAACACGGTCTTGGTAATGAGATTGGAATTGTCGATCATCGAATTCACCGAGCGTGTCACGGTGTCCTGAAAGAGCAGCCAGGGCAGATAACCGCAGAAGAGAAACAACGGATAGCTCTGCGTTGGTTCGCCGGGCGGAACGTTCTGGTGCATGCACACTTGAAAGACGAACACCCAACTCGCCAATTGCACCAGCGGCAGGATCAAGCCCCACATCCATCCGGCGGTGGAGCCGATGAAGCGCTGTTCGAAATCGCGCCGGACCATTTGCAGCAGCAGCGTGCGCCGGTGAACTAAATTGCGTGCGAAGTGCCGTCCGGGAAGTGCCATCGACTCTAAGGGTACTATGTGTGAAGACGATGAAAGCTTGCGTTCTTCACTCTCCCGCGCCAATCGAAACCAATCCGCTTCAATACGAGGACGTTCCCAAGCCCTCGCCATCCGGAACTCAAGTTCTGGTGCGGGTGAATGCGTGCGGTATTTGCCGGACAGATCTGCACGTGATCGAAGGCGAACTGACGCCGCGCAAATCCCCGATTATCCCAGGGCATCAAGTGGTGGGTGTCATCGAAAGTGTGGGCGAACGGGCTCAGCGGCATGCCGTTGGGACGCGGGTGGGAATTGCGTGGCTGCACTCCACCGACGGTACTTGCGACTACTGCCGCGCGAAGAAAGAAAATCTCTGCAACGATCCAACGTTCACCGGCTGGACCGTCGATGGCGGCTATGCCGAGTATGCGCTGGCCGAAGAAAATTTCGTCTATCCGATTCCAGAAGGTTTTGACGATCTCAAGGCCGCGCCGTTGTTGTGCGCTGGCATAATCGGTTTCCGGTCGCTACGCCTTTCCGGGATCGAGCGTGGCGGGAGGCTGGGTCTGTACGGCTTTGGCGCCGCGGCAAGCGTTGCCATTCAAGTCGCCCGGTATTGGGGCGCGGAAGTTTACGCCTGTACGCGCGACCAGCGTCATCAGAAACTCGCTCTGGAATTAGGCGCGGTGTGGGCGGGTGGAACCATTGCCGAACCGCCCGTGAAGCTGGATAGCGCCATCATCTTCGCGCCGGCCGGTGAGATCGTGCCTGCGGCACTGAAAGCTCTGAAGAAAGGCGGAACCCTGGCGCTAGGCGGTATCCACATGAGCGAAATTCCGCCGCTTGATTACGATCTTCTCTATGGGGAGCGCGTGGTTCGCAGCGTGGCCAACAACACCCGTCAGGATGGGAACGATTTCTTAAAGGTCGCTGCCGAGATTCCCATTCACACTGAGATTGAAGTTTTTCCGCTCGAAGAAGCCAACCGGGCGCTGAACTCGCTCAAGAACGATGCGATTCGCGGCGCGGGGGTGTTGAAGGTTCGCTAGTTCGCCTTCAGCGCGACTTTCTGGCCGTAGAGCTTGCGATAAACATCTGCGTTCCGCAGCACGCTCTGCACGTAGGCGCGCGTCTCGCTGAAGGGAATGCTCTCAACGAATTCGGAAGGCTCGCGATAGTTGCCCGCCGCCAGCCAGGTGGTGACATGCGACTTGCCTGCGTTGTACGATGCCAAGGCCGCTTCCCATTTCCCCTGCAGTTCGTCGGAAAGCTGCTTCAAGTAAAAGGTGCCGAGCCTCAGATTCGTATCGGGAGTGAACAGCATTGCGGTGCGGAAGCGGGGAATCCCGAGTTTACGGCTGAGCTGTTTTCCGGTGGCAGGCATTACCTGCGTGAGGCCCCGCGCGTTGGCGCGCGAAATCGCGTTGGGATTGAACTCGGACTCTTGCCGGATTAGCGCGGCCATCAAATAAGGATCCAGCATCTGCGCGTGGCAATATTCCTCCAGCGATTTGCGATAAGGCATGGGGAAGGCCAGGCGCCAAAACTTTTCGGGCGCGGCATCCATCGACATCGAAAGATAGCCGGGAGCATAGTGCTTGATGTAGCGAATGCCCTGGTCGGGCGCATCGCGCAGGGTGGCAAGATCGGCCAATTCGATCGCGATCACCTGCGGCTGGCCGTCAACCTTCGCGCCGAAGCGCAGTTCGGCTTCCGAAAGATCGTCCAGACCTGCGACATCCAGTAAATGCGCCCGCTCGATGCGCTGTTTGGTGAGCGGCGTCGGGTCGAAGCTTTCTGGAGCCCGGCGGCTCACGATTTGAATGGCGCTGAGAAACTGCGCCGTGGTTGTAGACGGCGATACGGTGAGAAGAGACGCAGTCTCCAACCGCTCACGCGCCTCAATCGCATAGTAATAGTTCGGGTAGGCATTATTCACCGCGTCATAATAGGCGCGCGCGGCTGCCCAATCGGACTTCGATTCCGCGATTCGTCCCAAGTAATAGAGCGCCGGGCTGGTTTGATCGGAAGCCGCGTAGCGCGTTAAATGCTCGCGCAACATGCTCTCGGCTTGCGCTGGATCGTGCAGATAAGTGGACCAAGTCACCTTCCAGTGGCATGCGGCCGACTGCGCATCGCCAGGAAAGGCCTCGAAGCACGTTCGATAGAGCGGCTGAGCCGTGTCCGGCTGATCGTGGGCAATATAGTAATTGGCAACCGCCACCAGCGCTTGCAGCCGCCAATGGGATTGCGGATACGATTGCCCCAGCTTTTCCAGCGTCGCATTCATCTCGTCTAAACGGTTCAAGTGGCGCTGGCATTCCAGCAGATAGTAAAGCCGCTCCGATTCGGCGTCGGGTGCGGTGGCCTGGAAGGAAATTAGATATTTGTGTGCCGATTCGTTCTCCCGAGCCAGATAGGCCGCTGCGCCGATGCGCACGCGCGCCAGATCGAAATTCTCGCCGCTCAGGCGCGGCAGCAGTTCGGTGAGTTCCTTGCCCGCTCGCGTGTAGTCCCCGTCGGCTTCCAGCTTCAGAGCCCGTGCAAAAAGACCTTCGGCCGGAATGCTGGGATAGCGAGTGAGCGCCGCTTCGGCGTCGGACGCTTCCTTTGCAAGCGGATACTCGATGTAGATTTTTTGATAGTGCTGCGCGGCGGCGTCCGCATTGTTCTGCGCTTCATAAGCGCGCGCCAGCAGCAGCTCGGCTTGCGGGACGGGAACGTCGGAAAGGTGTTGCTGCACCAGCGTGATGGCGCCCGCCGGATTGCCGCCCTGCAGGTACGATTCGGCCTGCAACAGAACCGCTTTCGTCACCAAAGGCGACTGCGGCGTCGATTGCCACACCGGCACCAAGGCCTGCTCCGTGTCGTTGAACTGTCTCAAGCCGGATTCGGCCGCGGCGCTCAAATAGGCCACATAATCGGCCAATTCGGGCAAGCGTTTCGCGGCCGGATTCAAATGAGTGAGCGCGTCTCCAAATTGACGCTGATCGTCTTCGGTTGCGCCCAATAGCAGTAACGCCAGCGCGCCGTTCTTATCGGTGCGATGCGTCTCGGCATAGCGCAGCACGGCGGCCCGGGTAGCGGCATTCGGAGTGGTGCGATAGCGATCGGCGACTGCCTCAAACGACTGCGCGGAGATGGTCATGGCGCAGACGCCGGTGGCCGCTACGACGCGCCACAGGCCAAATCGTCGGGNNCGGGCTCTAGACCATCGGACCGGGATACTGTTGACCCAAAACTTCAGCGTCATCGTTTGCCAGCGTTCTCACCAGTTCAAGATGGAGATAATCCACCATTGAGTCCGATGCATCTAAGAATTCACGTCGAAAAGCCTCGCGCGCAGAACCGATCTCTTCTTTAAGTGACGTATATAGATCGTGCGCGGTGCGTCCATTCTTCACTTTTTCTGATTGATAAAGCCTAATCTGCGCCACCTGGACGCGAGCGAAGCGCTGCGCCCGTAGGTGAAGTTCCCTATCTTCACGGCTANNATCTCAGGTTTTTGAGTCGCGGTGGCTGGAACCGTGATGTTGACGAGCCCGTCAACAGGGGCAGTTCGCGCAGTTGTAGCAGCAAGTTGGGAGCTTAAGACCGTGCCTGCCATGGCCGCCAAAAGCTCTAGGGCATCGACGTCGATTTCCCCGGAATCGGTGCACAGCACGGCCGGAACAGATTGTCGCGTGATCACCGGAAACAAATAAACCTTGTCGTCCCCGTCGCCCAAATAGCCGGCGATGGACCGGGATAATTCACTGGCCGATCGCATGGCAACCACGGTGTCCCGCGTCTCAACCGTGGCCGCAAAGGCCGGGGCGTCTTCGAGCGAAACGCCGTCCGTCAGATCTGCGTCGTCGAAGTTGCGCGTAGTTTCCAGATGCAGCGTGCGATCGCGAACCAGAAACAACGCCGCGCGCCCGCAAAAGCCCCGAGTTGCATCCACCAGCGTGTTGCTCCATTGCCGTTCGTTTTCGAAACTGCGTAGCCGGCGCGCGATCTGATTCAACTTCTGGATCAGTTCACGGCGCGTTGTCTCGGCCGAGCGGTTGGTTTGCTGTATCCGGGCTTGCAGGGCATCCTGATGTTCTTCTTCCAGACGCGCGGCCAATCCGGCGACGGTCTCTTCGAGCGTGCGCTCCATGCGCTCGGGCCATTGCGCTTCCAGCACATCCCGGACGCGCTCGATATGCTCGCGCCAGGCGAGAGCCAACTGCTCTCGAACGATATCGTTCGCGTCGGCGAGCAACTCGCTAGTGGCTTCGTTCATGGAAAAACCAGGGACCAATACTATTGTATCGAAGGCGTCCGCTTCCGCCATAGCCGATGGACGCACAGCCGTCAGATAACCCCTAGGGCCCAACCCGAAATAGCCGCTCTCTGCGCATCATTGGTGCATGCAAGCATGAAATCATCAAACCATGTAAGCATAAAAGCCAAAGAAGTAAAGCAGATGCCTAAACATACTGTCCGGACCTCGGACGCTTTCGGATCCAACGCTGCTAACGTCCCACCGCAGCGACTCCCCGGGAGGCGCTTCAAAAAAGAAATCAGATGCGAAACCGATGCCCCTGCAACCGAGTTGGCCCCCGCGAGGATGTGCAGAATCGTTAAAGTCGTCCCCACCCATCAGGGCAAAACCATGAGCGAGTTCATGTTTGCATGCTTTCATGCTTCTATGGAGGACACAAAGTAATGGCGCCGCAGCAACGGAATCGCGAGGAGGTTATAAACACTCAACTCGCTATCCTCATTTCACGGCTGGGCGTTACCGCGGACGCGGAAACCATACATGTTCATGGAAAGCAGCGCCCTGATGTTTTGTTCGAATTACGCGGGCTTCGCGTCATCATTGAGGGAAAATTCAAAGACCATCCCAGTGCCGAGCAGGTTGTCCTTGAGGACGCGCGTAAGCGGGTTCGAAGTGGCATTGCTCACATTGCCGCAGCTGCGATCTATCCCGGCGCGCTCCGCACCACACCGACGACGAAAGTTTTAGAAAAACTCCGCACATCGCAGTTGAAGTATCGAATTGTCGCTGAGACCCACGAGACAGCAGAGTGGTATGAAGGCACGCCCGCTTCATTGATGGATGCCTTACGTCATACGCAGGAGGCATTAACAAAAGATGACATTGTAGAACAGACAGCTAAGTCCCTGTCCGTAGTGTTGGACGCTGTGGCGAAGCTTTGGATGGGCCAGAAAGGGGCCTGCGACCGTTTGTCTGGCGTTCTCGGGTTTTCCTCGCCGAAAGGGGAAACGCACGAAAAGGCGCAAGACCGCAGAGAGACGGCGGCAAAGGTTTCGGCTCTTGTCCTCGCGAACGCCTTTATTTTTCAAGAACAGCTTGCAGCCACCGACGGCCGTATCTCTTCACTGCGAAAGCTCGATACAGATAAAGACCCCGTTGGAGCGACGGCGAAACATTGGAAGTGGATTTGGGAAAACATAAACTATGTCCCGATTTTCCAGCTTGGCGAAAGGGTTTTGAGCGAACTTCCTATCAATGCCAATTCCACCATTGCCGCCCGGGCTCTCCTGACGGAAGCTATCTCGATTTGCTCTCAACAGGCAGCCCTTCGGCATGACCTGATGGGCCGAATCTATCATTGGCTCCTGCATCACGCAAAATACCTCGGAACCTACTACACTTCGGTTTCTGCCGCCACGCTACTGCTAAAGCTTACACTTGCCGCGAAATGGAAACAGGATTTCACCGACCCAGTGGAATTGGCATCCTTCAAAGTGGCCGACCTCGCTTGTGGGACGGGAACACTTCTCATGGCAAGTGCTCAGGCAATCTCTGATGTCTACATTCGCGAGCGGGCAGACCGCGACCTCCCGCTTGAACTCAAGGATATGTCTACGCTGCATCGGGCGCTGATGGAGAACATCCTCCATGGCTACGATGTTCTCCCTTCTGCTGTTCACCTCACCGCTTCGACTCTAGCGATGCTCGCCCCAGAAGTCGCTTTTGTGCGGATGGCGTTATTCGTCATGCCGCTAGGACTCGACCACGGCATCGCAAAGCTGGGCAGCTTGGATTTCCTCGCCAGCAACGAGGTTCAAACGCAGATGGCTCTCGATTACTCTCATACTGAAACCATCCGCACGGGTGCTGCATTTTCTCAGGTGACGAAGGCGACGGTTCCGAAACTTGACTTGTGCGTTATGAATCCGCCTTTTGTTCGTAGCGTCGGCGGTAATCTCCTGTTCGGCTCGTTGCCTGATGACCGAGGAAAGCTTCAAGCCGAGCTCAAACGCCGGGTGAAGCAAATCGGAGCTAGCGCTACCGCGGGACTGGGAAGCGTTTTTGTCGCGCTCGCAGACCGATGGCTCAAACCTGATGGACGCTTGGCGTTCGTGCTTCCGGCGGCGGTGGTTTCGGGTGAGGCGTGGGGGGACACCCGAAAACTCATTGCCGAACGATATCACTTGGAAACAGTGATATCGAGCCACGACGCCGAGCGGCCCAACTTTTCTGAAAATACTTCTCTTTCAGAAATCCTATTCATCGCCCGAAAGCGCGTGGAAAAGAAGCCCGTCGGACGCACTACCTACATCAGCCTTTGGCGGAATCCCCGGTCGATTCATGAGGCGCTTGACCTTGCAAATAGAATTACGCAAGCCAGTGAACCGGTCACGGTCGAAGGGGCGGGCCTAACAACGATCAGTGGGCCGAGCGGAAAGCTTGGCGAGATAATCACGCTTCCGCCCGCTAGGGGAACCGAGAACTGGACAGGGGCGCTCTTCGCGCAGAGTGAGCTTCTTCGCGCCTGCTGGAGCCTTCAGCAAGGGAAGTTAGTTAGCCCCGGCAGCTCGGATAGCTTTACTGTTCCCTTGTGTCGTTTGGACAGCCTTGGAGGACTAGGCTACGACCGGCGTGACATCCACGATGCGTTTGAAGTCTCTACAGTTGACTGGTCACCGTACCCGGCATTCTGGGGCCATGAATCCGAAAAGGTGACCACGGTTGCACAGGTTTCCAACGCTCGTTTGCTTGCCAGGACAGAGGCCGCAAAAGGCAGGCACATGAAGAGCGCCCCGGATGTTTGGGCCAAGGCAGGGCGTATCTTGCTGGTTGAGCGCCTACGTTCCAATACTCACCGCCTCCTTGCTGTTGGTTTTGAAAACGAGGTGCTCGGAAACACATGGTGGGCGCTAAAAACACACGGGATTAGCCAGGAACAGGAAAAAGCATTGCTATTGTGGCTTAACAGCTCGCTATCATTACTCTTGTTTTTTGGCCGTCGTGTCGTAACAGAAGGGGCGTGGATGCAGATGAAGAAACCGGCGTGGGCAGCTATGGGTGTGCTCGACGTACGGGCACTGTCGTCAAAGCAACTTCAGCTGTTAGCGACGCACTATGATGAAGTTTCGACCCAACACCTAAAACCTCTCGCAGAACTGAAGTCAGACCTTACCCGGTGCAGGATTGACGAAACTATAACTCACGCGCTCGGTGCGCCCGACTTTTCCTTCATTCGTGAGCTTCTTGATAGAGAACCAGGACTAAACGCAAAAGATATAGCACCACGACCGCTGCCGTCGTCTTTTAATGACGACGCAGAAGACCCGGATGATGCGCAGTAGAGGATTGTTCTGAGTCGCGAGCCCGTGCGGGCCGAGGGCTGGCGTAAACGTTAAAAGGACACTTTTGGGGGCCGGGTCTATAGCGGCTCCGTTTTCGATGTGCGACCAAAAATTGATCGGCGGAGTGCCATTAACCGAGCTGAGTTGACAATTACTTTCACGAAGAAAAGAAGGCTGACGCCAAACCCAATCCAATCCACCGCAGGTAGCGCGCATAAGCTAGGCCAGCCCAGATCATATAATCGCCCAAGAGGAGCGGTAATGATAGCGGCACTCGCCCAAAATGCTGGTGCATACTCCCACCACTGAGGCAAGGCCCTGTCCTTCGAGAGGTGGCGTTCATAAGCCCAAAAAGTCGACTGACCAACTAGGGCCACTATTAAGGGGCGCAGCGTATTTTCGACGTAATTTATACTCTCGTATTGCCATCGAGCATTGTCGATCATGGCAAGGGAAAAAAACTGCACTGCAAGACCCATAGCCCAAATAAGAAGCACGTGACTCACGTCTTTCCAGCGCGCAGTCATACCTGCGATGACAAGAACAAGCACAGGAAACAGAGAAGCTGCGATCACGATGTAATAGCTATTTCGCGTGGTTAAGGCGTTATATTCGGCGATGTGAAGTTGCAGTAAATGGTCCAGCGATGGATGTTCGGTTGGCGGAACGGGTGGGGTCATAACTTCTAAGCGATAGCACAGCCAGCGCCCCACTGGTTAAGCAGCGGCAGTAAGCCGTTAAATCTCCACCTTCCCGTACTACATCCAATCTATTCACATCCGCTCGGCGGTCCTTAACGTTCGTCCTGCGCGTATCGGCTCGATTTGCCTTCTAGGGCGCTCTTTAACGGGTACCTTTGCGATTTGTTTTTCGGCCCGTTTTGCGACTCGAATGGTCCAGGTCATTCAGAATTTCTTGCAGCGCTCTATACTCGCCCCGGCCGATATCGGCCCGCCCGGCCCGGATAGCAAGCTGGTCAGCCTTAGTCGGCCGATAGTTACAGTAATGGCTCTCGAAATATTGCCTCCACGCTTCACGTAAAAGCTCCGAGCGCGTGCGATTCTCCTTCTTTTGCACTCTCTTCATCTGCTCCGCCATGGCGGCGGGTAATGAGAACGTCAGTGTGTCGGTGGCTCGCACAGTTGATTCCTCGCTGTTACTTCGTCTTACTTAACAACAATTTTAACATTGATACGGTACTGTCGTTCGTGTTTTGTTATCGGGCCGGCGTGGGTTCCGGATGCACCGGGAGCAGCATCCCCGTCAGCCGCACTTGTTTCCGTCCGCTCGCCAGTTCCAGCACAATATGGCCGTCCGGCTGGCTGGCGCCTTGCCCCACCAGCGTCTCTGCACCTTGCAAAACCTGAACGTTCGACAGCAGCAGCCGGGGGACGCCGTAGGATGCAATTACACGATAAGACCCGGAGACCTCGCGAACTTCGGCGTCGGGCGCGAGCATGATTCCGCGTCCGTCGAACGTGCCCTTCGATCGAAGATTGAGCAGCAACGCCGGACCAATGCCGCTGGTCATCAGTTCGCCGTCGAGATCCAGTTGGCCGTTGCGATAGTCGAAGTTTTCGACAGTGCCGGTCAGCTCGTACGATGGCTCGGCCTTGCTCAGATTCACAGACAACTTTCCGCTGGCGTGCATGTTGTCCAAATGCCAGTTCAGGTTCGACACGTTGATGGACGGCCCGCGCCACGTGGCATGCGCGGTCAAATCACCGAGCGGTAGATCGGCATTCATCAGATTCACCACCTGCAACGTCACCTCCGCATTCCGTTCGTCCAGCCATTTTGGAACCGGCTGGTCACGGCGAAAACGGGCCAGGAAGCCTTCATTGCGTCGCAAGGCCGGAAGCATCATGGCTTCTATGTCGGCGAGTTGCAGCTGGGGAACCGTAAGGCGCAGCCGGTCCGGATGCGCGGCCGACGCATCATAGCGATAGTCGCCCTCGAACCTCACGGTGCCGGTGCGCCCTCGCATTCGGGTGACTTGAATTCCGTCGCCATCCATCTGCACCGTTGCGGACGCCAGCCGCACGGGCAGCGCCAGCCCGGGAATATCGATGATGGCGTTCAGAAGGTCGTACTGTCCGGACCAAACGCCAGGATTTTCAGCGGTCTTCTCATACGAAATCCAGCCCTTCCAGGAACCCTGACGAAGCTGTTCGATCAACGGGATGGGCGCGGCGTCCAGTAAGTGGGCCGCCCCCGCCGCTAGCTCTCGTGTGCTGATGCGGAACGCCGCATGGCTGTTGTCGAGCGAATATTCGCCATCGATCTGCGCGGCCTGCCCATCTTCTATTTCTATATCCGCGGGCGCGAGAACCACCATGCCATTGGAAATTTGAATCTGCGCGGAGTCGAACTGCGCGGAACCGCCTTCCGGGAATTTCACCGCTGCGTTGGCTAACGTCAACTGCCCCTCAGCGCCTGATTGACTGGAGTAACCGATGCCGCCTTGAACTTTGCCTTCCACTTGGACGCCCGGCGGGAAGGGCGCGCCGAAATGCCGCGCGGTTTCCACCAGCGACGCCGCCGGTAAATCGCGGAATTGAAGATTGCCCGACCATTTGGGAGCCGCCAGATAATCGTCTAAATGGAATTCCACCGATACCGGATCGGGCTGGCCGGGAGTCGCGGCCAAAGTGGCGAGTTCCAGATGGTGACCGCTTAAATTCAGCAGGCCGCGATAGTTGAGCGTCCAGCCTTCGCCGGGCGCGGGCATCAGGTCCCAGCGATGCACGTCGCTAATGTTCAGGTCGCCGGTGATGTCAAGCTTTGAAAGCGGCCCATCTAGTTTCGCGTCGGCAAATACATACCCGTGAATGCCGATATCGCTGCCGTGGAACAGGCGAGTGAGCTCAGAAATTGCGGTGCGATCTAAATGGACCCCCATGTTGAGCCGGTTTTCGCCGTTCCCCCCGGCTTGCAGTAGACCCCGCGCCGTGAGTTCGCCAAAGTTTTGCGATCCTTGATCGGTACGGGCTGGCGCGCCGGAAAAACGGATAACCACCTCACCGTTTTCGTTGGGGTAGACATCCACATCGGCATTGCTGATATAGAAAACAGACTTCGTATCGCCAAATTTGAAATCGATGCGGCCGCCGCGGATCTGGATGTCGGGTACGTCGTGGCGATGCGGCGCGCCAGCCTGGGTGTGCCGGTCCAGGAGCGGTTGGATGTTCCAGGGCCCCGACGGCATCTTCACCACGTTGACGCTGGGAGTGTCCAGGCGCAGGCTCGAGAACGCTAGATGGCCCGAGAACAAGCTGAGCCAGCGAATGCGCGCCTGAATCTGCTCCACGTGCGCGAAGGGCTCGATTCCCGCCGCCGGATCGTCATCGATCTCGACATCGTCCACTGTAAAGCCCGGGCCCGTGAATAGATTCAAGTGAACGGCGCCCAGATGAACCGGCCGGTTGAGCGCGGTTTCGAGTGCAGCTTGGATGCGTGGACGAAAACGATTGGCGCTCACCTTCGGCGCGGCGAAGCCAATGGCGACCAACACGAGCAGGGCAATCAGAAGCCAGCGCCAGAGAGTCTTCATTGCTGCCGCGCTAGCAGATCCGCGTAGGCCGCGGGATCGTCCACGTCGGTAACCACAGCGGCATCGCCCACTTCCACGTAGATAGTTTGCGCGACGTGCCGATGGATGACGTCGCTCGCCTTGGCGCCGGGGGGAAGAGCCAGCAATTCAGTAATCAATTGCCGCGCGATGCAAACCGGATGGCCATGCTCGCCAGCGTAAGTGGGCACGGTGACCGGAGCGCGATCGGCGCGAAACCGCGCGGCCAGCGTTTCAATAGTCGAAGCTTCGATGTTCGGATGATCGACGGGCAGAAACATCGCGGCGTCCGCGTTAGAGGGAACGAGTGCCAGACCGCATTGCAACGAACTGAGCATGCCGCGGTCCGGATCGGGATTCACAGCGAAGAGAACATCGCGGCCACGCTCGATGCCGGATCGAATCGCATCGGCGTGCTCGCCGACGACAACGATGATCGGGTCGCACATCGCGGAGAAGACCCGGATCAGCCGGTCGAGAAACGTTTCGTTCTGAAATCGAAGCAACGCTTTGGGAGTGCCCATGCGCCGGGAAGCGCCGCCGGAAAGANNTGAGGATGGCTCGCGATGCCTCACTGGCGAAGATCGATTTGGCGGCGTTGCGCCACTCCGAATCCGGCGCGCGGCGAACGGCGATCATTTCGGCCACCACCGAGACGGCGATCTCTTCGGGAGTGATGGCGCCAATCTCAAGCCCCATCGGCGCGAAAACGCGCTCGAAGCTGGCGCGCGCGATGCCTTCCTTCTCTAATTCCTTCACCACGCCGATCACCTTGCGCTTGCTGCCGATCATAGCGATGTATTTGGCGTTGGTCTCTACCGCCCAGCGCAGCACTCGCATGTCGTCGCGATGACCGCGTGTGACAATCACCAAGTAGCTGGTGTCGCGAACGGGGAGCTTGGGGAAAACTTCTTCGTATTCTTCCGAATAAACTTCGTCAGCTTCCGGGAAGCGCTCGCGGTTGGCGAACGCCTCGCGATTATCCACCACCACCGAGGCAAATCCCGCCATCACGGCGACCTTGGAGATGCTTTTGGAAATGTGGCCGGCGCCAAAGATGAAGACGCGCGGCTGAGGCACCACGGGCTCGACAAACACGCTAAGTTGTCCTCCGCAGATCAGGCCATTGTCGTAGGCGGCGTCCTGGCCCAGGCTGAAATTCATCTGGCGCGCCCGCTCGGTTTCCATCACTTCGCGCGCGGCGTTCCAGACCTCCGCTTCCACGCAGCCTCCGCCGATGGTGCCGATCATGGAGCCGTCTTCGCGCACCAGCAATTTTGCGCTTTCGTAGCTGGGAATGGAGCCGTTCACCTGGACGATGGTGGCCACGGCGCACTTCTGGCCAAGCCGGCGCAGGCGGACGACCTCCTCATATATATCCATTCCATTGAATTATAGCGTGCGGCGGGGCGCAGAATGGCGAGCCGGGGCCCTGGAACTTGCGTTTCCGAAGCGGTGTCTAATCCCAGAGAATGCCTTGTTCCAATCGGGCTCGCAAAGGTTTTGCGCTCGCAAGCGCGGCCTTATTCTTATCCTCTTGCATGCCTTCCCGCGGCCGGGGATCTTTCCGGGTCGTAGGGGCGCAACCGAACTACCTGCTTCGGTCGCCAGACGCGAGGGACACTCCCTTTCCGGAAGTGCTCAGCCGATACAGCGACGTCGGTGAAACCCAAGGCTGGCTGCTGCATCCGAACACCGAATTACATATCGAAGATGCCTACTATCGCCAGGGCGCGCCGAAGCACGGCATCGCCAATTACATTGGCACCGAACAGGCGGTGTATCAAGTTCGGCCCCGCAGCCTGCGCTTGATCTCGGTGAAATCGGGATTGGAACGGCGTCCGGCCGATCAACCACCGGTTCAGGAACTGATCGGCGCATCGCGATTGCATTACCGCTACTATCGCTACTTCTTCCAAATCGTGTTTCGGCAGAAGGCCGATACCCGGGGAGCGGTTCTGCTGGGCGCCAGTTCGATTGACGAATTAGACCGCCTGGCATCCAGATTAATGGCCGATCCGGACGCGGTTTGCGCTGGGCCGTCTCCGCACTGCGCCGTATTTCCCGAGGCCTGCACCGTGGCGCTGGAAATCGAAATCGTCGTCAACGGCGCTCCGCGCAGCGTGATGTGGGGCAGTTTGTTGGACGCCGTGGCGAAGAATCCGCGCAGCCTTCGATTGCTGCGATTCGACGCCGGCAGGCTCACGCCGGTGGAAGTTGACGCGGGCGATCCCAATGCGTTGCGCCTGCCATTGCTGCCGGGCGATCGGATCGAGTGGCAATAGATTGTCCGTAGGACATCGCCTTTCCCTCAATCCCGGACCCGGCGCATTCGCCTTCCCGACCCCGCATGCTAGCATGAGAGGTTGTCAGGCTCCGGGCTTCGTGCAACGGGCGGCTGTGAACCCCGCCAGGTCCGGAAGGAAGCAACGGTAACGGTTTAATCCGTGTGCCGCGGATCACCCGGGGTCTGGCATACTCCGCTTATTTTTCCATGTACCAGGTCATCGCCAGGAAATACAGACCGCAAGCGTTTGCGGAGCTGATCGGCCAGGAGCACGTTCGCACTACCCTTGAAAACGCCATCGCGCAGCAACGCATCGCGCATGGATACATTTTTTCAGGCCAGCGAGGGACCGGCAAAACCACGGTCGCCCGCATTCTGGCTCGCTGCTTGAATTGCATCAACGGCCCAACGGCGACGCCCTGCGGCGTGTGCGCCAGTTGCCGGGAAATCGCGGGCGGTAATTCACCCGATGTCATCGAGATCGACGCGGCGTCGAATCGCGGCATCAACGAAATGCGCGAGCTGCGCGAGAACGTGCGCTACCGGCCGGCGCGCGATCGCTATAAAGTCTTTATCGTCGACGAAGCGCATCAGATTACCAACGAAGCCTTCAACGCGCTGTTGAAGACTCTGGAGGAGCCGCCCGAGTGGGCCGTCTTCATCCTGTGTACTACCGAAAGTCACAAGATCCCCTCCACCATCGCGTCGCGCTGCCAGCAGTTCAGCTTCCGCTCGGTCGATTTCGCCGAAGTGGTCAAACGCATGGAAGAGATTTGCGGGAAGGAAGGAATCGAGACCAATCCCGAGGTGCTCAGCGTCCTGGCGCAGGCCGGTGAAGGCAGCGTCCGCGATTCGCTATCGGCGCTCGATCAGGCCATTGCATGCTGCGGCACCACGCTGGACGCCGTCGAAGTGCGCGGGATGCTCGGGCTGTTTTCGATCGATTCGCTGGCCGAAGTTACCGACGCGCTGAAGAGCGAAGATTCGCGCAAGATGCTCGACCTGGTGATGGATCTGGAGCGCAATGGGCGCAGCTTGCAGCACTTTTGCCGGGAACTCGCCCGTTACTTCCGGAATTTGCTGGTGGCCAAAGTTGCTGGCGCGAATACCAGATTGATCGCGGCATCGGCGCGCGAGCAGGAGCGTCTGACCGAAGTAGCCGGCGGATTCTCGGAAGAAGATCTGACTCGTTATTTACAGCTCACGCTCGACCTGTTCAAGGACCTCCAGTTCTCTTTGCAGCCCCGGCTCCATTTGGAAATTGGACTGCTGCGCTTGATCCAAGCCGGAAAGCTGGTGCCGATCGAAGAGGCTCTCGCGGATCTGGGCAGCGGGGGCGCGCCTCCAACTCCTTCCCGTAAACCTCCACCGCCGTCCAATCCCCAACCACCAATCGCGAAACCCCAAGCGTCCAATCCCCAACCCCTAACCGCCAATCCCCAATCGGGCCCATGGCGTGACCGCCTTCACGCGGCTGCCGCCGAATTCGGCCTGCAAACAACCGCGGATGCCATTGAGCACTCAGAGGTGGCGGAATCCAATGGCAAGTTGACGTTTGTCACTCCCGAGGATTACCGACTTTTCATGAACGAAAAGGATATTCTGAAGGTCGTGCAGAAAGTCGCCGGCCGTCCCATGCGCGTGAAAACTACGTTTGGCCAGCCGAATGTAGCCTCGGCTCCAAAGCTGAAACCACCTCCCGACGACGTATCCGAGCGCGCTCTCTCGCATCCCGAGGTGCGGCGCTTCCAGGAAATGTTCCCCGACGCGCAAGTCCGCGTAGTGCGAAATCTGAAAGAATAAGGCAATTTATGAAACTTCCAGGAAACATGCAGGCCATGATGCAGCAGGCCCAGAAGATGCAGCAGAAGATGCAGGAGGAGATCGCGCTCATCCGCGTGGACGCTTCGGCCGGCGGCGGCATGGTGACGGTGCACATGGATGGTAAGAAAAATGTGACGGCGGTCAAGATCGATCCCGAAGTGGCCGGCGACGTCGAGATGCTGCAGGATATGGTGATGGCGGCATTTAACGAGGCGGCTAAGAAGGTGGACGAAGCGTCGCAGGAAAAGATGAGCGGGCTGCTGGGCGGCATGGGCCTCCCGCCGGGAATGTTCTAGGCCGGAATTTTCCAGCCAATCGCCTCGATGCCGGACTTCGCAGAACCGCTCGCCCGTCTGATTCAGGAATTCAAACGCCTGCCTGGCATTGGACAGAAATCCGCGCAAAGGCTCGCTTTTCATGTCCTGCGCAATGACAGGGAAGCCGCCGAACGCCTGGCGCAAGCGCTGTTTGATGTCAAAGACAAGCTTGGAATTTGCGCCGTCTGCAACAACATCAGCGACGGCGAGCTATGCAATTACTGCCGCGATCCGCGTCGCGATCCATCCGTGATCTGCGTGGTGGAGGAGCCGCATAATGTGCTGCCCATCGAGACCACGCGCCAGTTTAGCGGCCTCTATCATGTGCTGCACGGCTCCATTTCCCCATTGCGCGGCATTGGACCGGAACAGTTGCGCATCGCGAGTCTGCTCGAGCGAATCCCATCGGGCGAAGTGAAGGAACTGATTGTCGCTACCAATCCCACAGTGGAAGGCGAAGCGACGGCGGTCTATTTATCGCGGCTAATGAAGCCGCTCGGCGTCAAAGTGACGCGCATCGCGATGGGGATCCCGGTGGGAAGCGATCTCGAGTTTGCCGACGAAGTCACGATGGGCAAGTCGCTCGAGAACCGCCGGGAGATGTAGTTATCGGCGTTTATCCGTGTTAATCTGCGGCTAATAATTGGCCACAGATGAACACCGATGAACACGGATTCCGCGTCCGGCGATTGAGCGCTTCCGAAGGCCGCGAAAACTTGGGTGCGCTCGCCGACGTGTTGGTGGATTGCGTCGAGGGCGGGGCGTCGGTCAGTTTCATGGCGCCGTTCCCGAAATCCGCCGGCGAGAAGTTTTTCGAGAAAATTCTGGCTGAAGTCGAGACGGGCGGCCGTATCCTTTTGGCCGCTTTCGATGGATCGCAGTTGGTCGGAACTGTTCAGATAGTGACCGCTCTACCGCCCAACCAACCGCATCGCGCCGACATTGCGAAGCTCCTGGTTTTGCGATCCGCGCGCGGACAGGGTGTGGCCACTCTCCTGATGCGAAGCGCCGAAGAATGCGCGCGGGGCTGCAACAAGACTCTGCTCGTGCTCGACACGGTCACCGGCGGGGATGCCGAGAGATTGTATCAGCGCCTGGGTTGGACGAAGGCCGGTGTCATTCCCAATTACGCGCTCTATCCGGACGGCCGCTTCTGCGACACGACAATTTTTTGGAAACAGCTATCACACAAATAGGACTGGCAGTACTTTTTTAATGGTCCTGGTCTTGACCCTCCGCCAGTTCGACGCTTATCCTACCTCATAGACCTGTGAGTAGGATTACACGGTCGTAAAAAGGAGATCTCGAATGGGCCGTTCATTATTCATGCTGGCAGGCATTCTCGCCGTGGTTTCCGTCCCCGCGTTCGCCGGTCTGGTGGTTACGCCGGAACCGAAGCTCGGGATACTGACGGCGGTTAGCGTCGGTGCAATTGTGCTGATCGCGAGAAAAATTAAGAAGTAACCGGCCGTCTCTCAACCCCAGTGTCCTGGACCGGCATCCAAGCCAACTTGTACTGGATTCTCTTCTCGGCCGGACTTGTCGCTGTCGCTCTGTGGGAGGTGTGGCGGCCCTGGAGAACGGTCTCAGAACAGTTGACACGCCGCTGGCGGAATCACGCCCTGCTGGTGGCGATCGCCGCCGGGGCTTCCGTGTTGGTCTATCGCGCCAGTGCCGTGGCGCTGGCCGTCGCGGTTGCGAACAGCAAATTGGGCCTGTTCAATAAGCCGTGGCTTCCTCTCGCCATTCGCTGGCTTTTGGGATTTGTTCTGCTCGATCTTCTGCGTTACGGACTGCATCGCGCCTTCCATTCGGTTCCGCTGCTCTGGAGAGTGCATCAGGTGCACCATTCCGATCCCGACGTCGATTTATCCACGGGGCTTCGGAATCACCCTCTGGAAGCGATTGCGGCACAAGCCGTTTTTTGCTTGGCCATCGCCGTTCTTGCTCCTCCTCCGTCAGCAGTTCTGGCGATGGAATTCGTCGCTATCCTGCAGGCGTTTTTTTCACACGCCAATGCGAACCTGCCCGTTTGGATGGAGCGGCTGGTTGGGATGATTGTCGTCACTCCTCGGATGCATCGTGTCCACCACTCCGAAGAGATGCGCGAACAGAACGCCAACCTGGGCGAAGTCTTTCCGTGGTGGGATCGTATGTTCGGCACCTACCTGGAACGCCCGGCCGCGGGCTTCGAAGATATGCGATTCGGCCTGGAAGGGTCTCAAAACCCCGCTAGCGCGGGCCTTCTGTTTATGCTCTCACAGCCTTTTCGACCGAGCCCTCAGTCATCGAACGAACTAGAGCACAGTGAATCCGCCGGCCTCACGCAAGCCGTTAGCGGTGACTGATCCGATCTTCACATCCATCAATTGATTCCTGTCGCGCGGCGTGGCCAGTTCCACTTTGAGGAAATTATCCGAGAGCGCGCCATCGCTCAAGGTGACCACCGGCAACGTGCGCCCCAGCATCCGCCGGCGAAATTCCAGATTCTTCGCCGCCGCTAGCTCGCGCAGCATTCGATTGCGTTCGCGCCGCAATTCCATGGGCACCTGCTCGCTCGCCGCCGCCGGAGTTCCCGGCCGTTCGGAATAAGTGAACACGTGCAGGTAGGTAAACGGCAGGCTCTGGATAAACGCGCGGCTTTCTTCGAATTCGGCGTCGCTCTCGCCGGGAAAGCCTGTCATGACATCGGCCCCGATGGCCGCGTCCGGCATGCTAGCTCGGGCTTTCAAAATCCTATCCTCATAGTGCCGCGGCCGGTACTTGCGATGCATGCGGCGCAGCACGCGATCGCTCCCCGACTGCAAGGGCGCATGTACATGCTTGGCAATGCGTCCGGACGAAGCCACCAGATCTAGCAGATCGTCGCTCCAATCCATCGGTTCCACCGAACTGAGACGTAAACGCGCAATCGGCGTCTCGTTTAAAAGACGTCGGATCAGATCGGCCAGGCGCAATGAACTGCCGGGCTCCCGTCCCCAGCGGCCGAGATTGATGCCGCTCAGCACCACTTCGCGATAGTGCGCTGCGAGATCCTGCACCTGCGCCACAACGTGATCGGCCGGAGCGCTGCGGCTCGGTCCGCGCACAAAAGGAATAATGCAGAATGAGCAGCGGTTATTACAGCCATCCTGGATCTTCAGGTTCGGACGCGTGCGATCTCCGGCCGCATCTTCCACAGACGCCCTCAGGAAATCGCGCTGCGAAGAAATATCGCCGACGTGAATCTGGCCGTGGTACGCTACCGATCCTTCCGCGACAATTTCCGGAATTTGCGCCTTATGCGAATTGCCTACCACCCAGTACACCCCCGGTAATACGGCCAGTTCCTCGGGCGCGCGTTGTGCGTAGCAACCCGTCACCAGGATGCGCGCGGCTGGGTTCTCTCGATGCACACGATGGATAGAGTTGCGGACGTCTTCATCGGCCAAAGACGTGACCGTGCAGGTATTTAACACCACCAGCTGAGCGTCCGGCGAGGTGGCAACGGAATTGAAGCCCTCACGGAGCAAAGCCGATTCGATAGCCGCGCCGTCGGCTTGCGACGCCCGGCAACCGTAGTTCTGCACATGAAAGCTCGGCACTCCCTGATTTTACCAGCCGTCTCTCACATCCACTTTTCACCTCACCCATGTAAAGAAACTTCGAACCACGCCGATGGACACATGGGAACCCACACATGGTAGATCGCGTTCTTTCACAGGAGGAGATCGATGATGTATTTCGCAATCTCCGCGATGCGCCTGTTGAGGAAGATCCCGCCCTTCGTGCCGAACCGTACGACTTCCGGCGTCCCGATCGCATAGCCAAAGATCAGCTGCGCGCCATCCACATGCTGCACGAGAATTTCGCGCGCAGCTTAGCTTCCAGCCTCTCAGCATATCTACGTGCCTATGTAGTGGTGAACCTCGTTTCGGTGGAACAACTCTCCTTCATGGAATTCTCGCAATGCCTGCCGTCGCCGAGCTGTCTGGTTTCACTCGGGATGAAGCCGTACGAAGGCAACGCCGTGCTGGAGATCAATCCGGGCCTGGTCTTTCCCATTATCGAGATGCTGCTCGGCGGAGGCGCGAGGTCCGTACTCAAACTCTCTCGAGAAATCACTGAGATTGAACAGAGCGTATTGGATGGATTGTTCCGCATCACCTTACATGACTTGAAGACTGCCTGGCACGCCGTTACGCCCATGGAATTTACCATCGAAGCCCATGAAACCGAACCGCAACTCTTGCGAATTTTGGCGCCCAATGAAGCCGTAGTAGCGGTCAGCATGGAAGTTCGCATTGGCGACAACACTGGGATGATGAATATCGGCATCCCGTCCATCGTCGTCAAGATGCTGCGCCACAAGTTCGACCAGCAATGGTCGGTGCGCAAAAGCGAGTCGACCGAAAAGGAGCAGGCTCGGATTGTGCGGCTGATTCGCCCCGCCAAGATGTTTGTCGACGGCCGTCTGACCGGCCCCACCATGCGGGTGGAGGACCTCATGGATCTCAAGGAAGAAGACGTCCTCACGTTTGATTATCCAGTGGAGCGGCCGCTGGACTTATCCATCAACGGCAAGGTCAAGTTCCGGGGCGGCATCGTAACTGCCGGCCGGAAGCGCGCCTTCGAGATCGAAGAAGCACACAAAGTGGTGTAAAAACAGGCTGCAGGCGGCAGGCTGCAGCACAACCGAAGCCCCAGTTTTCTGCCTCCTGCCGCCTGCTTTCTGCAGCCTGCCTCCTGCCTCCTGC
>PKZC01000367.1:248-21388 GCA_003132905.1 Bryobacterales bacterium | reverse complement strand
CGGCCAGTTCCACGGTGGGAATGTTGATCACGCATTCCTTGGTGGCTTTCAAAATGTTGAAGGTGAGGTTGCGGTTGCTTACAACGCAGCCCACGATGGGCGGTTCGAAATCGATCATCGTGTGCCATGACATGGTCATGACGTTGGCCTTCCCGTTTCGAGCCGTGGTGAGTAGCACGACCGGCCCCGGCTCAAGCAGGCGATAGACTTCAGACAGGGGAAGTGTCCTTCGTGGCAAGGCAGGAATACTCCAGTTTATTCCTCCTGCCTACGTCGAATGCTGCGCCAAATCGCGATCATGCCGATTCTCATGCTCAAACCAATACGCGGTCCATGGGACGGCGTTCAGTCGATGATCGTCAATTTGGCGACCATAGTCTATGTATTTTCCAAAAGTGCCGAGCCTGATGCGCTGCAAAGCGTCGCGAACCTGTGTGAAAATATTCCACTCCGAGGTCGTTTCCTGTAGCAGGATTTCTTTGCTCTCAGCCGCAACCGCGCCGTTCTGGGTTTCGGTGATTGCAGTGGCGCGTGCATCTGCTTCAGTTCGCGCTATATCCGCTAACAGCTCGCGCTCTTTCTTCTTCCATTCACTGATTGTCATTAGGTTTGCCTCCTTCGGATGCTCACGCGTCATTTGGCCGGGTGTCCTACCGGGATAACAACGATCACTTGTTCGCTACCGGTGAATTTCACGGCTTCCTTCACCGCAACAGCGTCGATACCGCCAGTCACAACGGACCCCAACCCTAGCGCGACCGCCTCGAGCATCAAATTCTCGCTGGCGAGTCCAGCCTCGTAATCTGTCCACGTGCGGTTCTTGGTTCCTGACCCCATCCGTTCATACACCGCGGCAATCACGAACACTGCCGGAGCGCTATGAACTTGCCCTTGCGAGGTCGCACCAGCCAGTAATTGCGCCCCTGGTTTCGTAGATGTGAGCACTTCGAGTGCGTGGGTCGCGGGCAAATAATGATAGGCGCCGTTGGAAAGACCCGCCACATTCTGCGCTACCACGGCGATTTCGAGTGGGTATCGGTGCATCGCCGAAGGGGCGGTGCGCTTGCCGTCCGGAGAGGTAACACCCTGCGCTGCCCACAACAGTTGGCCGATGTCGGCCACAGTAAGCGGCTGCATGGTGTAGGCCCGTATGGATCGCCGCGCAGCCAATGCTGTTTCCACGCTCATGCCGCCCATCTTCGTCGGGCTGGGTAATGAGATTATCGCCGGTTCGACCGGAAGGCACGTGGGAGCCAGGAGTGCGGAGAGAAAAACGAGAGTTGACAGTCGGCCGTTCATGTTTTACACCTTACGAAAGGACAAGTGGGATCACTGATCACGGAAACTTATGCGGGACAGGTGTTACTCGTACACACCACATCAGAATCACTAGCAATATGAGGAGGATGGTCATTGCAACGAGTTGGGACGGTTCGAAGTGGCTTGCTTTTCTCTTCATCGGAGTCCTCCAGTCACTGCTCTCAAGGTCCAAAGGTCTGCTTAGATCGTCGCAATCCGACAGCCATTCAGCCGTGCCATAATTGCCCTCTAATGTCGGCCCGCGCGTCAAAATACACTGGTATTGCGTTGTAGCACCCATCCGGCGCTTCGCCATCGCGCGGTCTGCCGGGCTACCCCTCGGCAAACAGGGCTCGGCGAACGCACATTGGAATCCCGCTTGCGTATGCAAATGCGCTTCCAGATATTCAGGAGCCTGACCCATGTGACCAACGACGATTTGCTGATCTCGATCCGGGAAGCCTTCAACCACGCGTGGCAGCAATATGCCGACGATCCTCGACACGAGGAGATCGCGCACCGCGTCTCCTGAGCGGCGGTCAAGCGAGTCTATACTTTTGCTTTTGAAACAGTCGTCGAAAGATGAAGATCTGAACACCGACTGCCAGAAGACCATTCAGCAGGAAGGCGAGATGAAGGCTCGAAAGGCTTATAAACGTGCCCGTCGCTAAGTTGCCGAGCGATAAGCCGCCGCGCGTGGCTAACATGAAAAGACTCGCCATCTGGCCTCGGTTCTGATCATTTGCCTCCGATTGCAGGAATGTGTTGGCGGACGTGTTTGCAACCGTGAGAAGAAAGCCGCTGCCGACAAGCAGAACTGCAAGTTGCCAAACGGCTCCGACCGTAGACACGGCCATGATGACGAGACCATAGCCCAGGGCCGCAGTGAGGGACATTTTCATGGTGTCGAAGCGCTGCATCGTCAGGAGTATCAGCACGGGCCCCAGCATGCCTCCGATGCCAAAGGCCGTCATGATACCGCCGAACTGCCCGACATTGGCATGCAGCACGTCTCTCACAATTACCGGGCTAAAGGTAATAAGCGGACCGCAAAAGAAGCCCGTGCAGAGGATGGAGAGCAAGGCCCAGCCGGTTGTCTGGCTTCTGATAATCGCTCGGATTCCCTCGATGGTGGAATGGAGATTCTGCTGATTGAATGATTCCTGTCCCAGGCTTCTTGCGGGCGGGCGCAACCAGTAAATCGAGAGAAAGAACGGAATATATGAAACGGCATTAGCGCCGAAAC
Organism: Bryobacterales bacterium; assembly: GCA_003132905.1. The sequence continues at coordinate 18,843 of PKZC01000367.1, read as the reverse complement.
ACCAAAGAAATCCGTATTTCAGCATGATCAGACCGGCGATGGCCGGCCCCAGAACGCGGGATAAGTTGAACTGAATCGAGTTCAGGGCCAGCGCAGGCTTCAGATCCTCACGACTGACAATCGACGGAATGAGAGATGAAAAGGCAGGCGCGGAAAGAGCGTCTGTAATGCCGACGACCAGAGACACGGCAATGATCATCCAAACCTTGACCCATCCCATGGCGACCAGCGCGACGATCAGCACGGGACAAAGCATCTGGATACCCTGGAAAAAGTAAATGATCAGTGTTCGGTCCGCTCGATCGGCAAGGACGCCGCCCAGAAGCGCAAGTATCCAGAAAGGCGCATTCATCGCGAAAGCGTCCAGACCGAGAAGAAACGAAGAGCCGCCAATACTCAGCAGCAGCCAGGGTTCAGCCACCGACTGCATCCAGGTCCCAATATTGGAAAGAAGACTTGCCGACCAGAAAACGCCGTATCGCTTGGTCCGCAAGAGTCTTGCGGAGTGGGAACTCGCCGCCATTACTGCATGATAGTGGTAAACCCTTCAGCGCGAGCGGAGCTTCTTTTGGTTTGATGGATCGGCGAGCAGCATGTCCAACTTGTGCGGTTGAGCGTTCAAGTAGTTTTCGCCATGGATCGCTCGGGGCACGCAGATTCGGCGACCCCAAAGTCAAACAGTTCAAACCCGCTATGAATTCTCAATTAGATTGGGCTGGAAAATCTGCCGAGGGAAGATGGCTATTGGCTATCGAGCGCACAGCGTCGCGAGTTTGCCGGAGCGAGGTTTCGGTCATGCGCCTTGATAGCCGTTGTGTAGCAGGTTGGACCAACCACTTAAGTGGCGTTGGTATAGCCCGGCTCAAAACGATGTTCTCCTGCTCAACATAGACTCCGCCGTCTCTCTGTTCGTATTTGGAAATGCTATAAATGCGCCAAACGTAGCGGCTCGACTCGTCGGCGAGGATGGTGCTCTCGGGGCGGCCGCTCTGATCTGCGACATCTTGCACACGGGTGCTCTGCGCGATCGCATACCATCGTCCCCCATCCACTTCCGCCTCGTGCACTTCGTATTCGCTGTCGAGAACCCCGGCCACAAAAAGCACTTTCTGGGCATAGCGTATGCGAACTGCATCACTCGCAGGATGCGCAGCATCTCGTCATAATGCAGGCTCTGGAAACGTCCGGCGGTAATCAGACCGAGTCCGGCGCGCATTTTGAGCATTAGTCGTGACAGGGTCCGGTACAAACTGAAGAAGCACAATCTCTATATGGCGGATTCCGGGCGGGCTTCCGCGGCAGCTGGTTGATCTGTCGTTCCTGTCGAGGCGGTCCGGATCAGGTTTTCAAATGCTCAGGCTGCCCCAGGAACGTGTCCGATGACCAGTGCGTCAGGCCGGTGTTAACGCGCACAACTCTATGTGGTTCGTCCTGTTTCGAACAGAAACCAGATGCGCCGCTCCGTTTCGTCTATCCAATTCTCTAAGAGACTTGTTGTGGCTACGTCGTTCGATTCGCTGCATAGGTCATGAACTTCGCGCATCTTCGCAAGAATCGTCCGGTTGTCTTCGCGCAATTCGGCGAGCATGTCGAGCGGATCGACATAGTCGGCGTCGTTATCGCTGATGCGTTGCAGGCGGGCAATGTGGCCGATCGATCGAATTGTGGTACCGCCGATTTTGCGCACGCGCTCGGCGATGTCGTCGGTCATCCCAAAAAGCTGGCCGGCTTGCTCATCGAGCAAGAGGTGGTAGTCGCGAAAGTGAGGTCCGCTGACGTGCCAATGAAAGTTCTTCGTCTTCACATAAGTAGAAAACACATCAGCCAGCAGCGCATTAAGCGCGCCGGTGATGTTTTTGACGGTTTCCGCGCCGAGGTCACTGGGCGTCGCCAGTGTAGCCCGGCGGCGTGTTCCGAGTTCGTCTTGAGTACTTGGCATTTCAAAACTCCTTTGAGGTCTTTCCTGCCAGGTCTGGCAGGCGTTCTGTTACAAATCGTAAAGTCGTCTCTGGAACTCTGCCGATTGGTGAGCCCGGCGTTGCTCTACGGCGCCACGCCGGAGCACCGGAACCTCCTCGCGACCTCAGGCGCAAAGTCGCGCGCCGCCTCATCAACGCTACCTCCCGTGACATTTAAGCCTCGCCCGCCCTTCCGACAGCAATCGCGTTTCCAGTTAACACTTTGTGCCCGTGTGGCTGCTTTGCCACTCATTACGGAACTCCTGTTGGCCCGGGCATTCCGAAATCACGCTGACGCGCTTGATCGTGTCCACACGCCTTCATTGGGACTCCGTCGCCTGATCCCAAAATACGTAGCTGGTCCGCGTTCGCACGATTAACTTCGGGTGATCCGGCGACGACGCTGCGACCTTGAGATAACGAACCGTCTTGCCCTCGATCGACGGCACGTATCCGATCGTATATCGCGAGCGAATATCCTTCGCGATCTGCCGGCAAATCGGTGCGATCTCGTCCAGCGTCTTCGGGTGGTAAAACACGCCGCCGCTCACTTGCGCGAGCTTCCGCAGCACGCCTTCGTTCTTCTCTGGATCGTCTTCGTCATAAACGCCGATCGTATAAATGGTCGCTGCCGACGTCAGCACGTCGCGCATCACGTATTCCAGCGTGTGGTTGCTGTGATTGTCTCCACCGTCGCTGATTACCACCAGCGTCTTCTTGTCCTGCCTTCCGAATTCAAGCTGCCGCAGCGACATCTCAATTGCGTCGTAGAGCGCCGTCCGCCCTTCCGGTTTGCCCTGCCACAGCGCGGACCGCAACTGTTGTACGTTGTCCGAAAACAGCACATCATCCGGCAGGCCAAGCCGAGGTTTTTCGTTGAAGTTGACGATAAACATCTCATCCATCGGGTTGCTGGCTTGGTTGAAGGCTAGCGCCGCCGTGATCACTTCCGCTCGCTTCGGTCGCATACTTCCGCTCTCATCCACTGCGATTCCCACCGTCACGGGAATGTCGGCATCGGCGAAGTGCGTAATCTGTTGTGGCTTGCCGTTCTCGTAAACCTTGAAACTGTCCTCGGTAAGCCCGGACACAAACCCGCCCGATGCATCTTTCACGCTTACGTCTAAAATAACCAGCCGCGAAGTGGTCCGTATAGTGAAGTCGTTTGATTGTTCGGCTTTCGCGATGGCAGCGTCATCGGTTTGACCCCATGCCACCACGCTCACGACAATTAGCGCGTTCACTGACAAAGCCACTACGCGGCCGCGGGTCATAAATCTCCGATCGTCACGCTACGACAAACGGAAAGAACGCAATAACGCGAACAAGCCAAGCGATAGTAGGCCAGCCAAGCCAATCAACGGATACGGGCTGGCAGTTTTGGGCAGCTCCTGAGGGGCTGGAACCGCCGCTGCGGCTGGAGACGGAGCAAGAGCAGGCTCCTGCGTTGCCGGTGCTGGCGGCGGAGTAGCCTGCGCTACTTCCTGCGGCTCAGGCTGCGTTTGCGTTATTTCCGCTTTGGGCAACTCGGCCGGCTGGATTGCTTCGGTGGTGGGCACCGTTTCATGCGACACGGCCGCAATCTGCACGGCGGCTGACTTCGGATAAGCGAACTCCTGTCCGAAGTTATCGCCTGGGTAGAACCATGCCCTCAAAGCCTTCGGTTGTCCAGGAGGCGTTTCCCAAAACGAGACCACGGTCTTACCGGTCGGTTGCAGGCGATAGTTTGGGATCGCGAGGATGGTGGTCTGTAGCTGAGTCTCATCCGCGTTGAAGATTTGAACGATGTGACGATCCGACGGTGAATCGAGCAGCTTGATCACGTACGTGCCGGGAGGCAGTACTTTGCTGGGAACCTGAAACGATTCACTCACGGTCAAAGTCGTCTTTTTGTTCCATTCATCCGCGCGGCCGCTCGGCGCGAGAGCCACTCCAAGCAATCCGATGGACGCCATTGCGAAAACTAAACGGTACATATAGAACTCCTTCCGCGGCTAACGCCGCTTCGGCGATCGCATCGGGCGACCGCACGGTGTAAACAGTCCGGTTTATCGCCGTAACCTGCTTTTACGCGGTGCAGATTTGCTGCCAAACCGGAAGTGGTTTCGCCCGCCAGATTTCCGGGGGGGCGCAACTCCCGCTGACCCCTTTGAAATGGTCACCGGCGTGCCAGTTCCAAGATGGCCGTGGGTCCGTTTCAGAGAGAAGTTCGGAGCAGTGGCCAAGACAAGACAGAATTTGGACCTATGGAGCCAAAGACGAAAGGATGAGGTTTTATGAGAACGAAACTAAAACACGGTGTCTGGGCACTGGCAATTGCCGGTACCATGACCGCCGCTGCATTTGCGTCGGACAGAGCAATCAAGGTTGACGACCGGCTGGATGCTTCGGCCGAAACACTCACCGATATGATGAGGGCTTCCGATCACGGCATCCCCCACGATCTGATCGATAAGGCGCACTGCGTCGTTGTAATACCGGGCATGAAAAAGGCCGGATTCATCTTCGGCGCTGAGTATGGACGCGGGTTCGCGGTATGCCGAAGGCACGGTGGCTCAGGTTGGAGCGCACCGGCCGCTATGCGCTCGGAAGGCGGTAGCTTCGGATTCCAGATTGGCGCTTCGGATACCGATGTTGTGTTGCTGGTGATGAATGAAGGCGCAATGAAGCACCTTTTATCGGATAAGTTTACACTCGGCGGAGATGCATCCGTGGCGGCTGGCCCGATTGGCCGATCGGCAACCGCACAGACGGACGCGGAGCTGCAGGCGGAGATCCTGTCATATTCCCGTTCGCACGGCCTGTTCGCAGGCATCTCGCTGACAGGCGCGACACTTCGTCCGGATGGAGATACCAACCGTGAACTCTATGGCCACGAAGCGACGAATCGTGAAATTCTGACCGGTGAATTCAGGACTCCGGCGGCAGCGAGGAACTTTGAAAAGGCGCTGCATCGGGACTCGGCCCACCGGGACCGATAGTCACGAGGAAGGTTTGCGGCAGTATGGCGGGGATATCGGATGTATCCCCGCCTTTTGTTTAGCTCTTAGCTTACTCCAGCACTAGGCACGAATTCCCGACAAATCCTCGCGTGCGATGGTAGCAGACTTGGGCCAGTATACTAGGCGTAAGCTACGATGGCACGGCCCTTCGCTCTGATCGGCTCACAAATCAGGATCGACCTAGCCACGAGGTCGATTTCGAATACTTGGTAAAGCTCGTTTTCAAATCTTACCTCCAACGCTTCACGCAAACAGGAAGACGGTCCGATAACGCGAAGCATCGCTCCTTCCGGCAGGAAAACGATCTGTCCTTTGCCGGCCTGGTCGAAATGAACAGCGACAAATGAAGTGTTTGTCCGGTACGTTCGCGCGACAGCGGTGCTCTTGTCGCGAGTCAAGGCAGAAAACAAACTGTTCGAAGACATCGGACTGTGGTCCTTTCCTCACAGGTTGACCTAATTAAGCGATTATTGTTGGGCGCATCGCGTGTGTTTGAACGTGATCGCGTTAGGCTTATGATGAGCTAAGTGCAGGCGGAATGCCAAACGCGAAAGTTTGGAGGTGACTGGGACGTGGCCCTGCGGGTGGCGAATGCTCCACCTGTCGACAGAGCTCGCGCTCCTCGCGAACCCATGGAGACTCCCCTGCGCCGATGGGTTTTGACATAGGCTGTCAAATACCTCACTGATAAAGGTCAGAAACGTTGGTGCGCGCCGTCGTCAGGAAATAGACCCGCTCCCAAAGCACAGACTGGCGTCCGCTTTGGAAGCTCGGATCTACAAAACTTGCTGATTGCGATACTTCCCGCACCTGGTGCGAATCTTCTCGGTTGCGTAGGACGCAATGGAAGCCGAGGCGGGGACCCGTGCGAGCGAGATAAAATCTCAAGATGTCGGAGCACTGGTTTGTAAGATGCAGACCTGCAAGACAGCCCTTGCGGCTCAGGATTCTTCTTTCGTTATGATCCGGAGCATCCCCAATGGTATACCCCTCAATGAAGAGTGTCAGTAATGCCCATAATGCCACAAGTCCCACGAACATACTTCGTCGATCTTAAAATAGAAGGCCTCGAATGAGGTCCGATGCTCAATTGGGACCATCCAATGCGGCCGCCGGCTGCGCGGCGCGGTCCGTCTGAAGCGAACGGCTGCGCAAAACGCCGCAATTTAACGGTTGGCCCTGGGTCAAAGCCCGCACGCCCCTGTTCGCGCCGCCATAGCATAGGAGACGCCAAAAGCGGCGTCAGCTTGGTCGTGGCAGGCTCATGCTGAGGTTTTGAACGCGTCGGAACTCGACGTCGGCTTTCAGCTGCTGACAGACCCGGACGATGTGAACGCGCTGTTCGCCATGACGATTAGCGTGGGCATGCAGGCCCACTACCAGAGACCAACCGCATAAAAGAACTCCGGAGCCGCCAGACACAAGCATTCATCGACTTCAGGCCGCAATTTTCCAAGCGCAGTCTTCGAAGCCACTGGAACTGCAAGCATGATCCGCAGTGGCGACAGCTGTTTTGAGAACCGTATCGCCGCAGCATGGTGGATTCCGTGGCCAAGCCATCATCGACGAGTATTGCCTGCGGCCCTATCCTCAGTGTTGAGCAATAAGACTCACAACTCCGTACCAACTCGCCGCGTAGCGCAGATCGTATGGCTTGTGAGTGCGCCGCCTGTGCAAGTCGGCGGCATTAATGTCAATAGCCCGCGTGGCATAGAGAATGCTCATCGAGCAATTGGAGAATGTCTTGGAGTCTAGTTTCAGTCCGCTGGTTTAGAGCTGAACAGCGCTTCCGGGAGCCGTGCGTGGAGTGATGAGATAACGCGATGTCGGGAAATGTGAAGGAAGTTTACATTCGGCTCGGTAGCGACGACGATTTCACTTGTACGATTCGGTACGCGGGACTTCGCTTGTGGTGGGGGCGCTTTCCTTGCGCCAGCGCGGAGGGAATTCTTGCGAAGCTCAAAGCCTCCGATCCGGACCGCTCATTCCGGTGGGCCGATGACCAGGCCGGCGGCGAGATCAACGAACGATAGGGGTGACCGATATGTCAGATCAGATGAAATTGGTGTTCCTCGTTGTCACGCTTGCCCTGTTGCCATTGATGGCGGCGCCTTACCCGTCGAAAGCCCAGCAGATAAGCTATGGAAGAACGTCGGCCGCATTTTGCGGCGAGGTGCAAGCTTTCGATTTTTTTGACCAGACGTTTGTGATCCGGCTTGACGACGGAAATGTGGAAGCGATCCCGTTCTCACGCTTTACGGATTTCTCTCGAATGTCTGCGAGCGCGAAAGGCCACGTGCGTCGCGAGGCCATCGACCCGACGGAGGTGACGGTGGGTGACCGGCTTCACATTCAGCTCGATCCCAGTGAAGCCACAGCCGCTTTGATCGAAGTGCTGCCCGCTAGAACGATGATCGGCGACGCCCGGCGGTCGCGACCATGATGCGGGATCTTCCCGCAGGCGACCCCCATGCCCGTTCCGCCAGGCGAACTGCTTTGCGGGCGAGAACGTCAATGTGGGATTCGCTGGCCTCTATGGCTGCCGAGACTTTCTGAATGACTACGAAGGCATCGCCGGATATCAGGAATTCCGCGGCGACCTGGTGCTGATGTGTTTCGCAACTGTTGATCCATCCGCCGGAAAGCTCCAGCGTCTCGCCGATGACTCCGCTTAAGATTCAGCGTTTCCGCTTGAATCGCGTTAGCCGCCACGACGCCGAGTGGCTACGAGCCACTGACACGGGAAGGGAAGGAAACGGCAACCAACCGTAGTGCTGACAGCCGATAAGCACCTCCTGGTCCAGTGGTCTCAATGCTAGATCGCGATAAAGCTTTAACTTACCGACTCTTCACGTACCTCAATTCCTGCTTAAACCAATCGCGTGCCAGCGAAGCAACTTTTTCAAGAGCGCCAGGCTCTTCAAAAAGATGCGTTGCGCCAGGGACAATTTCGAGCTTTTTCTCCTCCATGCGCAACTGCCGGAATGCGTCCTCGTTCATAGCGATCACCGGCGTGTCTTCGCCGCCGACGATCAGCAGCGTGGAAGCTTTGACCAAAGGTAGGGACGCACCCGCGAGATCCGGCCGCCCGCCGCGCGACACTACTGCGAATACATCACCCCGACGCTGAGTCGCAGCGACGAGGGCTGCCGCTGCGCCAGTGCTGGCTCCGAAGTATCCGACCAGCAGATCGCGCGTGTCCTTATCTTTCTTGAGCCATGCGGTTGCTTCTGACAGTCGCCGCGCAAGCAAGGCAATATCAAATCGGAGTTGGGCGGTCTGGACGTCAATCCGCTCCTCCTCTGCGGTGAGCAGGTCAAACAGGAGTGTCGCCAGCCCGCCCTGTTGCAGCACTCGCGCGACATACTGGTTGCGCGGGCTGTGCCGGCTGCTGCCGCTGCCGTGCGCGAAGANNGGCTGCTGCCGCTGCCGTGCGCAAATGCGATGACTGCGGTCGCCTTCTCAGGAATTACCAGATCCCCTTCCAACTCGGCGGGAGGAATGAGGACACTACGTTCAATTAATTCGCCAGTTGTTTTCATTGCGCCGTCTCCCTATGTTTCCCAGTCGAGATTCCACGTGCCAACAGTCCCATACCAAAGGGCAGTGCCACGGCTCTGACCGCTCGGCTGGAAGTGAACAAACCATAAAGCCCAACGCCCGCACCAGCGACGCCCGTTAACATCCGCAGCGCAGGCGGCCAGTGGTGTCGAGAGAATTGCGGACCTGTCGGATGCCGCTCCCGGCCGCCCTGCAGAGTTGCAATATAGTCAGCATCGTGGTGGCGTACAAGATGGTCGCAGACCGATGAAACACCGTGAATTGCGCCCACTCCGGAAACTAGCTGCTGCGCCTCATGTTCCAAAACGGCGCCGCTCAGCGTGATCGCCCCGCCATGTGCGAATACATCGATCGCGTGCGGATGCGATACCAACCGCCCGAGTTTCGCGCGCACGCGGGCAATCAGTTGATCCTCTTCCACCGGCTCGTGCTGCAGAGCGGACTTAGCCTCTGCGAGCAGACCATGCGCGCGGTTCGCCAAGTCGGCCTGAGCCTTCTCCACCGACGTCCGGACCTCACGATAGGCGCTGTTGGCCTTGTCTTGTAGTAGGGCTCGCCGCGCCCGCCCGCGATCCGGATCCATCAGATACATGCATCCGGCGCCCACGCCGACGCCGGCAATCCAGAAACCTGCACTCGCTCCTTTTCCCATATGACCTCCTGCTTCTGAGAGGTGCCGTCCGATTACACGAACCTCTTGGGGATTGCACCCCATCACTTGCTTTCAGCATTTGGAATGCCACCGGAACGAATTTTACTAGGGGCTAATTCTTCGACCCAACGACGCATGCGGGCGTAATGCGATCCTTTCCAATAGATGCGGCCGCACTGCTCACAACGATGAAATTCCTTATATCGCTCAAACGAACGCTCGGGAACCAGGTTTTGCGCCCGCTCTTTCGAGACCGGCTCTAGTGCGCCGTTGCACGCCATGCATCGCGTAAACGGACGAATGGCCTGTGCCAAGTTAAATCGGTATATGACTTCGGCGATTTGGGCGCGGCTGTTGGTTTCTCGGACCCAGTAGCCCTGCGTGATGGAGCCGCGCTTGAGCAGTCCACGATCGCGCGTCAGCAAGATTCGATGTTCGCTGGCGGAGATTTGCGCCAACCGCGCATCCGTGAACGAACGCCCGTAATCGGCATCGAATCCGAGCATACGCAAATATGCCGCGAGTTTTCCTAAGTGCACGTCGAGTATGAACTTCGGATTCGGGAGTGACTGGGGCCGAAGCCGCTGCTCCGGGGTGATGTAGAAGCACTCAAAGGTCGGGTAAACGGCGATCCGATCGCCATGTTTGACTAGATACGAGAAATCGACCGGTTGGCCGTTTGCAATAATCAAATCGATTTCCGTGTGGGGCACGCCGAAACTCTCAATCATGTCCTTCACGGTGCTGGACGTGAAGAAGGCTTTTTCTAAAGTTTTGTACTGCTGCTCCTGTGGAAGGTGGTCATTCAGTTCGGCATAGAAGCGAAAGCAGGCCCGGCTAGGTTCGTTTTCCACTCACATGCTCCGATTACGGTCACGATCTGAGCCCAGGCGGGCCGATTCCGTTCACCTGGATTAGTCCTGGTTGGCCGACTTCGCCGTCTACCTCAACACCAATTGGTGAGCAGGCCCTAAGCACCTCGGCATTGGCTAACGGGTTCTGGGTCACTTTGGAGGTTCGCAGTAGAAAAGAACTCCAAAAGTGGTCCACAGCTTCATCCGCGACCCGCTCTGCCCGCTTGCCTCGCGCCTTAGCCCGAAGTAGCAGCACTGCGATTGTTCAAAGTCGCCAATGAGCAATAACATGGTGCCTCGGAATCGCGACGGCATTTGCACGACGATTATCTCAATGCTCGGGAGCCGGTCTGCCAGTCTGCGCAAAGCCTGGTCTTCCAGAAGGTTATGAGGTCGTTGCGCCCATCATTCTGGGCCAACCCAAATTCTGGGGAAACCCAGGGCATGGCCCGAATCGCACGGCCGCCATCCAGCCGAGATCCATTGGATCTGATCTTGGCAGAAGAGCAGCTCATACCGATTGCGCAGGCGAAGAGCGACGAAAATACGTACTCATTTGCGAGCGGACTGCGCCGGCAGCAGGCTGACTGCACTAGCTGATCGAGCCTGTTTGCGCCGGTGGATTACCTTCACCGTACTGGCCTGCGGCCCTTTGTCGCCCTGCTCTTCAGCGAACTTCACTCTCGTTCCTATGCGTAATTCCGGGAAATGGCCATCCAGCACACTCGCTTGGTGGAAATAGACCGCGCGGCCATCGTCCGTTTCGAGGAAACCATAACCCTCTGTCGGCAAGACCTCCTTGACGATCGCTTCCTGCATTTCTAGTTTGGCTTTAACCGCGCCTTTCTGTCGGCGCGCATAATCTTGAAGCTGGCGGCCCAACTCCTGAAATGCTTCATGAATGGCCCGCTTTGGATTCCTGTGTCCAAGTACGGATCGCGCTTCGGGCCCAGATTTCTGCGTCTGCACGTCTTCGAGAGTCCCGTGCAGGCTGGGGACGTGCTTCACCACTAGCTCTTGATTGGGCACTCCAAGATCGATCCGCACGTGATAAAGCTTGCTCGACGGGGCGCGCTGTGGGCGCTCCACGATCACCCGGCAACTGCTGATCCGGCTATAGAAGCGCTCGAGCTTGGCTGCCTCCTTTTGGACGTAATCATCGAGTCCAGTATGATCTTCAATATTTCGAAACGTGATTTGAACAGGGAGTAACATGCTGCCTCCAATACAATCCCAGCAGTTTACATGCCGCACGCAAGTCCTGACCGCAAGCGATCGAGATCATGGTCTAAGCGCGCGCTGAAACTGACCGGGTAGGGAACGGGCGAAGGCTCGATCGCCCGAAGCTGGACCGGCAGGCGAGCCAATTCGCGCTGGAATCGGCACCGCGATTCCCCAAGATCAATACGCGTGGTTGGAACGCCGCGTCGCATAACAGGCTGCAACAGCGGCTCGCCCGGCAACAGTTCGTCAAACCTCCCAATCACGTCGCCGATTATTCGCCCGTTCTCGACTTGTCGAAAAACCTGCTTCCGGCCGGGATGCAGCACTTTGCTGGTGGAAAGCTTCAGCCGACCTTTGCCGCCGTATTCAACTAGCTTGTACGCCATGTCGAGATGGGAGGCGTCCTCCATAACCGCTAGTTTGGTTCCGACTCCAAACGCGTCGATTGGCGCGCCGGAATTCACAAGCTTCTGGATCTCGTATTCATCCAGACTGCTGGATGCAAAGATTGTCACACGCTTGAGGCCGGCTTCATCCAGGAGTCTGCGTGTCTCTTTGGCTAGTACGCCAAGATCTCCGGAATCAAGACGCACCGCGCGCACGTGGAACCGGTCGCCTAGCTTGCGGCTGAGATCGATGACTTTGCGGACGCCCGCGAGCGTGTCGTAGGTGTCCACCAGGAGCGTGGTGTCCGGATACGTGCCCGCGAATGCCTCAAAAGAGGCGGCCTCGTTGTCATGCGCCTGGACATAACTATGAGCCATGGTGCCGAATACGGGAATCCCATACATCTGACCGGCCAGGACGTTCGAGGTTCCCGCTCCACCGGCTATGTACGTGGCCCGGGCAACTTTGACGGCGGCATCGGTGCCATGTGCCCGCCGCGAACCGAAATCCACCACGCTGCGGCCTCGAGCAGCCTCCACTACACGCGCAGCTTTGGCAACTGCGAGGCTCTGAAAGTGGATCTGGTTCAGTACATAGGTCTCCATCAGTTGCGCTTCGATGATCGGAGCAATCACCTGAACGATCGGCTCGTTCGGAAAAACCAGCGTTCCTTCGGGTAAGGCATAAACGTCCCCAGTGAATCGAAGATCCTTCAGCCGGGCGAGGAACTCTTCCGTAAACTCGTCAGTCTGTCGCAGGTAGTTCAGGGCTTGGTCATCGAAGTGAAAGTCCACGAGAAAATCAATGACGTCGCCGATGCCGGCCGCGACAAGGTAGTTGCGGCTCGCCGGCATCTTACGAAAAGCAAGTTCGAAGACAGCCGTTTGATCCATGTGCTCGACCGCGTAGGCCTGCGCCATCGTCAACTCGTATAGATCCGTGAATAGTGCCGAGGTTTGCATGGCGTTCACAAGGATCGAACAGCTTCTTCAGCCCGTCGCGCCAGCACAGGATATGAGTCACCTTGGAGCTGGATTGGCGCTCCAAACTTAACGTCGACCTGACCCGGATGCGGCCACTTCGTGTTGCGAGGAAGCACTTGATCGAATCCTCGCAGTTGAACCGGCACTATGGGCAGACGCAAGCGCGAGGCGATCATTCCGACACCGGGAAAGAATCGACCGATTTCACCTGTGGTCGAACGTTCCCCTTCGGGGAAAATCAAAATCGACCATCCCTCCTCCACCAGTTCCCCCATGTATCGGATGGATTCTCCCGCGCCTGCCTCGGTTTGCGGGATCGGGAATCCATTAAAGAGCAGCGCGATCAGCCAATACAAGAAGCTGTTCGTCCAGTGTTGAAGGCGCGAGTACTTCTCGGGATGGAAGTGCGCGTCGAAATATTCCTTCCACATGGCTGGTGCGATTCTACGCCGCCAGTGCGGAGGGAGGCTCGCGAGGATGATCGGCGTATCGAAGTGGCTCTGGTGATTTGCAGCGAATATGACAGGACCATGAAGCGAAGTCAGGTTCTCCAGGCCGGAAACCTTGCGCCGAGCGATCATCTTCGCGATGGGAAGAAGGACCCCTTCGAGCGCCAGCCCGCGGATCAGTTTTGCGCTCGAGCTTCGGTTGTAGATAGGGAACGCGGTCTCCTCGACCGCCGGAAGTGGACTAGCAAGGTCGGCGACTTTCGTTACCGCGGCGAAGGCGCTCTCATCCACGCTTGCGCCAAGCTTCTCCTCTACATCCATCATGAGCTCCACGCGATCGAGCGAACTGAGGCCAAGTTCTTCCAACGTGGTGTCGGGGCTGATGGTGCGTCCCGGCGCATATTTTTCGATCAAGACGGCGAGATCCGTTCCTGGCTTCGATACCGGCTGCCCAGCGCCCCGTTGGACGATGTCCGCGATCTCGGCCCGCCGCAGCTTGCTAGTGGTCTTCGTGCGCGGCAACTCCGCCCCGGGCCAAGCGGAAACGGAGCGAATCTTCTGATGCTCTTCTAGCTTCGCATTCGCCTGGCGCACCACCTCATCCGCAATGGCGCCGGGCTTCAAAACGAGGACGGCATGTACGCGATTCGTGCCGATTACCGCGGATTCGCGAACTCCGGGCAGCAGGTTCAACACGGCTTCTACATCCTCGGGAAATACTTTCAACCCCTCGGGCGTAACAATGATCTCTTTCTTGCGTCCGCGAATCACGAGATTGCCCTCGTTGTCCCACTCGCCGTAGTCGCCAGTGTGAAACCAGCCCTCTCGAAATGCTTCCAAAGTCTGCTGGGGAGCTTCAAAGTAGCCCGGAGTTACGCTGTCGCCTCTGACCAGGACTTCACCGTCTGCGGCGATTCTGACATCCACGCCGGTAAGTGGTGTTCCCGCGGTTCCGTGCCGAACATGAAACGGATGGCTGAAACTAATCACTGGCGCGGTCTCGGTGAGGCCATAGCCTTNNGAACATTCGATGAATTGCCCGAAATCGCCACCAGCGGAGAGGCCAAGCTCGGGAGGAGTTGGTTGAATCCGCGGCCGCGGGGAAGCGATGAACCACGAAATCGCGCAGGACCTCGAGAACCTTGGGGACTGAGACGATGATCGCGATGCGGCNNATCTCGTGCGGGCTTGTGCTGGAGATGAACACCACAGAAGCAGGAATCAGTGGCGGAACAAAGGTTGCGAGCGATTGACCGAACAGGTGGCTCATCGGTAGCAGGTTGAGAATGCGCAACGGGGCGAAAGGCCGGACATATTTGCGATAGGGCGCGATCTGATCCTCAATCGGCCGAAGCTGGGCGGCGAGGTTGCGATGCGTGATTATGACGCCCTTCGGCTCCGCGGTAGTCCCCGAAGTGAAGACAATTTCAGCGACGTCATCTGCATAGAGCGGAACCGGTTCGAGATTGATGGGTTCTTCCGTCAGCTCGATTTCCGATAGCCGCCAGACTGGGAGTTCCGTCGCGTAGGGCACGTTCGGGACTCGATCTCCGAGCAAGACCAAACGCGGCTTCACTTTCTGCTCAAGCTTGCGAAATAGTTCGGATGAAGATTGCGGCTCAACCGGGACGACGATTACACCTTCTAATAGACAACCCCATAGCGCGGCAATCCAGCCCGGCCGGCTCTCGGACCAGATCATTACCGCATCGCCCTTTTGTATTCTGTTCGCCCTAAGGCGCGCGGCGAAGCAGACCGCCATTCGCGCAATATCCGGATACCGAAAGATGTGGCCTCGAAAACCGTCGTCGTGGATGACGAATTCGTGATGATACTGCGCGAACCGACTAAAGAACTGGGGCAATTCACTCAGGGTGCCACCGGACTCGACGAAGGCGGCGTCTGAGGGCGTGGGATCTCGGATCGCAGATGGCATTGGCCGCATTCCGTATCTCTCAGGGCATTTTGTCCACCAGAAGCTTCGGATATCGGCGTGCCTTACTCATAACGAAAGGTGTACGTGTATGGCGGAATACTGCGCAGCGGTCCCGCAAATGAGCAGTCTGGAACTACCCGGCTTGCTCCGGCGATATTACAAAGATCCGGGCGCGCGGCAACGCATGTATGAGTTTCTCGGTGGTTCCGATCTGCAGAATGCAACGGCCCTCTACATTACCGGCACGGACGGCTATTCCGACTATCATTTACAGTCGCCTCCAGCCGATCTGCCCGAATACCTGGAAGGCGCTCTGGAGGTCGACCGTTCGCTCTGGGATCGAGAGTCGCTGATCGCGGATATCGACCTCGAGTACACCAATTTTGATGTCCCGTGGGCTCCCTGGCAAGATCCGGAGCGAGCTTTTCAATTGCAGCAGCCTGTACTGGACGCGACGCTGCAAACTCTCGGAAAGGCCGGCATCGCGCCGTTGGTACTGGTCAGCGGGCGAGGCTACCACATAGTCTGGGCCATTCGCCGCAATTCAAGAGCATTCAGCCGCTTAGCCGCACTCGGGCGCGTTCCCTCAAGTCTCAAGACTAGATACTCGCGTCCCTGCGGTCCCAATGAATCGAGCGTCGATCCTGATTTGGGGGCCGCGTTTTCCGGACTCGGCGTCATCATGGAATTCGTCGGACACGGTGTGCTGGAAGCCTCAATGGCTGGATGCACATTGCCGGTTCAACCTGCTGCTATCGAGATTGGGCCCGGAAGCCTGGGGCGCGAGATCATCTCTTTCGATCTTTCGGAATACGGCGATCCTTTGCACACGCGGCACATCCGCATTCCGTTCAGCGCTTACCTGAAGCCCAGACAATTGGAATGGATGTTGGGCGAAGCCGAGGTCCGCCGCTTATTGCCGATCTTCGAGATACCGCTAGCTGATATGTCATTGGCGCAGGCGATCGCCGCGATGCGCGATCCGGATAAGGTGCTCAAAATCGCAAGGCACACCTCCGTAAGAATCCCGGATCAATCCGAAGCCATGGAACAACTGCTGGATGGTTACGAACAGTCTGACCTCGGAGAATTTCACGAGCAATTCTACAGTCAGACGCGTCAACAGGTTCCACCCTCTGAGGATCTAGGACCAGCTTGTGTGCAATTTCCTCTCGAGCACCCGAACGATTGGCTACTCAAGCCAGCGGCGCTTCAGCATGTGGTGCGAGTGCTCATGGGACTTGGCTGGAGCCCATCCGCTATCGCCCGACGAATCTGTCACAGTTATTCCCAAGATTGCAATTGGGGCGATACTTGGGAGCGGCTCGATCGCTGCAATCGCGCTATATTCTATACGCGACTGTTTGCCGGGATGATCGCAACTGGTCTCGACAAACTGATTGACTTCAACTGTATTTCACACCAGGAGAAAGGGTACTGTGGCTTTCCGGAGTGCACCTCCAACCTCCTCCTATATCGCGACATGTTGCTGGAGGGGGGAAAGCACAGATGAGCGACTGGGCGATGGGCCTTTCGACGGGTTGTTTTTGGCAAATGAGCATTCTCGAATGCCTGGAAGACATCCGCAATTCCGGATTTAGCCGCATCGAGATTTGCTCGGCTCCCACGCACCTGGACTACCATGATGTCGAACGAGTAAAGCGTGCGGCTAGCTTAATCGACAGCCTCGGTCTGGAAGCCTATTCATTCCACGCCCCGTTTTCGGATCATATCGATATCACTTCGCAGGATCGGCAGGCTCGCGATTTCGCGCGGAACGAGTTGTTCAAGGCCGCCGAAGCGGCCGCAATTCTTAAAGTCCGATACTTTGTCGTTCACCCGGGGCCTGAAAACTCGAAGCTACCCGATCACGAGCGGTTCTGGCGCCTTCAGCATGCGGTTGACGTTCTAAACCAGACGTATGCTCACTGCCGGCACCTGGGTATCGGTCTCGTGTTGGAGAACATGCTCCCGCACCTTTTCACCGGCCGCATCCGAGACCTCCTGTGGATTTTTGGTGCTCTCGACACATTCAAAGTTGGTATTTGCCTGGACACAGGGCACGCACACCTTGGAGAAGACTTACCGGGGGTGGTTCACAAGCTAGCTGGCCATCTCTGGATGGTGCACGCCAGCGACAACCAGCGCCACTACGACGATCACCTTCCGCCGGGAGACGGCACAATCAATTGGGCGCCATTCCTAACGCATCTCAACGATCTACATTTCACTGGCACGTTTATTCTGGAACTCGCAGGAATGGGTGAACGAGAGAAGGTCCTGGAAGGAGCGCGCCGAGGACGCACATTCCTTCGCGATCTCTCGCATCGCCTGCGGGTTCCGGCGTGAGCGGCCTTCGTTGCAGCAAGACAGTGTCGCTACGCTGCTCGCCGCAGGCCGATATTCGGTTTCACGCGTTGCGTCTTGAACCCAGCGTATGTCAAGTATGCGCCCAGCACGAATGAGATGGAGGCGTACACATAATAGAGCCGTTCGTACTGGAAACTGTCCCAAAACCCGCTGGTCGTTCCCGGCGACAACAGAAGTACGCCTTTGATCAGCGATATCCAGCCGAGCAGTGTAACCGTCACCGGGAGCGTGCCGCCTGACCATACGTTGTGGCTGAGGACAATGGCGAGGCCGGCAACTAGCGTGATGAGTCCGCCGATGAATAACATCGCCGGGTTATGAACGAGTGTGTTTTCGATGTCCACCATGGCTGACTTATGCGTGAACATGATCAGCGACACGATCAGGCAGTAGAGACCGAGCATTCTGCTGATGAAAACCGTATGTGAAGACATGGCGTCCTCCTTCTAAGGTTCTGAGTATTCCGGCGCCGATGTTCGCTCCGGCTTCTTCTCGCGTTCTTCGGTGAGCGTCGCTTCGGTTAACAGCAACGTGCTCGCAACCGAAACTGCGTTCTCGAGCGCCACGCGGACCACTTTGGTGGCGTCAATGATGCCGGCCTCGATCAAATCGACGTATTTACAGGTGGAAGCATCCAGGCCCATGTTGCCTTGGCCGGTCCGCATGCGATCAACCACCACTCCGCCGTCGAGCGCGGAGTTTTCAGCGATCTGACGCGTGGGCGCCTCAAGCGCTCTTTTCAGAATCCGCAAACCCGTCTTTTCGTCTTCTTGCGCCTTGGCCTCCTCAGCGTCCACGGCATCGATCGCTCGCAGCAAAGCCAATCCCGCGCCAGGCAGCACTCCTTCGGCGATAGCGGCTTTCGTGGAGCTGATAGCGTCCTCAAAGGCTTCTTTCAGCGTCTTGGCCTCGCTCTCCGATGGCGCGCCGACGCGAATCACGGCAACTCCACCAGTCAACTTTGCCAGCCGCTCCCGCAGCTTCTCCTTGTCGTAGTCNNCGTAGTCCGAGGTGGTCTCCTCAACTTGCTTGCGAAGCTCGCGGCAGCGGCCCTCGATCGCCGACTTTTCTCCCGCTCCTCCGACGATCGTTGTTGTATCTTTGTCAATCACGACACGCTTGGCTTTGCCAAGCTGTTCCATGGTCACATTTTCGAGCTTGATGCCCAACTCTTCGGCGATGAGTTGTCCGCCGGTTAGAATTGCGATGTCCTGGAGCA
>PKZC01000367.1:0-197 GCA_003132905.1 Bryobacterales bacterium | reverse complement strand
CCGGCTTGCACCACCTGCTCCAAGAGCGGCAGGAAATCCTTCATATTGTTGATCTTCTTTTCGTGTAGAAGGATAAGCGGATCGTCCAGCGCGGCCTTCATGGCTTCGGTATCACTCACAAAATAGGGCGAAATGAAGCCGCGATCGAATTGCATGCCCTCAACGATTTCGAGCACGGTCTCAGTGGTCTTGGATTC
>PKZC01000120.1 GCA_003132905.1 Bryobacterales bacterium | reverse complement strand
ACCCTTGCCGGAAACTCACCGAGAACCCCCATACTGTTCCCGCCCCTTCGACAGCAATACGAGTGCCACGAAGCGAGAATTGGGTGGTGGCACGATAGAATAGTTATAGGAAGTTCCACCGCACTGAAATCTCTAGCTATTCAACTCACCGAGCTAAGCGAGGAACCTGAGCTCTTCGAAGTTATTGATGAACGCCGCCTGCGTTGTCTGGCCTCAGGGTGATCTCGCCGTCATGTGCGAACACGTCGATCCCGTGCGGATGCGATACCAGCCGGCCGAGTTTGGCGCGCACGTGGGCCACGAGTTGATCTTCTTCTACGGGTTCGNNGCTGCAGCGCGGATTTTGCCTCTACGAGCAAACCATGCGCGCGGTTCGCTAAGTCGGCCTGAGCCTTCTCTACCGACGTCCAAACCTCACGATAGGCGCTGGTGGCCTTGTTTTGTAGTAGCGCACGCCGAGCCCGACCGCGATCCGGATCCATCAGATACATCCATCCGGCGCCCACGCCGACGCCGGCAATCCAAGAACCTGCACTAGCTCCTTTTCCCATGACAACCTCCAGTTCTTCGAGATGTGCGATTAAGCCCGGCTACATCTAGGGAATTACACATCACGACGTGGGACAATATGCTGTTGTCGGCCCTAAGGCCGTCGAAAGCCGGGGCAGAACAGTCCCCCCTTGTGTGAGCAGTTGAGATTCCACGGGACGGTTGGGAACGTGATAGCGACTCCCTCCCACAGCCTGTGAGCAACATTCAGAGGATTTACCGCTCACGCGTGTTTCGAAGGTATAGTCACCAAGTCCTTTAGACGGCGGCGCGCGATATTGAAAGCTGCGTGTACCGCCATGGCGGCATCTTTGCGTTGAGCATTCACCAGCATGTGCTCCGCGCCTTGTCCGGCTGTGAGGCCTTGCAGCTCCGCCCACGCCTTTGCATCTTCCGTAGGAAGGCCTAAATCGATTTGGACCTTGCACACGCTGCCACGGCGTTCGTGTTCGGGAGCCTCCACGTCTATACGGCAGCTTGTCAGCCGGTGGTAGAACTTCTCGAACTCCGCCAATTCCTGCCGGATACGCGATTCAACAGGTTCTAGAGGTGGAGTGTTATGAAATTCAATCTGTAATGGAGAGATCATGTTTCTCGTTCTCCTTGCTCGGACGACCCACAATTGCTCAATCTGGATGGGTAATTACACTCAGGGCGGCCTCACGCACCTTGCTTTTTGGGCGGCATGGTCGCCGGTGGGACAAGATACGTAGCGGTGGGCGATACGCTCTCCTGGAGTGTCGACGAAGCTTTCCAATTCACTTTAAATTCTTCCGTTTTCGAATAGAGGCGTCCGTATTTCACAGTTGTTGCAAGCGTCTCGTCGCCCTCAAGACGGATGAAGACTTCTCGGGTGAAAAGCTTTGGCAGTCCCATGAAGCAAGTCCTCCTGTTCTTGCGTTCCAATCGGCGGAAGACAATCAAACCTGACCCGATCAGTGCAACTCAAATTCCATCTGCCAGGTCGCCGGATAAATGGGGGAACTTGCCCGGCCAAGTCTGGCGGCTGCCCCGCGAAGATGACGCCAATCGATGTTTGATCGCCAGGTGCTCCTCGTAGTGCCCGTGGGTTATCGTTCGCGTGCACCTACTCGGGGGCCAATTCTTCGACCCAACGACGCATGCGGGCGTAATGCGATCCTTTCCAATAGATGCAGCCGCACTGCTCACAACGATGAAATTCTTCGTATCGTTCTAACGAACGCTTGGGAATCAGGTTTTGCGCTTGCTCTTTCGAGACCGGCTCTAGTGCGCCGTTGCACGCCATGCATCGCGTAAACGGACGAATGGCGAGAGCCAAGTTAAATCGGTTCATGACTTCCGCTATTTGGCGGCGGCTGTTGGTTTCTCGGACCCAGTAGCCATGCGTGAAGAGCCGCGCTTGAGCAGGCCACGATCGCGCGTCAGCAAGATTCGATGTTCGCTGGCGGAGATTTGCGCCAACCGCGCATCCGTGAACGAACGCCCGTACTCGGCATCGAATCCGAGCATACGCAAATATGCCGCGAGTTTTCCTAAATGCACGTCGAGTATGAACTTCGGATTCCGGAGTGGCTGAGGCCGGAGCCGCTGCTCCGGAGTGATGTCGAAGGACTCAAAGATCGGGTAAACGGCGATCCGATCGGCATGTTTAACTAGATACGAAAAATCGACCGATTGGCCGTTTGCAATAATCAAATCGATTTCCGTGTGGGGCACGCCAAGACTCTCAATCATGTCCTTCACGGTGCTAGACGTGAAGAAGGCTTTTTCTAGAGTTTTGTACTGTTGGTCTGGTGGAAGGTGGTCGTTCAGTTCGGCATAGAAGCGAAAGCAGGCGCGGCTAGGTTCCTTCTCCACTTTCACAAGTTCTCACTACGATCACGATCTGGGCACGGGAGGCCCAATTCCTTTCACCCGGACGAGTCCCGATTGGCCGATATTGCCGTCTACCTCAACTTCAATTGATAAGCAGGCCTTAACAGACCGTGTCTAAA
>PKZC01000043.1 GCA_003132905.1 Bryobacterales bacterium | reverse complement strand
CTCGCAATCCCTTTTAGGATTTCCAGAGTTCCGTCAGTCGAGCAGTTGTCGCAAAAAATGTGCTCTAGTTGATACTCCGGCAGCTTTTCGCGGAAAACAGTGCGCACCGCCTCGACGCATTCGACAATGCTCTGTTCCTCATTATAGAACGGCGTTACGACGCTGATCGTCTTTGGACCCATTGACGCAACCTGTACCGTCCGCAAGTCGGGGGCCACCTTGTTAGGAGGCGAAACCTCGTTGCTCTGCATCGATTTGCCCTCCTAGTCATTCGCCGCAATTTTGCCAACGCGAATATTTCATAATTTATTAGTACAAACTGTACGATGTCTGCCTTTCGATGGCACTCCAAAGATCGACCGAATCGCGGTACCAAGATGGAAAGCTACCCGCACCTTGAAGAAGCGATACGCATAGTTGCGACAGGATACCAACACGTGGATCCAGTTTAGCATGAAGGGGGGATTCGTCGAAAGGATCGGATAGTCGCCTCGTCCATGGGGGCACCGAGGTACTATCACTCCCGGCCGCCAAAAAGATTTTCTCGTCTGCATTGCTGTCAACCCGAACATGACAATTGGCGCGCCCAGGTCCGGCTATCACTGCCTCCCAGCTTTCAGCTTCATCCTGATTGGAGGCAAGCACTTCGCTCGAAATTGCGTTCGTGTATCCTAGTTCGGCAAGCAACGCTATTAGGTGAATCCCATAAAACCGCAGTGCGCCGCCACCATGCCTCCAAAGCCGCTTCCAATTGTCGAGTCCGGCCGCATAATNNCCGCCCCGGTGCGCGCCAGCCAATCCGCTAATTCTCGAGCCCAAGGCATATAACGGAAGGTGAAGCCAACGCGTATAGCTTTGCCGCCGCGGTCCAAAATTGCAAGCATTTCAGCCGCCTCAGCGGGCTGAGGAGCAATCGGCTTCTCCAAGAGCAGTCGATTGATTCCAGGGAAGTCGTGCAACCGTCGAACCAAATTCATCTGATCGACAGGCCGGCGGCTGATGATCAAAGCATGGGAGCGCGCAAGGACAATTTCATCATCAGTGACCCACTCCACGTCAGACGCCAGATGCCGAACATCGTCCCGCCCAAGTAGTTTATCG
Organism: Bryobacterales bacterium; assembly: GCA_003132905.1. The sequence continues at coordinate 5,705 of PKZC01000043.1, read as the reverse complement.
CGATAGCGCTCCGGCAGGAGTACGCGTTCGCCAAGACCATTCAAAGCGGGAAGGTAGCCGTAGAGGCCAAACCCCGATCCAAGTATGCCGACACTCACCTGTTATCCACAAAATCGCGCGGTGAGATGATGTCAATGAATTCCCCAGAATAGCCGTGATCGCGCATGTAGGAGTGGATCTCGGCGGCGATGTGCCAAGCCAAATTCACGACAGGGCCCACTGCCGACTTGGCAAAGAACTCATCATCCGACCGGATTGGAATGCGCGTTCCCGGCACAAAATGATCAATTTTACCGGATGTTGGCTTTTCGTAAACAGCGGAAATCATGCTCTCATCTAACTGCAGTAGTTTAATTAAAATAGCGGCTCTCCCAGGAAATGCTTTTGCGGCGAGCTTGCCGTGCGCGGCCACTGCGGTATCGAGTTCGAAGCGCTTTTTCACACGCCAAGTTTCCACCTTCGCCGCGAGATTCACCAGGCCAGTTTCGAATGATGCCTCGCGCGCATAAATTTCGTCCCAGCGATCATGCTTTGCGGACGTACTATTAGACATTTGCATAAGGACTCGGATGTTGCCACCATAACGAATTGGGAATTCGACCGTTGCTATATGCATCCCCAAAGAGTTGGCAATGTACGAAAACGACGTATAGCTATATGTGCGAGGGTGCTCATGATAAAAAGTATCGAATTGATTTTTCTCGATAACTGCGCCGAGATAATGGTTTTCAATGACAAGTAAGGTTCCCGAGTGGGAAAGAATCTTCAATGAGCGGACGACATCCGCAAGATCTTCGATGTGCGCGAACACATTTGTAAATGTAATTACGTCGGGTCGGTTAAATTCACTTACAAACCGTTGAGCAACCGCGCTAGTCAAGAATTCATTCAACACCACGTGGCCACGTTCGATGGCATCGGCCGCGGCGCCCGTCGGCTCTATCCCGAAAGTCAGCGCGCCCTTGTCGCGGAAGAATGTAAGCAAGCTCCCGTCATTGCAGCCTATATCGAGAACCCTCTTGCCCTGAAGACTACCGAGCTTTTCGTCGCAGACCGCAACAAGATCTTGCATGCCGTTTAGCACATCTACGGTGTGCCGAGCGCGGTAGTGATATGTTGGAGGGAATAGCTTGTGTTTAGGAATCTGGAAGTGCTGATGGGCCGTCCGGCACCTATCACAATATAGGATGTCGATTGGATATTCCTTGCACACGCGTGTATCATTCAAAGGAACAAGGTCATCGCACATCGGGTGGTTTCCGAGGTCCAGCACTCGATGAAGTTCTCTATTGCCGCAAACTTCGCAGCTTTTAATTTCAGTCAACGCACCTAGAACCATCTGTCTTCTCCACCGCTCCAACTCGGGGAAGAGTTGCTGGTGCCCAAGCAAGTTTTATGCAAGCAGCCACATCGATTACGCGTTTTCAACTTTTATAGCGAACAGAGATTTAGCGCCGACGTCTCACACGTTCGAAGGTTCCGCAACCCTACTGCCGGCAACCCTGGCAATCTGGCTGAGCGTCATTGCCCGCATATCGTCGCGCTTCTTAAGTCCACCATACCACTCCACCGTTAGCTGCAAAGCCTGCTCGAAATCAATCAACGAATGCCAACCGAGCTTCGCATGTGCCTTAGAGCAGTCAAGTTTGAGATAGCTTGCTTCGTGAGGATGATCGCCACCATCCTTGACCCAGCGGGCAGATCCGCTCCATAGCCGCACGATGGTGTCGGCGACATCCCGAACCGTTCGTTCACCCGCATNNATGTTCGGCCCGAAATTCCAGCTGTCAGCGAACTCCGGTTCTCCTTCCGCAAGACGCCGCGCCAGCATGAGATAGCCCAAAATAGGATCAAGTACATGCTGCCAAGGCCTTACTGACTGCGGATTGCGAATATGGAGCGCCTCGTCGGCGAAAAAGGCGCGCATGGCATCGGGCACGAGTCGGTCCTGCGCCCAATCGCCTCCTCCAATCACGTTGCCTGCTCGAACAGTAGCAATGCGGGTCGCGCCGATCGCATGGAAGAAACTACTGCGGTAACCTGCAGTAACAAGTTCCGCACAAGCCTTGCTGTTACTGTAAGGATCGTGACCGCCAAGAATGTCGGATTCGCGATATCCCCATGGCCATCCGACGTTCATGTAACATTTGTCGCTGGTGACGACCACAACGGCCGCGATTGTCGGGACGTGGCGAACCGCCTCCAAGAGATTTACGGTCCCCATTACGTTAGTGGCATATGTCTCGATCGGCGCTGCATAAGAGCGGCGCACAATTGACTGGGCAGCCATGTGGATGACGACATAAGGTTGCGCCTCTTTGAGAGCCGCGCGCAGGAAATCCAAATTGCGGATATCACCTATGCAGTGATGAACGTCGTCCATCACATGCGCGACGACGAAGATGCCTTCATCGTCTTCCGGAGGCAGCGCATATCCATGAACTTCCGCTCCTAGACTGCGCAAAAGAAGTGACATCCAGGCACCCTTGAAACCCGTATGTCCGGTCAGGAATACTCGTTTGCCAAGCCAAAACTCTTTTTCGATCACCAAATCCTCCAGCGCGCCCGGCCGGCTGTCCATTCCTCTTCTAGGTAGGTCCGGTCACGCAGCGTATCCATTGGGTGCCAAAAGCCATGATGCACATACGCCCGCAATTCATCGCGACCCGCGAGAGCCTCCATTGGCTCTCGCTCCCAGACGGTGTGATCTCCTTCGATGAATTCACCAACCTTCGGAGACAGCAGAAAGAACCCACCATTGATCCAGCCTCCGTCACCCTCAGGTTTTTCTTGAAATCCTGCGACCTTGTCACCATCGAGGGCGATTGAGCCAAATCGTTTTGCTGGCCGCACGGCTGTCACGGTCGCGAGACGTCCATGGTTCTTGTGGAACGCAATTTCCTTTGAAAGATCGATATCCGCGACGCCATCACCGTAAGTAAGGGCAAAAACTGGCTCATCTACTAAATANNGCGTTTGAGACGCCCGCCGGTCATCGTTTGATCACCGGTGTCGATGAGCGTTATGCGCCACGGCTCGGCCGTCTCGCGCAAAACCTCCATCCGGTTCTCTCCCATATGAAACGTGACGTCCGACATGTGAAGGAAGTAGTTCGAGAAGTATTCCTTTATCGCATAGCCCTTGTACCCGAGGCATACGATGAAGTCTCGAAAGCCGTAATGGCTATAGATCTTCATAACATGCCAGATGATCGGTCGACCTCCGATCTCAACCATTGGCTTAGGCTTGATCGCTGTTTCCTCAGAAATCCGCGTCCCCAGCCCGCCTGCTAAAATGACGACTTTCATGACTCCCCCGGTCCGACACGAGCTTCGAGTCTTGCCAGCGGCTCNNGCCCCATTGAAGGCAGACCCCCTGCCGCACTTCGAAGAGCGGTTCAAGTGCAGCAGCCTCCCTGTCAGCCGCAGGCTCTTGCAATCCGCCCCCCCTTAACGCACCGATCGTGGCCCCAAGCATCCGCCCGGTCTCGATCACTGGAATCGCCAAAAAGCAGTGTTCGCGGAATGACATGAGCCTATCGTTTATTGCATCTTATACCAAGTGTCTGATGTGGACCGTCCCTCGAGACGTAATCTCTGGTGAAATCATTACCGTTGTTGCTCTTTTGGTTCCCGGCTGTATGGAAGCCTCAGAAAGGAATATCCTTTCTACATCACGTAGAGCACCTTCTTCATCCACTCTAATGCCAAGCGAGACGCTTCCAGTTTTGGACTGACCATACGGTAACCAAGCGGCTTCAAAGTTTTCCCAATTTGCGGAAACAGAAAGTTTGCCGCTTTGGCGCTCAACGCTTCCTATCTCTGTTTTTCCTGCGAGAAATGCAATGTCACTGCCGTCTGGGATTCTGGTTTTTTGGAAGAAAAAGAGGCTAATATTTTCGAGGGTTCCTGCAATAAATCTGGAGGAGTTTTCATCTTTCCTTGCGCGCAACATTTTTGTAAATGTTGGAATATTGGTGATAAGCGGAGAAGCGGCGAAATAGGCAATTTTAGCCGGATGGAAGCCTAGGGTGGTCGCCATACCGTCAATGTCTTCAATTACGATATCGTTCTCGATGACGCCGTGCCCTCTCATTTCTTACTGAGAATTTTGGTGTGACGAGTGGTTTGGCCCCGGCTCGTTAAACACGGCTATGCCGCCATCTTTTAGAATACGGTGCATCGCTAATGCCTTAACCGCCTTCTACCGTCGTGTTGAATCGAGCGTACCTGACAATTATGCGCTCATTCGATCATGATGCTGATCAGGCCGATGCCGAGCTTTCGTGGATCAACGCTGCCGCCGAATTCCATGGGCGATACTANNATCGCTCAAGGCAAATGTCCATGTCGTCACGTAGTGACCGTTCACACTGACATTAAACGCCTGGTGCGAATGGCTCAGGTTGAGAAAGGCGCTGACCTTGGCGGTTAATTTATAATCTTTTGGCGGAAGAGTGAGTACGATTTTTGATTGATTCGTCCCCCAGATGCCCCACGGCTCTGGCGCGGACCACCCGGCGCCGATAAAGCGCAGCCCGGTTCCACCATCATTAAACGTAAGAGGAGTCCCGAGGGGAACTCTATCCAGGCAGGAAGAGAGAACCACTTCATAGTATATATTCCCGCCGAGTTCATCACATGGGAGGGCGTCAGCTGGACGATCAATTAATAGATATTTTTCTTTGTGGTCGGCTGCGCCGAGCGCGAACTCATCTATCGCTTGCCGCACCGGAAATTTGAGGATGGTGGTGGAAACAAGAAAGCCGATGGTTGCAGGAGCGGAGGATGATACAGCGGTCTGCCCAGGTCGAAAATTTTTGTTTGTTTCAGCATAGTACGTTGCGAATCGTTGCAGACGAAGAAATGGTTCCAAATTCAACCCGCCACTTCGCCAGAGGATAGTCACTGTCGCCAGAAACGCAAAAGCTACAGCCGCCAGTGANNCAAGGTTGATGGCACCAATCGTCACGACAATGAAAACATGTTTTTTAACCGCGTATGGTGAACCTGAACCCAGCGTGACAAATGCGAGATATTGAAGCAGCATTAGCACCCCTGCCGCTACGCCGGCAGATCCTATAATCCGATCGACCTGATCGGTTGAATGGTGCCTCATAGCCAAGGTCAAATTTGTGAGAGACATGGCAACGCACAGGNNTTGTTGCCGGCTATGAGTATGATTACCCTGACCTTGGGCTCGAACGCTAGAGTCGCAAGTCCGGCCGCACCAACAGAAGCCGCACCGGCAATATGAATGAGGCTGAGCCTGTGTTGTTTTGCCCAAATGCAAACCGCCTCAACAATTAGGAACAAGCCAACCGAAGCAGTCAGGTGAACGCCTGAAATTGGCTGTATTAGATAAACGATCGGGCTCAGAATCCCCACGAGAAGTGCTGGATAAACCCTCTCTGTCCGCTGCCGCGCGAGCCAAAAGATTAAGCCAAAATAGACGGCAAACCCTACAATTTGCGGATAAAAGAAATTTCCGATTATTTCCCATCCAATTTGAGCGTGCGATTTCGCAAGCAGCAAAAAAATGCCTAAGAAGAGAGGGGCCGCAATGAATGGTGATCCGATTAGAACGAGTCGCCCGATCGAATAATAAGCAGCGTACACAGCTACTATGGCGCTCAACCAAATTGCCACGAGTCCTGACGAACCAGATATCCACCCAATGACCGCGGCTACCCAATGAGCCAGGGG
>PKZC01000330.1 GCA_003132905.1 Bryobacterales bacterium | reverse complement strand
CCAGGCGTTGAGCTTGTCGAAGGCCGCCACTTCGTGCTTGGGAGGCTGTTGATAGACATCACCGCTTAGCCAGGCATTGATGTTTCGCGCGGCCTTCTTCCCGTGTCCCACCGCCACCGTCACCGTGCGCTCGTCAGGCACCATGTCGCCGCCCGCGANNGGAAACTCAAGTCCACATCCTGTCCCAGTGCCAGCACTAATGAATCCGCTTCGATGGTTTCGAATTCTCCGGTGGGCTGCGGAAATCCCTTTTCGTCCAGGCGCATCTTCTCCACCGTGAAGCTGGATTCGCCGGCTTCCTTGATGGTCGACAACCACCTGAACTGGATGCCTTCATCGATGGCTTCCTGCACTTCGAAATCGTGCGCGGGCATTTTCTCGCGCGTGCGGCGGTAGACAATCAAGGTCTCGGTGGCGCCCAATCGCCTGGCCGTACGCGCCACATCGAGCGCCGTGTTGCCGCCACCATACACCAGGACACGCCGTCCCAGCTCCGGAGGTTTCCCGCCGTCCACGCTGCGCAGTACGCCAAGGGCATCCAGGATCTTGCTGGCATCTCGGGCGGGAATAAAAGCGCGCTTGGAAACGTGCGCGCCAACCGCCAGAAATATGGCGTCGAATTCCTTGCCGTCGAGGACACTCGCCAGATCGTCTACTCGCGTGTTGAGGCGTATCTTCACGCCCATGTTCTCAATCCGGGCGATCTCGGCGTTCAGGATTTCGCGCGGCAGGCGGTACTGGGGAATGCCGAAACGCATCATGCCTCCGGCGGCGGGGCCTGCTTCATAAATAGTTACCTTATGGCCCGATCGCGAAAGGTGATAAGCGGCGGACAGACCCGACGGCCCCGATCCGACAACCAGGACATGTTTGCCGGATGCTTGCGTGGCGGCATCGAATTGCCACCCGCGTCGGATGGCTTCGTCGCCCAAGAACCGCTCCACCGCGTGGATGTTTACCGGCTGATCGAGTTGCGCCCGATTGCAATGCGTTTCGCACGGATGGTAGCAGGCGCGGCCCATGATGGCGGGCAGGGGATTGTTCTCCACCAGCGATTTCCACGCTTCGAAATAGTCGCCTGCTTCGGCGTGATTCAGCCAGGCTTGGATGTTCTCGCCGGCCGGGCAGGCATGATTGCAGGGCGGCAAGCGGTCCACGTAGACTGGCCGCTCGGTCCGCCACGACCCGGTGTGATTGGCGAGGCTGGAACCAACGTCGAGCGTAATGGCAAATGGTTTGGTCATGACGCGGCTCCGTTCTCCAGCCCAAAACGCCGTATGTTCCGATCCGCGATGGCTTGAATCGCCGCAATGCGTTCTTCATCCCGTACCGGACGGAACAAGTGCGCAAAGCGCTTCTGCATTTTCAAATATTCCTCGGCCGGTTGTCTCCGGCGGATCGCGGTGCGCTCGGTTACTTCTCCAAACTCGGCTTCGAATAACGGGAACATCCCGCTCTCTACCGCCATTCGCGCAACCTTGATGGTGTCGTGGGGTTCCGATCCCCAGCCGAGCGGACAAGGAACATGAATGTGGATGTAGCGGGCGCCGTGAATGGGGATCGCCTTCTCCACCTTGTATTCCAGATCGTGCAGGTTCGCAACCGACGCCGTGGCGACGTAAGGGATCCCATGCGCCATCGCGATCAGAGGGACGCTCTTACCCTGTCCAAAGGTGTTGCCGGGTTTCGAGCCTACTGAAGGTGTGGTAGCCGTGCGGGCGCCGGCCGGAGTAGTGCCGGAGCGTTGCACGCCAGTGTTCATGTACGCTTCGTTGTCATAGCAGATGTACAACACGTCATCGTTGCGTTCGAACATGCCGGAAAGGCAACCCATGCCGATGTCTGCTGTCCCGCCGTCGCCACCTTGCGCGATCACCCGCACGTTGGTGCGTCCTTGGACTTTCATCGCCGCCGCAACGCCAGCGGCCACCGCCGCAGCATTACCGAACAGAGAATGCATCCAAGGCATCTGCCACGATGTCTCGGGGTAGGGAGTCGAAAACACTTCCAGGCATCCAGTGGCATTCACAGCTATCAGATTGCCGCCCGAGGCCCGCATGGCTGCGTCCACCGCGTAGCGTGCGCCGAGCGCTTCACCGCAGCCCTGGCAAGCCCGGTGCCCGCTGTTCAGGGCGTTCGAGCGCTTTACGTCCGATTGCACCGTCCGGTCGGACTCTTCGAGCAGCCGGTTGCCGACCGTGAAGGTTCCGGTCTGATAAAACTTGATCTGATGAAACGGCATCGTTGCTCCTAGACCACTCTCGATGACCGCAGCGCCCCGAGATCCTTCAAAATGCTCTCGGCCGCCGGCCCGGATCGCCGCGTCGCCATCTCGCGCGCCAGTTGCCGGTTGACGATGTCCCAATTGAGATCCAGGAACGTCACATTTTCGAGTGCGTCCGCTCTGGCCTGGCGAAACAGTTTCAGCAGCGAAGCTTTGGTGATGGCCCGTCCACCCAGGCCCGCAATGACTGTATAAACACGCTGTTGCCGGGCCGAGACCGCCATCTGTACGTCGGTCGCGAGCATCCCGCCCAAACCTGGCGCGAGGGATTTATCGATTACCACTACGCGCTTAGCGCCGCTGAGCGCTCTTCCCACCGCTTCCAATGGAAATGGCCGGAACGAACAGATGCTAAGGGAGCCGATGGCGACGTTGTCCGCCCGCAGTTCATCCACGGCTTCCTGAATGGTGCCATTTACCGAACCCAGCGCCACCACGATGGTGTCGGCGCCTTCCGTACGATAAGGCCGCAGCAGCCCGCCGGATTCGCGGCCGAACGTTGCGAAAAAGTCGCGGCTGATCTCCGGGATACGTTCCAGCGCCTGCAGTTGCTTGTAATGCGCCAGGTAACGCACTTCGCTGAAGGCCTCTGGCCCCACCATGGCTCCAATCGATACGGGCGCCAACGGATCCAGCACTTGCCTTGGCTCGAAGGGCGGTAGCCAGTCATCCACCTGCTGCTGCAGCGGGATATCAATGCGATCGTAAGCGTGCGTGAGTATGAAGCCGTCCATGCACACCATCACTGGACAGGAAAGCTCTTCGGCCAAACGGAACGCCTGGATGTGCAGGTCCGCGGCCTCCTGGTTGTTCTCGGCGTGCAACTGGATCCACCCTGAATCGCGCATCGACATGGAATCGGAATGATCGTTCCAGATGTTGATAGGCGCGCCAATGGCGCGGTTACCGATGGTCATCACGATGGGAAGTCCGAGCCCGGCCGCGTTGTAGACCGCTTCCGCCATGAACAGCAGCCCTTGGCTTGCGGTGGCGGTGTAGGAGCGCGCGCCGGCGGCCGAAGCTCCGATAGCCACTGAAAGCGCCCCGAATTCCGATTCCACGTTCAGGAACTCGCAGCCGGCCAGCGCGCCCGACTTCACCATTTCTCCCAGCCCCTCCACGATGTGCGTCTGCGGCGTGATGGGATAAGCGCAGATCACTTGCGGCCGGCACATGGCCACCGTTTCCGCTACCGCGCGCGAGCCTTCAATCTGCTTCCACATGGATCTCCTCACGTGTCTGGCTCTGCGAAATCAGGTCGTAGGCGGCCTGTGCAGCTGCGGCGTTGGCTTCTCCGATTTTGCCTGCGAATTTCTGGCGGATGGCCGCCAGCACGGACTCCAGTCGTAATTCACCCGTCATCGCCGCAAAAGCGCCCAGAAGCGTGCTATTGGGTAAGGGCCTGCCCACGTAGCGCAGCGCCAGTTCCGTGGCGGGCGCCGCCACCACATGACCCGGAGGTAACTTCCCGACATAGGAACCGATGCCCAGTTCGTCCAAATTCCGTGATGAGTTGACAAGCACGTATCCATCTGGCTGGAGCCCGTCAAACAAGCTGCCCTGATGCAGCAGTGTGGGATCTTGAATAATCAGGGTGTCCGGCTGTGCCACCGGCTCATGCACCCGAATGGGGTTGTTGGAAATGCGGCAGAACGCCGTAATAGGCGCTCCCATGCGTTCCGAGCCGAAGCTTGGGAATGCCTGGGCGTACCGCCCTTCGAGAAAAGCAGCAACGGAAAGCATTTCAGCCGCCGATACTACACCTTGTCCTCCCCGCCCATGGATGCGGATTTGCATGCTAACCGGGAGCGTGCAATTGATGTGCCGATCGAAGGGTGTTTAGAACATATAACTTGGCAGGAGAACCAGTGACGCCCTGAGGGTTATGCCCCAGTTGTTACGAGAATGATTTTACGCTGCGTTTGTGTAGCTTCATAATGGGTAGTGCGCTAAATCTGTGCGCCCGCCGACCACCTGTGATAGCCTTTGGCGATGATGAGAGCCTTGGGCAAATTATTTCCAAGGCAGCACTGCACAGCATCGATTACAGTCGTTGGGCGGAGGTGTTCCAGGCCCCCCTTATTGGTCTCATCTTTTACTGGTATCAGTTCCCCCCTCCGCCCGGATACGCCGTTGCTTGGCTTGCCGCAGCTGGGGTCGTCATGGCAGTTAGAGCGGAGTACTTTACGGTCACCGAAAAGGTGATATGGATTCTTATCGAGGGGGCGTTTGTAATATTCGAGATTCAGGCCATCAGCAGAGACAGAGACGAGCACGATAAAGAACAAGCGGCCATCCGATGGCAGGACGATTTCAACCGAAAACAAGAGAGAAGACAATTTGCTTCAACCATGGAAGCCATGGAGAATTTGCTTGGGCTGTCAAAGAATAACCTGAAGACGGCTAGCAGGATGCTCGCGGTGGAAACTGGGGGCCACACCTTTTGCTATGTAGATATTAGAGTGGCCAACGGTATTGCCCTGGTGAGCCTTCTGGGCGAAGGTAAGGAGCCGCTATCCGCCGTAACCATTCAGGTCATCGACGGCAATGAGGTACAGCGCCTCATAACCGCGAATCAACTCACGATAGAGGGTTATCGTAACGCCGAGAGGGATTTTTCATTTCCGCTACGCGAGCGGTATACGGGATACATCAGGAACTTGTACACCTTCATGCCGGGAACAGCGCCGATGCAGTTTAGCATATTTATGCGTGCCATCAATGGAGTATTTGTTGAGAAGTTTAGACTTCATTTGGTAGACAAGCAATGGGTGCGTGCCTTGCGGGTTGAAGCAAGCTATTACGACGACACGAGTGGCGTGTGGGATTTTTTTGATGCCACATTCCCTCGAAGCACGCTGGAAGGCGACAAGGACTGGCATGCTGGCGACAGGCTCAAGAGGATTATTACTCCAGGCAACTAATTTGTGCATCAGCAGTCGCATTCAGGCGGCTTCCAATAGTTCCCGCACATTCCACACATGATCGGCGATCCCAGCGGCCATAGCTGGCGTAACTCGCAGCGACTTGTGAACGCGGCAGAAATTATAGAAGGCGAACCAGCAGGCAACGCTGGCCCAGTGGTTCTCCCATTTCTTACTGAATGCGTTAGTTAGGCGGGTGAATCGGCGATTGCTCATTCGCGTGCTCAAGTTGCTGCGCTCGACAATTGATGTGCAGATACGATTAGGATCGGGATTGCCGCAAACTGGGACCACCTCCACGGACTGTACTTCAGCGGGGCTGTAGCGGGCTTCGCCTTCGGTACCGGCGCGATAGACCTCGATGAGCGCCGCAAAGCCTGTAAGCCGGTCATGCAGCGTGGTGGGAATGGCGGAGCGATACGGGGCGAAACCATCGGTTGTGATCTGGAAGTGACCGCGCGACGTGGCGTGGCGGATGCCTTCAACAAACGCGTTCGTGGTGTACTGGTCGCGCTTGCCCATCGCGATGTTGAGAACCAATTTCGTGTGGCGCTCGATTGCAACGAAGGTATAGGCGTCGCCAAGGTTCTGGTCATCTTCAGGCCGCACGCGCTTTTGCTTCTTGCCGANNTCAGGATGGTCGTGTGATGGACATCGGTAACGCGCTCCACGGTCGAAACCGAGTTGCCTTCGAGCAGAAGCTTCAGAACCATTTCGGCCTTCTCGATAGGCAGATACATGCCTTCAAGCGGCTACCGCCAGAGGTTCTGGACTTTTTTAGGAAGCAAGGGGCGAAAGGCGGAAAGATCGGTGGTACCGCTAGGGCTGCTAATATGACGGCGGAACAGCGGAGTGACGCATCACGGAAGGCTGTTCAAGCACATTGGTCAAAAATCAGCAAGTCATTGCAATCAGACAACTTGTAAGAATTATGTTGACAGCAACCCGTATATACGATATCGTGTAGATACGTCTGGGATGAGTCGCCAAGCGTCTCAACTTGGGGTTTAAAACACCAAAAGCCCAGTCGTTAAATTTTAAAACAATTTGGTCCAGCCTTGTCAAGGAGGTAGCAGGTGCATATCTGTTACGTTGATGAGTCTGGAACGCCCGATATCCCCGGAAATACCTCTCACTTTGTCCTAGCTGCTATCTCCATTCCAATCTGGCGTTGGCGCGATGCTGACCATGAGATCGCGACGATAATGAGGCGCTATGGGCTGGAAGAGAAAGAGTTACACACTGCGTGGATCTTGCGAAAATACTTGGAGCAGTCGCGAATCCAAGATTTCGAGGGGTTGTCCTGGCCAGCTAGAAGGGCAGCAGTCGAACGAGAACGTAATACACACCTCCTGGCCTTACAAAAACCTGGCCGCAGCAAGTCCTATCAGCAACAGAAGAAGACGTATGCTCATACCCGAGCCTACATACATCTCACGTTCACTGAGCGAGTAGGTTTAGTTCGGGATGTGGCTGATTGCGTGGCTGGATGGGGCTATGCGAGATTATTTGCCGAGTGTATCGACAAACTTCACTTTGACGAAACTCGGGCTGGATGCACAATAGATGAGCAGGCGTTTGAGCAAGTTGTATCGCGTTTTGAACAGTTCTTGGTAAATACAGAAGAGACTGACTCACAAAAGAACTTTGGACTTCTTGTACATGACAACAACCAGACGGTTGCTAGAAAACACACGCAACTTATGCGTGGTTTTCATCGGAAGGGGACTCTATGGACAAAGGTAAAGCGATTGATAGAGACACCGCTTTTCGTGGACAGTAGTCTCACAGGAATGGTGCAGGTCGCAGACCTATGTAGCTATGCGCTACGCCGATACCTAGAGAACAGCGAAACTGATTTGTTCGGTAGGTTATTCGTTCGCGCCGACCGCGCCCGTGGAACAGTAGTAGGAGTTCGCCACTACACTACCATGGTGTGTTCCTGCGACATTTGTCGTGCTCACCGAAGACCGTAAAAGTTTTTCCAGGGACATAGATTTATTGCACTACCCAAATGATGTCTGCGGTTATCTGCGATCCCCAGGCAGGGCGCACAGATTTAGGCGCACTACCCGGGCTGATGATCGCGCATGAACTGCTTAATGAGGTTCACCTCCGGGAGCACCATCTGCTAAGCGGGCCCGTGCCACGAATCGCCGCGGAGCCGTCCCGACGTAGTTGAATNNAGACCGAGGCGCGGCACGTCCAACTCACCAATGAGGAGAGGATCACGTGCTGGCGGCCTCGGTGGCTTCGACAGAAGCTGGAATGCAACCGACGGCCGCGGAGGGGGATCGGGAAGAGCAATCTGTTTCGCGATCCCTGGATCATCCCCTTCCGCAACTTGTTTTTCAAATAGGATCTTCTGCGTATGTTGGTAATAGGTTCCGTCCAGGAGTGACCATGCGAATAGCAG
>PKZC01000269.1 GCA_003132905.1 Bryobacterales bacterium | reverse complement strand
AGCCCATCAGAAAGCTCTGAAGTCCTGAATCACGGGCATCCTGAAGTGAGCGGCGGTCGCGGCGGCGCTACAACGCTGTCATAGCCGTCCCGAAGGCGCGAAGACCTGTGTGCTTGCTGCCGACGAGAACCACCTTTGGCTTCCTTGGTTGTAACCCGGCCACGCCTGATTCGAAAGTCAAACGGCTCGCAATTGTGTACCCTAGTCGTGGTGCGCACGGTCGGCTACAATCCCAGGAGGACTTCCGATGAATCGTTTCACTTTTAGATGGACGGCGTTCGCAGCCCTTCTGCTCGCCCCAGGCCTCAGTTACTCCCAAGTCTCCTGTACGCGCGAAGGACTCCAGGCTGCTGCCGATCTCTACATAGCCGCTCAAGCCAAGGGCGACACCGGCGGCTTGCCGCTGGCGAAGGGACTGGCGTACATCGAGAACTTTAAGACGACGAACATCAACGACGGCCTGATCAAGAAGGCGATGAAGATCGACCACCATCGCAGCCTTGTGGACACTGCGACCTGTCAGACTTTCACGGAGGTGATCGTTGCCGACAAGGCCAACCCCTATGTGCTCGGCACGCGGCTGCGCGTGAATCACGCGCTGATTGCCGAAATCGAAATACTGTGGACTACAACTGGTTACTGGTTGTTTAACGCCGATAACTACCTCAAGTACTCGTCCACCGAGGATTGGGGCGTCATTCCGGCTGCCAAGCGCGACACGCGCGACACGTTGGTGTCCGCGGCGAACGCTTACCTGGATGCGTTTCTCGAAGGGAAAAAGGACTTGGTGCCGTGGGGTTACCCCTGCAACCGCACCGAGGGCGGCATGCGCACCGGCAAGGGAACTCCGGAGGATTCCTGCGACGTTGGCGTACCAAGCGGCGTTAACATTGTGAACCGCCACTTCGTCGTCGACGAGACGATTGGAGCCGTAGTGGCCTACTGTACTTTCGGCGCAGGATCAGCCGGAGGCGGCAGTGGAGCACCCGACACCCACCTCTTTCGTATCGAGAACGGCAAACTGCATTACGTCCACACGCTGACGCATCTATTGCAGGCGAATTTCCAGGGCCGCGGCGCACCGAGCAGCCAGCCGTAATTTGCGTTTACTAAGTTTGGCTACTTGACGTACGCCAGCAAGCGGCCGGCGGTGATTGCGCCAAACCAGCAAGCCAGCGAAGCCCAAGCCAGCACCTTTGCGTTGCCCGACACCGGTGCCTTATCGAGTTGTGGATCCTCAAAGATCTGCCGACGCATTCGTAGCAGCACAAAAAATCCCGCAATCACGAACGCCATCTTGATGTAGAAATCCAGACTCGTGAGCTTAGTGGTGGCGTCGGCAACCAGCATCATGGTTCCACTCACTGCGTTTATGCCGAACCCGAACCACAGTAGCGGGAACGCGCGTTCGAAGGGCTTGATTGGCACAGAGGGCCAGAAACCCAGCACAATCAGGCTGATCATGGCGCTGACTCCGGCCACGATGGACATTCCCAGGGTGTGGACGATGAGAATGGTCGGAAATGCCCAAACGGTTGGGGCGTCTTTCACCCATTGGCTGAATTCCATCTGCTCGAGGAAAACAAGAAAATCGTGCATGTGTTATTCCTCGCGCTCCTGGCGGGCTGTACTTCTATCCATCAGGTAGCCAAAAATCCCGATCAAAACCGTTACCACCACCACCCAGAGAATCGTCCCGACAACCAAACTCATGAATTCGCTCCTCTCCTGATTCACGCCCGGCTAGAATGAGTTGCCTAAGAATGGCAGCATGCTTCCGCAATACATAACAGCGATCCACAGAACCATGGCGGACGCAGCGGCCATTTTGGCGGTAAGCGGTGCGTCTTCGCCAGGTCCCAGGGACCACGGTTCATCAAAAAGCGTAAAGTACAAGGCGTTCGCCCCGGCGAGCATCACCAATCCGATTTTCCAATAGAAGGCGGCATTGTGTATGTACTGGCCGGGAATTCCCACGAAGAACAACATTCCAGTGAGGACGTTCACGCCGAATCCCAACGCGGCCCAAGGCAACAGACGGTGCAGGGAAGCGAAGGACACGCCCTTCATCACTCCGAGAACCCGCAGATCCACCAGAAACACCACGCCGCACAAAAGGCTCAGGCCAACGAAATGCAGAGTTTCGCAAGTGGGCCACATCCACGGGGTGTCTGTAACGAACGATCCCACGGTGCGCCCCAGCGCGGGGCCTTCCGCGGCGGCCGAAGCGACGGGTGCGCCTTTGCCCTGGACAGCCCGGATTTCCTCGTGACGAATTTCGCCGCCCAGATTGGAGGCGCGGATCATCAGCCCGAGCGACACCAGAGTCAGAACCAGGATCACTGTCAGATTCCAGCTCGGTATGCGTCGCAGGCGGCGGAATTGCCACAATGCCAGCCACGCAAACGCTCCCGTGAATAGCATGAATGCAATGGCCACCAATGCAGCCGCTTCGTGGGCTTCTATCAACGATTTCGATATTCCCGGCAGGGCTTTGATGCCATCCTGTGCGCCATTTCCACTCATATAGGTGGGGATCGCGATGAGCGCGATTCCCAGCAAAACAACCAGGCTGGCACGCTTCAGATCGTCGCTCTTCGCGATAAGGGAAAGCACAAACAAACCGCCGCCGATGAGATAGCCGATGGTCGGAAAATGATTCAGTAAGAGATGGATGTGGGTCAAGTCCATGATGATTGTCGAGCCTGATACGGCGCTCGATTACTATATCACTTGGCTTTTTGGAACGGTCCGCTACGGGTAGATCCCGTCAGTAAGTTTTTTCGGTAGCGAGTGGAAGAGTGCCCGCAAAACGTCCGTGAAGCCGGGCGTCGCGGCCGTCCATTAGACTGGCATCAGGTGCTTATGAATAGCCCCGCCTCCCCACCCTCCGCCTCCGGACCTTTCGCCGTCCGCACCCACACCTTCGAAGCCCGCGACCCGGCGCGCGACCGTCTCTTCACCTGCGATATCTGGTGCCCCGACGAGCCCCGCGCGTGGCCGCTCGTCCTCTACTCTCACCACAGCCGCGGCAACCGTCGCGCCGCCACCTACCTCACCACGTACCTCGCGAGTCACGGCCACCAGGTCGCGGCCCTCGATCATTCCGAAGTCGTCGCCCCGGACATCGCCGGCAATGTCGAAGCCTTCATCGCCAGCCGCGTTCCCGACGCCCGCTTCCTGCTCGACTACATGCTCGGCGGCGCGATTCCGTGTACCGCCCGGCCCGATCCCGATCGCATCGCCATCGTCGGCCACAGCTTCGGCGGCTGGACCGCCCTGGCCTTGCCCGAAACCGACACGCGCATCCAGGCTGTGGTCGCGCTCGCCCCCAGCGGAGCGTCCGATCCCAAGCCGGGAATTATCCCCGCCACCCTCAGTTTCCAATGGCCGCGCCCACCGGCCACCCTCTACATCGTCGCCGAGGACGACGTCCTCACTCCCATCGCCGGCATGCACGAGCTCTACCGCCGCACTCCCGGACCCAAGCAAATGGTGGTCCTGCCCCGTGCCGACCACCTGCATTTCATGGACGACGTTGAGCAGGCCCACGAGCAACTCCGCGCCGCCACCCTCCCGCCCGAGGCCTCCTGGATTTCACGCGAAATGCGCCCCATCGCCGAGCTCTGCACCGGAGAAGAAGCACACCGCCAGATCCAAAGCCACACCCTCGCCCACCTCAACGCCGCTCTCTCTCGCCGCACCGCCCCCTAGCCCGCAGGCAGCCGACGGAGAGCAAGAGTACGGACATCCGAGCCCATGCGCCCGCCCCCATCCTGGACTCTGGTGATAAAGGGATCAAAGACATGAAAAGGCTTTGAGACGATCGTTTCATTCAGGATTTCATTACGAACTCTCGAATTTGGACGTCATAGCACATGCTTGTTTCCCTATCTGTAGTTCGTGACCGTTAGTTCGTGACCGTTAGGCCCGCGGTCACAGGAGTAGAATTGTTCGAGACCATGCGCCTTTTCAGCGGCACCATCGCGATAGCAGCCGGCGTCTTTGTCACTCTCGGTGTTTTCACAGCACCGCAGGCTTCCGGCGCTACTCTCGAAGTGCTTCAACTGCGGCCGAACTTTTATATGATTGCGGGCGCGGGCGGGAACGTCGGCTTTCAGGTGGGAACCGACGGGGTGGTTGTTGTGGATTCCGGTTCCGCTTCGAGCGCGGACGCGGTTGTCGCGGCCATCAAGAAGGTTACGGCGCAGCCCATCCGTTATGTCATCAATACCAGCGCCGATCCGGATCACGTAGGCGGCAACCTCGCTGTCGCAAAAGCCGGGCAGACGCTGTTTACAGGAAACGGCGGAGCGGGTCTCGCCACCAATTTCCTGGGAGGCGGCGCGTCCATCCTTTCCGCGGAGCAGGTGCTGACGAGAATGAGCGGACCGAGCGGGCGGTCTTCCCCATATCCTGTCGACGCGTGGCCCACGGAAACATTCAATCAGCCGCGAAAATACATGTACCTGAACGGCGAGGGCATTGAGATTTTCCATCAGCCGGCCGCGCACACCGATGGCGATGCAATTGTCTTCTTTCGCCGGTCTGATGTTGTCGTGGCCGGCGACGTCTTTGACACCAGGCGTTTTCCGGTAATCGATATCGCAAAGGGCGGAAGCATTCAGGGCGAAATCGCAGCCTTGCAAAAGCTCGTCGACACGGCCATTCCATCGGTGCCGATCGTATCGCGCGAAGAGGGCACCCTGATAGTTCCCGGTCACGGACGCATTTGCGATCAGCTGGACGTTGTGGATTACCGCGACATGGTGACGATTATTCGCGACCGCGTCCGGGATCTGATGAAACAAGGCCTCACGTTGGAACAGGTTCAAGCGGCCTCGCCGGCTCGGGGATATATCCGCCGTTACGGGTCAGACACCGGACCGTGGACCACCAACAATTTCATCGAAGCGATTTATCGCAGCATGAATCAGAAAGTGCAATGAGGGTCTTTTTCATGGCTGCAGTGGCGGCTCTGATGCTCTCTTCGGCGGAGACGCCTGCGTATGCCGCAAGCGCCGCGAAAGCTTCCGCGCCCATCGATATCACAGGTTATTGGGTAGCTTTCGTGACGGAAGACTGGCGTTTTCGGATGATCACGCCGCGCAAAGGCGATTACCAGCCGGTGCCTATGACTCCGGAAGCTCGCAAGGTCGCCGATGCCTGGGATCCGGCCGCCGACGAAGCTTCGGGCAATCAATGCAAGTCGTACGGTGCTGCGGCCCTCATGCGGCTGGCTGCGCGGTTTCACATTACCTGGCAGGACGACAATACGCTGCGGGTGGATAGCGATGCGGGCACGCAGACCCGGCTTTTTCACTTCGATGCACCCGCTGAAACACCGGCGTCGCAGGGCGAGCGAACCTGGCAAGGTTATTCCAGCGCCCAATGGGAAAAGCCGTCGTCGTTGAAAATAGTGACAAATAATCTGCGCTCCGGATATCTGCGAAAGAATGGAGTTCCTTACAGCGAGAACGCGGTCGTAACGGAATATTTCGATATCGCGCCGATCCCCGGTGGAGGGCAAGTGCTGTTGGTGACTGCTGTCGTTGACGATCCCCAGTTTCTGCGCCAACCCTTTACCACGAGTTCACAATTCAAGAAGGAGCCCGACGGATCGAAATGGGATCCAACGCCGTGCACTGCAAAATGAGCCATTCCTGCCACTGGGCCGTTGCCGCGTTAATCCTGAGCCTGCCGCTCTGCCGGAGCGCACTCGCGCAGGTGGAATTGACGGGCAGCTGGACGCCACGAAACCATGAGTTCCTTACTGGCGACGGCTTACCGGTGGACTTCACGGGAATTCCTTTAAGCGATGAGGGCCGGATTCGAGCGCTGAGTTATTCCGAGTCGCAACTGGAGATGGTGGAGCACCAATGCCAAGGATGGCCGGCCTTCTATCTAGTCCAAGGACCATTTGGTTTGCGGATCTGGAGCGAAACGGATCCGCTCAAGGGAAATGTGATCTCTTATACCATCGGCGGTTGGGAGGATCGCGCGCCGATGACGATTTGGATGGACGGCCGGCCACACCCTTCGGAAAATGCGCTGCACACACGCTCCGGTTTCACCACAGGAACGTGGGAAGGCAATACGCTGGTCACCTATACAACCCACATGAAGGCTGGGTTCCTGCGAAAGACCGGTGCGCCATCGAGCGATGAAGCGACGACGACGATGCGCTTTTACCGCCATGGCGATCTGCTGACGATTCTCGAGATCATCGAGGATCCGATCTATCTTGCCGAACCCTGGATCTTGTCGAGAAGCTTTCAATTGAGCGCGACGCCGCAGCCGCCCATCGGTCCGCCATGTGTCACCGCCTATGAAGGAAGCGTCGGTCCAACGGCTCCGCACCATTTACCGGAGAAGAATCCCTTCGTCGATGAGATGACCAAGAAGTACGGCGTACCGCGCGACGCCGCCATTGGAAAACCCGAAACGCTTTATCCCGAGTATCGAAAGAAAATCCCGAACTAGGGCTCAATGGGAATCTCTACCATCGCGGCCATCGTAGCGTCGGTCATGCCGCTGGCCGCTCAGGTTTATCGCGCACCGCGCGGGCCGGCCGGCAAGCCCGACTTGAACGGAATCTGGCAGGCGCTGAATGAAGCCAACTACGATCTGGAGGCCCACTTGGCGCGGCCGGCGATGGCGCTGCGCCCTGGTCCATATGGTCCGGTACCGGCCTCGGGAGTCCTAGCGCTAGGCGCGGTTGGCGCGGTGCCGCCCGGCTTGGGCGTGGTGGAAGGCGGCGAAATTCCCTATAAGCCCGAAGCGCTGGCGAAAAAGAAACAGAACGAGAAGGATTGGTTGACTCTGGATCCGGAAATCAAATGCTATCTCCCCGGTGTACCGCGCGCCACTTACATGCCTTACCCCTTCCAGATTCTGCAGAGCGCCAGTGCGCTCACGTTCGTCTATGAGTACGCGGGCGCGGTGCGGAACATCTTTCTTAAAAATCTNNGGGAGGGGGACACGCTGGTGATCGACGTAACCGATTTCAACGATCAGACCTGGTTCGATCGCGCCGGAAACTTTCACAGCGACAAATTACATGTCGTAGAGCGCTACACGCGCACCAGCCCGGATGTGATCGCGTATGAAGCGACCATCGAAGATCCGAACGTGTTCACGCGGCCCTGGAAGATCAGCATGCCACTGTACCGGCGTCAGGAGAAGAACGCCCAGTTGCTGGATTTCAAATGCGTGGAGTTTGTCGAAGAATTGCTGTATGGCCCGTACCGCAAGCATCCGCTTAGTAAGTAATCGAGGAGGCGCAGACATGTGGAATCGATTTTCATTCAGACCGATCGCCACTGGATTGGCATTCGGGTTGGCGTTTGTGGCTGCTCTCCCGGTGGCCGGTCAAACCCCTCGCACGCCGGATGGACATCCAGATTTGCAGGGCACTTATGATCTGGGTATGATGACGCCCTTCGAGCGATTGCCGGGAGATCCGCCATATCTGACCAAGGAAAAAGCGGAAGCATTGCAGAAAGCTGAAATCGCGCGCAGGGCTAAAGACAATCTGCCCGAGAGTGCCGATCGCCCTGCGCCTCCGGTGGGTGGCGACACGAGCGCGCCAAAATCGTTCTTCGAAATTCTGGAGCGGGCCGGCGGCGGCGCGGTGGGCGGGTACAATCGCTTCTGGTTAAACCAAGGCTCGGCATACACGGTAGTGGATGGACAGATTCGAACATCCATCGTTGTGGATCCGCCGGACGGACATGTGCCTCCGTACAATGCGGCCGCACGCAAGCGGATGGCGGCGGCACGAGCGCTACCAACATCCGACGCGCGCGAGAGCCAGGATCCGACGGCCGAACCGCCAGGCGCATTCGACAATCCGGAGCAGCGTCCGCTGGGAGAGCGCTGTTTGCTGGGATTCGGGTCCACCTCTGGTCCGCCGGCGCTTCCGGACTATTTCTATAACGATCTGCATCAGATTGTGCAAACGCCAGATTCGATCCTAATTCTCACTGAGATGGTGCATGACGCACGCATCGTTCGGATGAACGGGCAGCATCTTCCCAAAAACATCCGCCGCTGGATGGGTGATTCGGTGGGCCGTTGGGAGGGGGACACGCTGGTGATAGATACCACCAATTTCAACGACAAGACTCGATTTCGGGGATCGACGGAAAACTTACACGTGGTTGAACGCTTGACGCGCGTTGGCGAGAAAACGCTGCTGTATCGGTTCACGGTAGAAGATCCGGAGACATGGGATCGGCCTTGGACCGGAGAGTTCACCTGGCCAGCCACGAGCAAGCCCATTTACGAATATGCCTGCCACGAAGGCAACTACGCGCTTGGCGATGTTTTACGGGGCGCGCGGCGTCAGGACGCTAAGGCCAATAAATAAGGGGAAGTTGCAATGGAATAAAGAGAAGCTGCAATAGAAGAGGTATCATAACTCCCAGCGAAAGCGAGGTGCTATGGCGAATCCAAAGAAACCCTCTGTCGGCAGGCGCAATTTCTTGAAAGGAACGGTGGGCGGCGCGGCGGCGCNNCTTCACAACCCGCACCCGCGCAGCAGCAGGAAGACGTCCGCTCGGCCTCTGCCGCCGTCGTCACCGAAGAACGGGATCCATCTGTCAGTGTCGAGGTTCTCACCGCGGACCATCCCGGATCCGATTTTATGGTGGACGTTATCAAGGCCCTGGGATTCGAATACGTCTTCGCCAATCCGGGGTCCAGTTTCCGCGGGCTACACGAATCGGTGGTCAACTACGGCGGGAATAAAAGTCCGGAGTTCATCACCTGCTGCCATGAAGAATCTTCCGTTGCCATGGCGCACGGATACTCCAAGATCGAGGGCAAGCCGGGGTTGGTGTTCGCTCACGGAACCGTCGGGCTTCAACACGCTTCGATGGCGGTGTACAACGCCTATGTAGATCGCGCGCAAGTTGTCATGGTGATCGGCAACACCGTGGACGCAGCCACGCGCCGCCCGGGCGTGGAGTGGGCCCATAGCGTTCAAGACGCCGCCGTGCTTGTGCGCGATTTCACCAAGTGGGACGATATGCCGGTTTCGCTGCAGCACTTCGCGGA
This sequence comes from Bryobacterales bacterium, assembly GCA_003132905.1. The sequence goes on along the minus strand of PKZC01000269.1, from coordinate 6,273 downwards.
ATCGGCGGTGCGCGCATATAAGATTTCGACCACGCCGCCGACTATGCCGGTCTTGCTGGTGGCCGATGGCGACCTGCAGGAAACGCCCATGCGACCGGGGGCGCGCCCGCATATTCCGAAAATTACTTTGGCGAGTCCGCCGCAGGGCGATTCGTCAGCCGTGGCCGAAGCGGCGCGCCTTCTGGTGGCGGCGGAGAATCCGCTTATCATCGCGGACCGCTGCGCCCGCACACCGGCGGGGTTGAAGCTGCTGGTGGAACTTGCCGANNGTGTGGGATTTCTGGGGCACGGTAAACAATTTCCGCGATCAACTGCAGCGCACTTCGCGGCCCATCACCAAACCCGACGCCAAATTCATCAGCATCGCGTCAACGGACCTTAACACTAAAAGCAATTATCAGGATTTCCAGCGCTTCCCCGATCTGGATCTTTCGATGGCCGCTGATGCCGAGGCGACACTGCCTGCGCTCATCGAAGCGTGCAAGCGGCTGGTGACCGGTGACCGCACGAGGATGTTTGAAGATCGCGCGAAGAAACTGGAGGAGGCGCAGCGGGCCGCCCGCGAGAGACTTCTCACCGAGGCGAGCTATGGTTGGGACGCCAGCCCCATCAGCACGGCGCGGATGGCGATGGAGGTTTGGGCGCAGGTGAAGGATAAAGACTGGTCGCTCGTGTCGAACAATGCGTGGGCGCAACGGCTATGGAGTTTCGACAAGCATTATCAGTACATCGGCGGATCGGGTGGCGCGGGCGTCGGCTACGGAGCGCCAGCCGCACTGGGCGCGGCAGTGGCCAACAAGAAATATGGACGCCTATCCGTCAACATCCAGAATGACGGCGATTTGATGTACGCGCCGGGCGTGCTGTGGACCAGCGCGCACCACGGCATCCCGCTGTTGAGCGTGATGCACAATAACCGCGCCTATCATCAGGAAGTGATGCATCTGCAGCGCATGGCCAACCGTCATCAACGCGGGATTACTACTGCCGAAATCGGCACGACGATCAAGAATCCGAATATCGATTATGCAGCGATGGCGCGCAGTATGGGAGTGCACGGCGAAGGGCCGATCACCGACCCCAACGACCTTGGACCCGCTTTGAAGCGTGCGCTCGACGTGGTATCGCGTGGAGAACCGGCGCTGATCGACGTGGTAACCCAGCCTCGTTGAGGAGACTCTGACCATGCGCATGTTGATGATGATTCTTTGCGCTTCGCTACTATTTGCACAGGCTCCGAGCGCTTCGACGCCATCGGGAAATGCGCAGAACGGCCGAAAGCTCTTCGAAAACTACGGCTGCTATCAGTGCCACGGCCGCGAGGCGCAAGGCGGGCTGGGAACAGGACCGCGGCTCGGACCCAAGCCGATCGCTTTTACGGCGGTCCAGCGTTACATCCGGCATCCTACCGGGCAGATGCCGCCCTATACGGCCAAGGTTGTTTCCGACAAAGATCTGGCCGACATCTATGCGTTCCTGCAATCGGTGAAGCAGCCGCCCGCGGTGAATGAAATTCCGCTGCTGAACAAATGACCAGCGTGAGACAACTTATCGTTTGCTCGATCTTTGTGTCGAGTGTTCCGCTGGGCGCGCAGTGGCTCAACTATCCTACGCCAGGCATCCAGCGAACGTCGGACGGCAAGGCTAATCTCTCCGCGCCCGCGCCACGAACCGCGGATGGAAAGCCGGATCTATCGGGCATCTGGAAGGGCCCGGGGATGGGCAGCTACGATCGCAATATCGCGAGAGACCTGAGTGCCGGCGACGTTCAGCCGTGGGCCGAAGCGCTTTACCAACAGCGGGTCCGCGATATGGGGAAAGACGCGCCACGCGCAAATTGCTTGCCTGATCCTTTTCCTTATTATCCGATCGTCGATCTCACCAGAATCGTGCAGGATCGCGGGCTGCTTGTGATTTTGTATCAAGGCAGCACCAACAGTATTTATCGAACGGTCTTTACAGACGGCCGCACGCTTCCCAAAGATCCCAATCCCACTTGGTTGGGTTATTCGGTGGGGCGTTGGGAGGGCGACACGCTGGTAGTGGATACAGCGGGTTTCAACGACAGAAGCTGGCTCGACGTAGAAGGGCATCCCCACTCGGAAGCCCTCCATATTACCGAACGTTTCCGGCGTCGTGACTTCGGACACATGGAATTGGTCATGACCATTGACGATCCGAAGGTGTTCACACGGCCGTTTTCGTTTCAGATCGCCCAGACCTTCGCAGCCGACACCGAACTTCTGGAGACGGTTTGCGAAAACGATCGATCGGTTTCACACATGCTGGGAGGTGTGACCGTGACTAAGTTGGCTCCCGAAATACTTGCGAAGTACGCGGGCACTTACGAGCTCGCGCCGGGACATGACGCCGTAATCAGCATCGAGGCCGATCTGCTGTTCCTGCGCGAAGGCGCTAACCCGTTGAAGCTACCGCTCGTGGCTAATTCTGAGACCGTGTTTGTGTCCCGCACAAATGGCGACTGGATTGAATTTATGAAGAATGCCCAAGGCGGAGTTGCGGGCTTCACTTACCATGGCGGAGGTAACAGCACTCGCGTCTTTCACTTGGTAACCAAGTGACGTAGGTCTCTTTCGTTCTCGTTGCAGACGAATTCCATCAGCTCCGTATCCGGAATCAGCTGCGGATATAATTCGGCGGTCCACGGTTTTGTATACGCTTTCGGATCGTCGATGGTGAGCTGAACGTCCATGTGCCCGAAATCCCTCCGGCGCATTCGTTCGGTCAAATGCATGGCATCGCTAATCGGATTGCCGCGTCCGGAAAGCCACGCCTTTCCATTGAAGCCATTGGATTCGACGACTAGCGTGTCCCCCTCCCAATGTCCGGTCGAGTAGCCCGCCCAGGTGGGATTGGGATCTTTCGGAAGTTCGCGTCCGTCCAGGAAGATTTGGCGATAAGTAGTCTGATATTCGTAGAGAATCACGATCAGCTCTGGAGTTTGGACAATCTTGTGCAGGTCGAACGCATCTGCTTTGGGAATTCCTCGCGGCAGACAGCGCGACTCCGGATTGTCGATCTGATTGTCCGCAGTACGTTGGTCAAACAACGCCTTCGCCCATGGTTGCCACGGAATGGTAATGCCATCCAAATAGTACGCCGTGGTGCGCGCGTTCAAATGCTCCCAGATTCCAGAGAGGTCCGGTTTCCCGTCGGCCGTCTTCGGGGCGGGTGCCGATAGGTTGGGCTTACCGTCCGCCGTGCGCGGCATTCCGCGAGTGGGATAGTTGATCCATTGCCCACGGACGTCTTGGCCTGGTAAGAACGCGAAGATGATCACGGCCGCAGCCAATGGCACAAGCCTGATTGTCGTCCGCGGCCTCTGGCCGATGCTACGCACTTTCGTTCTCAACGGCGATCACCTTCTCAGAGTGTAACGCCCTGACGACTTGCATGGGTCGCGGGAAAACTGCGCGTGTTATATACTTTCTCACCGAGAGCAGGGATATTATTTATGACGAAGGCGGCCATGATTTCCATATTCTTGGGAACCGTCTTTCCCATTGCCGCGCAGGATTTCGACGGAAGCCGGGTTGCGGCGGCGTTGGCGCAAAAGAACGTCCCGCCCGCGCCTCGTCTAGCCGATGGCCATCCCGATCTGGGCAACGGAAAAGGTTCGTGGATCCCTCCTGGCATTGGAGACATGTCCGGAAATGGAGGCGGGTTTGCGGGAACTGCGCAGCCTGAACATAAAATCGACGTGCCGTTTCTTCCGTGGACCAAGACATTTTACGAAAAGGCAAATGCGTCCAACACCAAGGACGATCCCGAGGGTTCCTGCCTGCCGCCCGGCATCCCGCGCATGTACGCGACATCGTTTCCGTTTCAGATCTATCAGCTTCCGGACCGCGTCCTGTTTGTGTTCGAGGGCGGCGCGCACATGTGGCGAGTCATCTATATGGATGGGCGCAAGCATACACCTGCAGCTCAACTGAATCCGACGTATTTGGGTGAGGGCATCGGGCATTGGGACGGTGACACGCTGGTGGTGGACGTGACCGGATTGAACGATCGGAGCTGGCTGGACGCCGCCGGGCATGCGCACACCGAACAACTCCACGTGACCGAACGCTTCACGCGCGTCAATGAACTGATCCTGCATTATCAGGCCAGCATCGAAGATCCCGGCGCTTATTCCAAGCCTTGGACTGCGAGCTGGAACATCCGCTTCTATCCGGGCATGGAACCTTGGGAATACATCTGCCAAGAGAACAATGCGGATTTGAAGCACCTGGTGGGCAAATAGTTATTTCGGTTTGCTTGCCTCTTCAGCCTTGTCCTCACGACGAGCACCGGCGAGAATACTCTCCAGGCCGTAGTTGCCTTCGTGGCAGGCATACTCGTAAACGATCTTCTTCGAGGGCTTCAGAGGGATCATCGCGGTCCACGGTTTGGTCCACGCTCCGGGATCGTCGATGGTGAGTTGCCACTGAAGAGTATCGGGGCCAGTGCGCGTGAACCTTTCGACGACATGCAGCTTATCCGTTGAAACGTTCCTGAACACGCCGGGCTTAAAGTTAGTAGTATCGACGACCAGCGTATCGCCTTCCCAATGCCCGCGGGCGTCACCCAGCCAGGTTTGGATGTTCGGCGGCAGATGCGGACCGCCATCCAGTGGAATGATGCGGGCGTCATGAATCATCTCGGTCAAGATGACAACCGAGGTAGGCGTCTGAACAACCTGATAGTAGCTCTGGTAGCCAGCCACTAACTGCGGCGAGCCGTACGTGATGCAGCGCTCGCTCAAGGATCGATCCTCGGGGCCGGACGGCCGTCCTCTGGTCTTGGCCAAAGCGGCGCGCTGCTTCTGTTCGGCCTGTGGCGTCATCGGCGGAATCCGGCCATCGGACGGGTCGGTAATCAGCGAGGTTCGGTTATCCCAATCGCGGGCGACGGTCCAAACAGAACTGTAATCGCCCGTCTCACCGTCGACGCTTTTGAAACCGGATTTCGTTCCTTTGACGTTCGCGAGCACGCTCTCGAAAACGCTGTCGCCAAATGCGGCGTCTGAATTGCCGTTATCGAAGAGCTCAGCCGCCTTGTGCTTGAGCGCCTCTACTTCCTGTTCCGTTAGATACGGACGGCCCTCCAACACTTTTGGCCGTTCCAGCGGCGTTGCGCTGTTGTTTGCCCAGACGCCTTGAAGATCCGGATGGCCGTCCGCAGTGCGCGGGGGCGTCCAGGTCTGCGTTGTGGTCTTGGCTGGTTTTGCGTTCAGCGATTGAGCGAGAACTCGTCCTGGGACCAGCGATAGAAGAACTGGTACCGTTGCGACGAAAGTGAGATTTCGAAAAAGCATCTCGACCTCCAATTGTCAATAAGTATATGCGCAATTGGCGACGGAGGATAGCCTATTTAACGACAGCCTATTTAACGACAGACTACTCCGCGATGCCTGCCCAGGCGGCGATCGCTTTCCAATCTGGATCGTCCTTGGAAAGAAATTGACGGCCGCCGCTATGAAACTCGTCGCCGCCCGCTTCGTGAGCCAGCGGATGCATCAGGAGCTTGCTCGCCTGAGGGTTTGCCGGATTCACCAGCTTCGACACAGATTCGAAGTTGCGGCGCGATTGCTCCTCGGTCCAAGCGTTCGCGCCGGGTCCGAGCTTCTCGAGACGGAAGTTGTTGTTGGAATCCACGTGGCAGACGACGCAGCGGGCGTGGCCGTCCTTCTTTGCGAGGAAGATCGGCTCGACGCGGCTCTTGTAGAAGCCGTAGTCGAGCACCGGCTTGGGTTGCGCGGACACCGCCGCCGGCAGCGCCACCGCAATCGCGGCCACCGCCGAAAGTAGTATCGATCCCATCGCCTGCATCAAACCCTCCCCTTGCGATTATCTTCACATCCGACATTAGCAGACCGTAGGCAAAGCTGCGATGTCGCTATTGGCACATAGCGTCAAATCGAACTCTTGCCTTGAATGTTCGCTATCGGAGGCATAGCAGACATTGTTCGACACTCGCGCGGAATGCATCGGTAGCGATTGACCCAATTCATACGCTCGACGTTGGACCAACACGAGTATGGCGTTCTCCTATGGCCAAGCATTTTGCTTGCCTGAGAGCTGCCCGCAAAACGGCGACGAACCGAAGTCTTCGCTTCCATCAATTGGCAGCCTAATGCCGTCTGCACGTCTCTATCGCGTTTACAAATTGCAAGCTAACGTGCCTTTTGGGGGGACAACTGAGGCTCTCGTGGGCGTCCAGATTCTTGTTAAGATGGGGCTATCCCCTGCTGGGCGCTGCTGATGAAAT
>PKZC01000187.1 GCA_003132905.1 Bryobacterales bacterium | reverse complement strand
GGACCTGATCCTCGAATACGCGTTTTCCAACATGAGCGTGGCGGTTGGATTTTCAGCGTATTTGAACGACCTGCTCGACAACCTGTTCCATTTCCATTTGCCGCAACAGCTCTCGCAGCCCATATTCGAAGAGGGCCAGCGCACCGGTGCATGGTTTAATCTGCCGGCTTTTATCGTGCTGATGGTGTTGAGCTACGTACTGGTGCGTGGCGTCCGCGAAAGCGCGCAGACCAACAACACCANNTTACCTACATCGGATTCGATTCGGTCTCGACAGCCGCCGAAGAATGCGGACATCCGCAACGCGACATGCCGATCGGTATTTTCGCCACGCTGTTGGTTTGCGCGCTACTGTATGGTTCGGTTGCCCTGGTGCTCACCGGCATCGCCAATTGGAGCACGCTAAACAACGATGCGCCCGTTGCCAACGCGCTCAAGATGATCGGCATGAACCGGCTGCGGTTGATCGTCACCGCCGGGGCGCTGCTCGGGATGCTGTCGTCGCTACTAGTTTTCCAATATGGACAAGCCCGCATCTGGTTCGCGATGTCGCGCGATCGTCTGTTGCCCGACATCTTCTCGCGTGTTCACCCCCGCTACAGCACGCCGCACATCAGCACCTGGGTGGCTGGTTTCGTGGTTGGGATTCCGGCCGGCATCTTCGATGTAAGCTGGTTCGCCGATCTCTCAAACATCGGAACGCTATTCGCATTCATTCTCGTCTCGGCCGGCGTCATCGTGCTGCGCAAGAAACAGCCCGAGCGCCCCAGAGGTTTTCGCGTACCCCTGGTCCCACTTTTGCCGGGAATCTCCATCTTCTGCTGCATGGTGCTGATGCTTAGCCTGCCGCTTGAAACTTGGCTTCGTTTTTTCGTTTGGCTCATTATTGGACTGTTCATCTACTTCTTGTACGGCAAGAAGCGCACTGCCGATCTGACCTAATCCAGATTAGTACTCGACGCTCAGTGGTACCGGTACAAAAGCGCTAAATTGCCTATTAGCCGTTTTCGGGCCCTACTCCAAGATAAATACCTTGGAGCAAATGTCGGAAAACCCGGCGTCGTGGCTGGTTTTCGAACCTGTCATCGAACCTGTATGTGTCTCGCAGGAAAAAGGGGAAGTTAAATGTAATGAGGAGCTTAAAGCGATTGTTCCGGATAAACTCCCCTTTTGGCCGGAGGATACCGGGATCCTAATCGTGCGCGCTACTCGATCTTGGATTCAGTATGGAACCGTTGGTTTTGCAGTGTTTTGCATTCTCGTCGGAGCGGTAGAAGCCCTCTTTGGGCGTTAGCCATAAGTGATTCATCTTACTTTTTACAGAGGTTTACAGTAGAAATCGGTTGCAACTTAGTACGAGAAGAGGGAAACTACTTAAGGAACTAGCTCACTCCTCCGAGGGCTATCCGAGGCCCGCCTCATTCCGAAAGGATGGGGCGGGCTTAGTTTTTCTGGCGAAATCCCCGGGCCACTCTTACCGTTACCATGCGCTCCAAAAAATCGCACTGGCGTCTATCGGCTTGCCACCGATGGAGAGGAATTGGTCGTCCATAGGTTCGGCGCCGGATCGCTTGGCTTAGCTTCGCCGGCCGATTTAACCCCCGTAATCTCCGCTGGTAAGACTGCTCACGATTCCTGGTGGTCGCGAGCGAAGGCGTGGTTTGCAGGAAACAATCCGAAATGGGAAGCCGAAAAACGGGTTCCCGCAGTGTGCATTCCACCGGGTGCGCGCCTGGTTCTGCGCGACATTCCCAAGAACTTGCAGCGCGAACTGGGAGTCGGTGAAATCGAGGAAGTGCAATTTGTCGAAACCACAGCCGAAGTGAACACTTACCGCGACGCGGTCCGCTTCCAGAACCGCCGGCAAACAGCGCTCTGGAGCGTTTAGCTTCCCGCCGCTGGCCGGAAGTGCAAGTCTACCGTATAACCCACGAGATCTACGTGCACGATGTAGAGCACATCGATGTTTACTGCTCCCTCGGCAATTCCCACGTGGACGTCTTCGCCGTGCAGCGGTAAGCCTAGACTGGCAGCCTTGTTGAGCACCTGCGACCGCACCACCTCGGCAGGCCTTTTTGCCGTAGCGGGATCGTCGGCCAAATTATTGACGTAACTCTGCAAACGCCAGTTCGCAGCGTACGGCGGAACCAAAAGAACGGCCACTACAACAAGAATTAAAAGCACCGCAGCGCCCGCCACCAACCGCGGGACTCGGCCATTCACCGTTTACTTTCCTCGAGCGCTTCCAATTCTTTCCAAATATCGTCGTCGTGACTTTCCCAATCCGGACTCTTCTTAGTGACGCGGAACTCGGGCACCTTGAGCGTACCGTGGCCATACAAGCAGATGTATTCGGTGCGCGGCTGTCCGAACAGCAGCATGTTCGGCCAGGACCCGGCGCTGACCGGCATGCGGAGCCGACGCAAACAAGTGCGGCAGCGATAGCGCTGGTCCCAGATAATGAGGTGCATCACGCCGAAACAAGCCAGGAAGAATAGGAGCATTGCGCTGGTAAACCCAAGATCGTGACCGAACGGCTTCTGTTCGAACCCGGATGCCACTTCGCCGCGGAAGCTGACCACGATAGCGGACCAGACGAAACGCATCACTACAGCTCCGGCTACCAGCTTCAGTAGCAAAAAGCCCCAATACTTCATGATCATTGGATTCCTTTCGCGTGCTCCCGGTTCCCGCTGTTGGCGTTTCTCATGTGATCTTTATCGGCTCACGATTAGTTCTTCAGCAGATTGCGGGCCAAAAATATAACGTTAGCCGGACGCTCCGCCAGTCTCCTCATAAAATAGGGATACCACGCATTGCCATACGGAACATAGAGCCTCAGGCGATAACCAGCCGCCACCAAGCGGCGTTGCAGATCGCGACGGACGCCATACAACATCTGAAACTCAAAACGATCCGCCGCGATGTTTCGTTCCCGAATATACGCCATGGCACGGTTTAGAATGCTTTCATCGTGTGTCGCAATGGCAGGACAAGTTCCATGATCGAACAATTCGCACATCAAACGCACGTAGTTGGCATCCACGTCTTTCTTGCGGGGGAAGGCGACATCCGAAGATTCGCGATACGCACCCTTGCATAGCCGGATGGGAACAGATTGCCGGCAGAGGTTTTCAATGTCGCTCTCGCTCCGACGCAAATAGGCTTGAATCACGGCGCGAACGCTGCCGTACCGGGCGTGAAGATCGGACACCAGTGTGAGCGTGCGGTCCACATAAATGCTCGATTCCATGTCCACTTCCACCATCGCCGCCATCGATTTGGCGCGCGTCACCAGGCACTCGACATTGGCCCGGCACGCGGTCTCTGAAAAATCGAGGCCCAACTGGGTGAGTTTGACGGACACGGTCGCCTGCAGCTTGAGTTTCGCGATCTGATCGAGCGCTGCTAAATAGGCGTCGCGCGATTGCTCGGCTTCTTCGAGTGACGTGACGCTTTCGCCCAAATGATCCAGGGTGGCCAGGTATCCACCGGCGTTCAACTGCCGGCAAACGGCGACCTCGCGTTCCAGGGTTGAGCCGGCCACGAAGCGCGACGTCAACCGGTCGGCCGCGGGCGACGTTTCCATCCAGTGACGAAGCCACGGCTGGCGGGAAAGCACCAAGAGCACGCTGCGGAGCACTCAATCATTAGGATACTAGGTTCCGTCGCGAGGGTCGATGAATTGTGCGTTAACGCACGATCGCAGGCGTGATCCAATGGGCATGACAACCGTGCATGAAGACGTTTGAACACGAATGGATTCTCGATGCGTTCGTTGATCACCCGACCTTCTTCACCAGGAGCATGTTCGGGGGGCTGGCCGTGTACCTGTTCGAGCGGCAGATGTTATTGCTGGTTGAGCCCACGAAGTCCGGGCGCTGGAAGTGGCACGGGGTTTTGGTCTGTACGATGTTCGAGCATCAGGCTGCCATTCGAGCCGAGTTCCCGGCGTTGAAGCCGCATGAGTTTCTACGAAAGTGGCTTTTCATCGAATCAAGCCACGAAGATTTCGAATCCACCATGGAAGCAGTGGCGAAGCATATAGCACGCAATGACCAGCGCTTCGGAATCTTGCCAAAAGGTCCGAAGCTAAGTAAGGGACGCTGAGTTAGGTTCAGAGCTTCAGCAGCTTTACCAAATTCCCGCCCAGAATCGCTTCCTTCTGCGCGTCGGGAATCTCGGCTTCGAGGATTGCGTCGATGGTGTCCGGCCATACCAGCGGTATGTCGGTGCCATAGACCACTTGCGTGGGTCCCATCTCGGCTACCAGGTGCCGGATGCCTTCGGCCGAGAAGATCATCGAGTCGGCCATGATCTGGTCGTGCAGATATTCGCGCGGATGTTTCTTGTTCACGCACTTGGCGTTCGGGCGCACATCGCACGCTACGTCCGTGCGTCCCAGGTAGGAAGGCAGAAAGCCGCCCGCGTGCGCGCCGCAAACTTTGAGCCCCGGGAAACGGTCCAGGGTCCCATCGAAGATCAGGTGCGTCAAGAAGAGGTCGGTCTCCAGCGGATTTCCGATGATGTTCCCCAAATCGCCCGCGCCTGAGAACGCATCCGTCTTGGCCACGTTCTCGGCGTTGTTGGGATGCATGAACACCATTACTCCCAGCTCCTGCACTTTGGCCCAGAAGGGATCGTACTTCGCGAGCGACAGCGGCTCGCCTGCTACATGCCCGCCGATGGCAACGCCGCGCATTCCCAAATCCTTGACGGCATGTTCGGCTTGCTGTGCGGCCAGATCGGGGAATTGTAACGCCGGTGAGGTGAACGCCACGAAGCGGTCTGGATGGGCCGCGCACCATTTCGACAGGCCCTCGTCCTGCACTTGGACGATTTTAGTGGCCAGGTCGCGATCGGCTGCGTACCACCAAAAAGTGTTGATATCCAGAGCTTGCACGTCGATGCCTCGCTTATCCAATTCGTGAATGCGCTCCGGTCCCAGCGCCCGGCCGCCCCCGCGTGCGTAACGTTCGAGCGGGGTACCTTTCACTACGTCGGCCACCTCGGCGATGGCGGCGTGCGCATGTACGTCCACCACCTTGACGCGTTTCCCGCCCACGCGCACTTCCCGCCTGGTAACGGCAGCGTCAGGCTGCGGCGCTTGGGGCGCACCTGCTACGAGCTGTCCCGTCAGAAGCGCTCCAGCCGCCCCGCCCGCTACGTTCTGGATGAACTCTCTGCGATTCCGCATACTCTTCTCCTTGTCCTTTACCTTCCCGGCGGATAACTCCCCAGTACCCGCAGAAAATCTGCAATCTCCGCCAAATGCCGCAGCGCGTTTTGCACCCCGGGATCCTTTTCACGACCGAGCAGATCTAAGTAGAACAGATATTCCCAGGGCTNNCGCGCAGAGGACGGGACTCGATCTTGGTCAAGTTCAAATCGCGCAGCGCGAAAGCGCTCAAGCCGCGAAATAGAGCGCCCGGAGTGTTGCGCGTGGTGAAAACCAGCGAAGTCTTCCATTCCTTGGCGCGGCGTGGCGGCGGAAGGTTCTTGGACCGATACAGCAAAAAGAAGCGCGTGAAATTCCGCCGGTCGTCTTCAATGGACCGCTTGAGGATGGTTCCGCCGTAAATGCCCGCAGCCACTTCCGACGCAATAGCGGCGGCATCCGGTCCCTGCTCTTCCATCACCATTTTTGCGCTACCGGCCGTGTCGTAGAAAGGGATTCGTTCCAGCTTCGGATACCGGGCGAAGAACTTGTGGCACTGGTCCAACGCCACTGGGTGCGAATACACCTTCCGCAGGTCCTTGAATCGAACGCCCGGGGGCGCGATCAGATTATGCACGATCCGGACATTGGTCTCGGCGGCGATGCGGACGTCGAAGTGCAACAGATGATCGTAATTCTCATGCACCGAGCCGGCCAGCGTGTTCTCCATCGGAATCACCGCAGAGTCAATCTTTCCGGCGCCCAGGGCCGTAAAGACAGCGTTGAACGTAGGATAGGGGGCCACTTCCACTCTGGGGCCCAAGAGTTGGCGGGCCGCTTCCTGGCTAAACGCCCCCAACTCGCCTTGGATGCCGGTACGCGTCGATTTCATGGCTCTTCCACCCGCTGCTCGCTCCCCGCCACGCTGTTCACCGCCTCACGCCTTTCTTTGCTCGCGCGAGCTTTTCCCAAAACCGAACACGGGGGCCATTGCAAGGGCTTTTCTGCAAGCGATAAACCGTTGTAATGTCAAGCGGCTGTTCGGAAAACCGAACAAAAGATTCCTTCTTGCCTTGCTCTTTGTTGCTTTGACCGATATAATTCGACCCTGTAGATCGTCTCACGAAAGCGTTGACTTTGAAACCGCAATCCCCCGGCATTTACTATAGGCGTCGGGGAAGCATCATATCATGGAGGAGCCTGGACAGAAACTACGGCGCATCCGAGAACGGCTGAACTTAAGAGTCCGGGACGTGGAGCAAGCCAGCCTTAAAATCGCCGACAAATACCACAACGACGATTTCGCCGTCCTCATTAATCGCATTTCGGAGATTGAGAATCGCAACTTAGTCCCCTCCATCCACAAGCTGTATTCCCTCTGCGCGATCTATCGCCTGGATTTTCAAGAAGTTATCGAATGGTATGGCATCTCGCTCGGCAGTCTTCCCGCCGACGCCTCCTGTGTGGAGGTGCCGCAGACTCACATCCTTTCTTTTCATGCCGGCGACGCTCGCGGTGGCGTTTCCAGTGAAGTGCTGCTGCCCCTGGCGCTCGACCCCGGTCTCGACCCTCGACGCACAACCTATCTTACTCGCATGATTCAGCGATGGGGCAAACTGCCGCTGCTCTTTCTTGAATCGCTGAATCCCAAGGAACAACGCTACGCCTTGATCGGCACTGACGATTGGTTCATGCATCCCTTGCTGCAACCGGGAACCTTTATTTCCATTGACGAGACGCAGCAGAAGATCGCGAGTTCTGGGTGGAACACCGAGTTCGAACGGCCCATCTACTTTTTCGAGCACCGCCAGGGGTTTGCTTGCGGTTGGGCCAGTTTGAACGCGGACCAGTTGGTCGTGATCCCGCATCCGTTGTCCACCTGCAGCCCGCAGGTCTACAAGTATCCAAACGACATCGACCTGATAGGACAAGTTTCAGGCATCGCTATGCGCCTGGATCAAGGGCGGAAACGCCGTGCGCGGCTTTGAACATCTCCAGCAGCGCTGAAAAGTCGGAGATATAGAGTTTCCGCTCCACGCCGCGGACCGAAGTTGGAAGCAGGTTGCGGTAGGGCGTGAGCCGGATCCAGGTCTCCACCACCAGGCGTTTGTCTTCGAACAGACCTGCGATGTAAAGATCCAGATCCGCCTTCTGCTGTTCGATATTGAACGAAAGCCACTCGGCGAACACTGCTGAGTGACTGTTTTTCAACGCTTTGTTCGCTTCATCTTCGCCGAACACCAGGGACAATCCGTGATGTTCGTAGGAACCGTTGTTCGGGTTACGCAACGACGCCAGGTAGACTAACCTTCCGAAGACCGTGGGAATTTGGGAGATGGTGTTGCGCCAAAGGTCGGCAGCCGCACTCCGGTCGAAGGCAACGCCAACAGTTCTTTCGGCTTTCATACCAAACACCTGAAATCATACACCGGATCTGGCTGGAAGGAAAGACAGTACGTTCCATACCGCCGGGCGGCGATGTTCTGCTTTCCGAAAGCTTCGTACGACGCCCAGCGTCACTAGCGTCCGGCTGAGCGCG
>PKZC01000413.1 GCA_003132905.1 Bryobacterales bacterium | reverse complement strand
ATCTTGCGTGAGACAAGACTACTTGGCCGGTAGTTCATGTAAGAAGGATATTATATATGGCCATCTGGAAGGGCACGAAAGTGGCTAAGATGGAAGCATGAAAGCGCCCGCTGAAATGCACGAAGGCCCGGAAGCATTCACGCGGTTTCGTGAAGCGCTCAAGGCGATATTGAAGGTGCCAAAGAGTGCACTGCCTCCGAGTCCGTTCAAGAAGGGCACTTCAAAGAAGAAGCAGACGAACAATGGACGATGAGGACGCGGGCAAGGCGTGTCCGCATTGCGGTGAGTCCATCAATGCCGCGACCATCTTAAAATGGGCTTCGTCAATCCAACTCAGCAAGAAGAAACTCTTTCGAGGTGCCCAAAGGGCAAATAGGAAGTGTGTGTTTTGCGAGAAAGTCTGCTCAGCCCGCGAAATGCGGCTTCACATCCCGCGCTGCCCAAAGAATCCCCGCGCTACCAAGGCATAGCGGAAGACTATTTTAGCGAGTGCGTTTCCCGCGTTTTTGACGCTTGAGTTGCTTATCAGTTCGGGAGCCTCGCACTTAGCTCCAGCTGCAGCAACCTGGGGCTATCAATCTATTAATAACAACACACGAGCGGCATTCGAGAGAGCCTGGAAGAAACCCTCGGGAGCGGGTAATAGGAGTTGGAGGGGAGTCGATCTAAAGCGGCCGATAGAGCCTATGACAAGCCGTGCAGGTCTCCGCGATCTTAATGGATTCGGTGGACGCTGCGTCGTAATCCTTGGCCATGACCGACTTCAACACTTCGGCTGCCTGCTCCTGGGCTTTTTGAGATAACTCGACGGCATCGGGGGCATTGCCGCGTTTTGCCCAAAATCCTTCCACCAGTTTGAACGTCTCCTGCAACGTCTTGGCATCGGCAGCAACGGCGTCGGTGTCCTTGGCCGCGATGTTACGCTGCACGCTTTGGGTTTTATCGTCGATGGTTCTCATCCACCCGTCAAAATCGTCCACGCTCTGGGCAGACACTATGCCGGCAGCCAGTGCCGCCGAAATCCCGATGACAATGATGATCTTCCGCATTCTGAATCGTTGTGCCCTTCGTAAAGAGCCCGGAAGGTAGAGCCTTCCGGGCGCATGCTTCTATGCGAGGAGATCTTTTACTACCTCGCCGTAGACGACGGTGGGGCGCTCGGAACGACCATTATTCAAGAACGTCACTTTTAAGTGATCTAATCCAAGCAGATTGAGAACGGTCGCATGAAGATCGTAGGTATCCACGGGCTTTCCTACCGATTGGACGCCCAGTTCGTCGGTCTCGCCATACGTGCTGCCGGCCTTGATGCCGCCACCGGCAAGCCACTGCGTATATCCCCAAGGATTGTGGTCGCGCCCATTACCGCTTTCGCCCCATGGGGTGCGGCCAAACTCCGCAGTCCAGACCACCAGCGTTGAATCCAGCAGTCCGCGCGACTGCAAATCAGCCAGCAGCCCAGCGATCGGTTTTTCCACCGCCATGGAATTCGCGAGATGGTTCTTATCCAGATCCTCGTGCGCATCCCAGCTTCTTTTTTCCCCGAGGACATCCACGGGACCCGTCACGATGTGGATGAAGCGCACACCGCGCTCCACCAAGCGGCGCGCTCGCAGGATGCTGGTGCCGTAGTCGTTGCTGGCGGGATCGTTCAATCCGTAAAGCTCTTTGGTGGCATCCGTCTCCTTGCTTAGGTCCACGGCTTCCGGCGCGGCGGACTGCATGCGGTAAGCCAGCTCGTACGAATTGATTCGCGCCTGCAGCTCGGTATCCTGCGGATAACGGGCCGCGCTGTGTTGATTCAAGCGCTTTAACAGATCCAGATTGTCGCGCTGTTCGACGGCCCCCATCGCCGCCGGACGCTCCATGTTGAGAATCGGCGAAGGGCCCGGACGGAAGGCGGTACCTTGATACACCGCCGGCAGAAAACCCGAACTCCAGTTGACGGATCCAGCTTCGGGCTCTTTCTTTCCGGAGTACAGCACCACGTACGCCGGCAGATCCGGATTGGCGCTGCCGAGAGCGTAGGTCACCCAGGCGCCAAGCGATGGCCGGCCAGGGTTCACGTCGCCGGTGTTCAGCTTGAGAATGGAAATGTCGTGCGTGGCGCCGATGGTCGTACTCGCCTTGATGAAGGCCATCTTGTCGGCATGCTGCGCCAGATTTGGCACCAGATCGGAAAACCACGCGCCGCTCTGTCCATACTGCTTCCAGGTGCGGTTGGAAGCGAACAGCTTGCCGAGACCGCCTTGCGTACTGGTCTTGATCCCTTTTAAGAACGATGCAGGCACTTCCTGGCCGGCCAGCCTCACCAGCTCAGGTTTATAGTCGAACAGATCCAGTGAGCTGGGGGCGCCATTCTGATGCAGCCAGATCACAGACTTGACCTTGGGCGGAAAGTGCGGCGGTTTGGGCGCGAGCGGATCCACGCCTGTGGCCGCCAGCGCGGGACTGCTTAACAATCCGCCCCCTGGCAGTAGCATGCTCAGCGTGACTCCACCGAGCCCTACCGCGGTCTTTACAAAAAGCTCTCGACGCGTTGATTTCTTACTCATGATGTCGTCTCCTTGTTTTTAAAAATTTGAAATAGTCTGAACATTTCCACTGCTAGAAGCGGTAAGCGAAATCGTTTGAATTCGCGACCGTATGTACCAGATCAACGAAGGCGGCTTCCCGGGGCGACATCGTTGCTTCAGCTTTCACTGTTGCTTCAGCTCTCACTGTTGCTTGAGCTTTTACTTCAACCGGCAGAGCAGCCGCTTGCTTACCGTCGCTCGCTTTATCGTTGGCGGCTTTTTCGCTGGCGGCTTTTTCGCTGGTAACAGGTTTCTCCCGGATGACTTTTTCCTGACTGTCCAGAAACCCGAGCAGCGTGCTCTTTTCTTCCGCATCGGGATTGCGCGCAAACAGAAGCTGATAGAGGCGATCCAAGCGGGCCGATTCACTGTCGCCGGCCTCGCGGATCACTCGACTGGCCAATGCCTGCGACCATCCGAACACCTGATCGTTGTTGTAAAGCGTGAGCGCCTGAAGTGCGGTAGTGGTCGCCACGCGCTTGCTGTGTACCTGTTGCGGCGAGGCCATGTCGAAGCTGTCCAGCAAGGGGTACGGGACACTGCGCCTGGTGAATACATACAGGCTGCGGCGATTGTAATCGCGAGCGTCTTTTGAGGTCTGCCACAGGCCCCCTGCGTTCAAGCCCTTCGGCACGGGGGGGAACACGCTGGGACCACCGATGGTATCGTCATCCAACTTGCCGGCGGCGGCCAGCAGCGAGTCGCGAATCTCTTCGGCTTCCATGCGAACGCGTGGGAAAACAGCCAGAAGCTTATTCTCCGGATCCGCCTTGTACGCATCCTCCTGATAGTCCGAGGATTGCCGGTAGACGCTCGACAGCAGAATCTCGCGGTGCAGCTTTTTTACACTCCAGCCTTGCTTGACGAAATCGTCCGCCAGATAGTCCAGCAGTTCCGGGTTGGTGGGTTTCGCGCCCGCTTTGCCGAAATCGCACACTGTTTCCACGATGCCGTGGCCGAAGTATTGAGCCCAAACCCGGTTCACCAAGACCCGCGCGGTGAGCGGATTGTTCGGACTGGCGATCCAGTTCGCCAACGCCGTGCGGCGTCCCGACGAAGTCGCCGTGGGTACAATCACCGGCTGCTCTCCATTGGCGATGGCGGCAGGGAACCCAGGCTGCACTTCCTCCACCGGGCGATCGTTGTTGCCGCCGAAGAGCAGGAAAGTGGATGGGCTATCGGGTCGCCCCAGCTCCGTCATCGCGGTGAACGTGTCGGATCCCTTGGCCGGTTTGTACTTGTCGAATTTCTTCAGTTCCTCGTTCAGTTTTTTGTACTGCTCGAGTTTCTCGGCATACTCCACCTTGTATTCCTTGGCTTTGGGGTTCGCGCCCGCCATGTCCAGGAACGAGGCAACGCTCTCGTCAGTGGTGATGTAATCGACGCGGTGATTGATCCAGCGGTCGAAGGCGGTCCACTGATCCTTCGGCTTGAAGATGGATGCCTGAGCGTCCGTCATGTAACGCTCGTGATAATACTTGGTGCCTTCCTCCCGGAACGAATCGATCAGGGCCTTGCGCTGGGCGAGAACATCCTTGGCAGCCTCCTGCCAATCCGCCATTTGCTTTCGATAGGCAATCTCTTCGGGTCCGATCTTGGCAGGCGTGTTACTCACCTCGCTCGTATTCGCGAAGAAGGACTGCAGCTGGAAATACTCTTTCTCGGAGATCTTGTCGAATTTGTGGTTGTGGCACCTGGCGCAACCAACCGTCTGCGCAAGAAACACGGCGCCCACTGTGTCGGTCATGTCGGTTGTGATCTGATACTTCCGCCCAACCAGATCGCGCGCATTGTGATTGTCGGGGTAACCCGCCAAAAATCCGGTAGCTACCATTACGTCCTGGTTGCCCGGGGCCAATTCGTCGCCGGCCAGCTGTTCCTTCACGAACTGGTCGTATGGCTTGTCCTGGTTGAAGGCGTTGATCACATAATCCCGGTAGCGGTACATATTCCCGCGCGTTTTGTCGTTTTCGAAACCTGTGCTGTCCGCGTAGCGCGCCAGATCCAGCCAGCGGCGAGCCTGACGTTCTCCGTAGTGGGGAGACGACAGCAGGCGATCGACCAGCTTCTCGTATGCATCCGGGGAACGGTCGTTTACGAAGGCTTTCACAGCCTCCGGAGTGGGGATGACTCCCCAAGCGTCCAGCGTCGCCCGCCGAATGAACAGGGCGCGATCGGCATCCGCCGAGGGTTTAATGCCCTTGGCCTCTAGCTGCGCCAGAATGAACGCGTCGATCGGCGTCCGGACCCAATCCTTTCGCTGCACCGCAGGCACTTCGGGACGTCTCACCGGCTGGTAGGCCCAATGCTGTTGTCCAGACTGAGCTGGCTTGGTGGGGCTAGCGGGTTGAATATCCCCAGGAGGCGCCGCGTATACCGTAGGCAACGCGAGGTTCAGCATCATGCATGAGAGGACACTATTGCGAATTACCGTGTTATATCGCATAAATACTCCGTTTTAAAAACTTGACCGCAGTGCGGTGAGGTGCCGTAGTGCTGTGAGGTAATGATGAGCGCCTGATGATTGGCGTGCGGTTTTGAACCGCCTCTGCGTGGTGACCCTGGTACATCGAAAACTCCCCGCGAAAGATTGCGAACGGCAATCGTTCACGCCTTCCGGAATTCCGGTAAGGCTTCGGAGCCCGCGATGCATGCCTGGTCTCGGGCGGTGACTGCGAAGTGCCGAAACGCGGGCGGAACGTTCCGCAAAGTTACGGCACCAAGAACTAAGATTGACTACACTATACTACTAATTCTATCTACTATAGGGCGGATACTCGCCGATGTCAACAAGATTCGGCCTGCGGTCCTTTCCACTGCCGCCGTTGCGCTCCGTGCCTTCTCGAACCACCTCTTCAGCCATCTCCGCTAAAGTGATTCTCCGCTTCCGGCTGAGCTTTCGGAGGTGCTCATAGGCCCCCTCCTCGGTGATTCCCTGATCGATCTGCAGGACGCCTTTGGCCCGCTCCACCAACTTTCGTCCGGCCAACCGGCTCGTAACAGTCTTCAGTTGGGAGCGAAGGCCCGCGATTTCTTTTACCGACCAGGTCGCCAACCCGACCAGCCTCAGTTTTTCCGTGACTGCTTCCGAAGGTTCAGTACGAGGCGGCACAGGCAGCGCAAAGCAGAACACCACCGTAACCACGCGTTGTTGCATGCGCCACGGAAAAAGCAAGAATGACTGGGAACGTCGCGAGATCAGCCGCCGCAGAGTATCTGCCAGCGGATCCCCCGCCGCCACGGGTCCCGCCGCCGTCTTCAGTGCGTCGAAACCAGCAGGGACTACGCTCGCCAGCGACTGCTGTGACGCGTCGTCAGTTAGCCTGCTCCAGAAATAAGTGATCTCGATTTGAGAGCCTGAGGAAAAAAGCACCGCCTCAGCCTCCGCGCCGAGCTCCGCGGCGACCCTTTTCAGGCCCGATGAAACATCATCGAGAGCACGCTCAATCTTCGAATTTAGATCCACAGCGTCGGCTGAAAGATATTCCATACCTGATTCATCCTGCTCTTGGCCCGCCCGCGCGGGCGCTGCATAGAAGCGCTTTCCAGGAGCACATAGGCTACTATATTGGTAGAGAATGCCATGATTGCCTGCCAGTGTCAAGAAAAAAGCTACTTAAATAATTGCCGGAAAGTTCTAGGGGTCCTAACAAACTTCCCTGCTGATCCAGCGCGTTTTTAAGTGGCCGCAACACATCTTATAGGTGCATTTCCTAAAACCTCCGCCATTCCAGCTAGTCGTTCTATGTTAAGTTTTTGCCCGGACACACGTCCAGTACGACGAAAACACCCTATTGAAAAAGTAGTCTACTAGCGGCTTTGACATCCGCCTCGAAGCGCCAACGATGCCTGAAGGTACGGCAAAAGTGGCCATACCGCGGCTCAGGCTGAAACCTGCTTGAGATCATAGGCACACCCCAAGGGCTCGCTATAACATACTGTAATAATTGATCAATGTAGGCTCGTCACATTGATTAACCTAGCTGGCGAGTCGTGTTGTCGAATCGTACTGCGGTGTTCGTAGTACGTTTGCAAACGTCCTAGATCGTCTTTTTTCTTGACAGAGCCAGACAAAACATGGCATTCTCTATCAAGTTACTAGCCTAATAGCAGAGAGCTGTACCATCGGGAAACACGGCGGGGCTGTTGTCGACCCTCGCGGGATTTCCTGTAAATCGTCAGCGAAAGACGTTGAGTTTGTAAAAATACTCCCGGCTCTTTCGCGGCCGCCATTCGTAATCCGTTGACAAAGCCGTCACGGTTCAACTTAAAGCATATCTGAGCTTTCTTTATCGGAACGGGAGATATTTATGTATAAACAAGTAGCTTTGCCGGCCATCTTACTGGCCATCACGCTGGGCGCAAGCAGTCTGTACGCGCAGAGTACCGAAATCACTGGACAGATTCTGGATGGCTCCCAAGCTGCCGTTAGTGGAGCAACCGCCCAGCTGACGCGTGTAGATACGGGCGATCGGCGTGAAACGGCCTCCAATGCAGACGGCTATTATACTTTTCCCCTGTTGCCGCCGGGCTTGTATGATCTCACCGTCAAGAAAGAAGGCTTTGAGTCCCAAACCAACAAGGGAATTAAGGTTGAGACCGGGCAAGTCAGCAATGTGGATGTGAACCTTACCGTGGGCGAGGTCTCGCAGCAAGTGAACGTGGAGGCCACAGTAGCGCAGTTGCAGACCGATTCGTCGGCCATCTCGCACGTGGTGACGAACGAGACCATCACGGACATGCCCCTCATCGATCGGCGATCTCAACAATTGACGCGACTCAATGGCTTCATTGTGCAGACCAACAGCGGATCGAGCGCCACCTTTGCGATCGCCGGTGGACGTGGAGATAACACCAACTACTACATCGACGGAGGCACGGTCCAAAACGTGGGCATGGGCACTCCAGACTTATATTTCGATCCGCCGGTAGAGGCTATGCAGGAGTTCAACGTGAACATGAGTCAATACGCAGCGGAGCTGGGACGGTCCGGCGGTGGCGTGATTCAGATGACCACCCGGTCTGGCACCAACGAATTTCACGGATCGGCCTATGAGTATTTCCGCAACACAGACCTGGATGCAAACACGTACTTTGCAAAATCCCTGCCGATCCTGCATTACAATCTGTTCGGCGCCAGCATAGGAGGCCCAATACGGAAGAACAAGACATGGTTCTTCTTCAACTATGAGGGCCGGCGTCAGATTCTCGCAACCACACAGAATCTCGTTGTCCCTACAACCGCGGAACTGGAAGGAAACTTTGCCGGCCAAAAAACCATCACCAACCCATTCACCGGCAAGCCGTTTCCGAACAACATTATTCCGGCTAGCATGTTCGATCCCGTCGGCGCCAAGTTGGCGGCGTTTTATCCGGCGCCGAACATTACCGGGGCTTCCGGCGGCGTCAATTTTGTCGCCAACGACCCCGCCACGACAGTGGTGAACAATTACGTCGCGAGAATCGATCATACCTTCAACGATACGAATCGAATCTACGGGCGTTTTCTGGGGCAGCCGGATCACACGGTAACGGCATCGATCTATCCTACGGCAGGCACCGATAACTTCGGCGACCTGATTCACAATTACTACTACAACGGCAGCGTCACCTGGGTTCGCAATATCTCGAGCAGTGCGTTCAACGAGCTGCGTCTGACCCTCAGCCGCCGGCAGACTTTGAGCATCTCGGCGGGCGCGAACACCGAGCTCGATTCGAAAATCGGCCTCACTGGCGCGAATCCGAACTTCTTCCCTTCGGTCACCGTCAACGGTCTCGCCTCCATCGGCTGCACATCCTGCTCGAATGGCCAGGAGCGCCTGCAGACCCCGGTCGAAGCCCACCAATTGGCCGACAACTATACCAAGGTTGTTGGCGCGCACCAGATCAAATTTGGCGTCGACTATCGCTATGGGAAGGACGGCGACCTGTACTTGAACCAAGCCGGCGGGGCGCTCACCTTTAACAATCAGGCGACGGGAAACAGTGTCGCTTCCCTACTGCTCGGCTGGGTGAATCAAGGTTCGGTGTTGGCCACTTATCCGCTGCACTCGCGCATCGATTCGTATGCAGGTTATGTCCAGGATGACTGGAAGGTAACCTCCAACCTTACGCTGAACTTGGGATTGCGCTATGACGTTGACAGCCCGCGACGCGATATCGTGGGCCACCAAAACGGATTCAATCCGACTGAAATCAATCCCGTATCAGGAACCCCCGGTGTAATCACATTTTCGGGCATCAATGGCCAAAGCCAGTACGCTCATAATTGGGATCTGAGTAATGTGGGCCCTCGAGTCGGCTTCGCCTGGAAACCCGGTGAGAACTGGGTAATCCGTGGCGGTGGCGGCATCCTTTATGCAGGTGAGTACGATTTCGCTGCCCCCGTGATTCTCTACACGGGATTCAGCACGCAGGGAACCTTCTTGTCGACCAACAATGGCCTTACGCCGGCGTTCATCCTGGCAGATGGTTTCCCAGCCTTGTCGTCTCCCACTCGCGCGAATCTTACGCCCGGTTACGGAGCGGTACCGGTAGGCCAGTCACCCACCACCGCGGTGCAGTTTTTCGACCAGAATCGCAAGACCGGCTACTTGTATCAGACCACCCTGGATATCCAGCGCCAGCTCACGAAAAGCCTGTTGCTCGACGTGGGATATCTGGGCACGTTAGGGCATGATCTTTCGGCCGTGGTTCCGATCAGCGTCAACCAGGTGCCGACAAATCTGCTTGGGCCTGGGAATCTTCAGTCTCTCCGGCCCTTCCCACAGTTCAGCAACGTTCAGATTTTGGGAGACAGCATTGGCAGATCGAACTACCAAGGGGTGAACGTTGGAATCGACAAGAGACTTGCCGCCGGTCTGCAGTTCAAGGCTAACTACACTTATTCGAAGTTCCTGGACAACCTCGGTTCGCGTGCCGATCTTGGCAATCCCATCGGCATCTCAGGAGGAGCGGGAGCCTTCACGAACTACTATAACCAAGGCGGCGACTGGGGACTTTCCGGAAACGACATCCGCCACCGCATCGTAGCGAGTACCATCTACGAGCTGCCGGTGGGAAGAGGCAAGCTCTTCAGCCCGTCTTCGCGACTTCTTAACCAAATCCTTGGGGGGTGGTCGGTCGGAAGCATTGTTGAATTCCACACCGGCACACCTCTTAGTCCGTTCATGTTGACCAATACCACCAACTCCTATTCCGACGGTCAGCGGCCAAATGTGGTGGGCAATCCGGATACCGGCACCCAGACCATCTCGGAATGGTTCAACACCAGCGCTTTCGCCGCGCCCGCGGCGTACACTTTCGGAGATGCGGGCCGCACTTTTGGTACAGGGCCGAAGTTTTTCAGCATGGATGGATCGCTGCTGAAGGATTTCTCCGTGGAGCGGTTCGCTGCTCAGTTGCGGGTTGAGGTTTTGAACCTCACCAACCACCCGAATTTCGCCCTTCCCGACACGCGTCTGGGCAGCCCGACGTTCGGCGAAATTACATCGCTGGCTGCTGGAAACCAAGCCCGCATCATCCAGCTTGGTCTGCACTTCAGGTTCTGATCCGTACCGGGACGGGAGCGCCTCCCCTGGCATGGTCCCGTGCCTGAGTAGAGTTTTGGGACGCCCTAAGGGTGCTGTATCAGTCAGCCGACTATAATGTAGGACTAGGAGTTCCAATACTGAACATGGCGAATGAACCCGAAGTGAACACCGCATTAGGCGACGTTGCAGCTAGACAATTAGCCAACGCCACTAAGACGGCGCCGCAGATGACGCGGATCACGCCGCGCTGGCTCGCGCACCTGCTGCACTGGGTGCCGGTGGAGGCCGGTATCTATCGTTTGAACCGCGTGAAGGACGAGTCCAAGGTAACTGTGGATTGTTCGGACCGCGACGAACGCGTGCTGCCGCAAACTTTCGTCGATTACGAATCGCCCGCGCGCGAGTACATGCTCACTGCGGTCAACACCGTGGTGGACGTTCATACCCGCGTGTCAGACCTGTATAGCGTTCCCTATAACCAGATCAGCGAACAGCTTCGCCTGACCATCGAAATCATCAAAGAGCGGCAGGAAAGCGAGCTGATTAACAACCGCGAGTATGGTTTGCTGCATAATGCGGCGTCCAGGCAGCGTATAAAGACACGTACCGGCGCCCCTACGCCCGACGATCTGGATGAATTGCTGGTTACGGTGTGGAAGGAGCCGGGCTTTTTCCTGGCGCATCCTGCCGCGATTGCGGCTTTCGGAAGGGAATGTACGCGCCGGGGCGTACCGCCGCCCACTATTTCGATGTTCGGATCGCAATTTCTGACTTGGCGCGGCTTTCCGCTCTTTCCTTCCGACAAGCTGGCCTTTGAGGACGGAAAGACAAATATTCTGCTGCTTCGTACGGGCGAACGAAAGCAAGGCGTGGTTGGGTTGTTCCAGCCCAATCTGCCAGGCCAGCAGACGCCCGGGCTGTCGGTGCGGTTCATGGGAATCAATCCCAAAGCAATCGCTTCCTACCTGGTATCGCTCTATTGCTCTCTCGCCGTTTTGATCGAAGACGCCCTCGGTGTACTGGAAGGCGTGGAGACGAACAAATATCATGAGTACAAGTGGTAGCGGTTTCGGGCAGCCCGATCTGGATGCGCTAACGCGGCTGGCGAATCAGTACTTTCAGGAATGGCCCGGAAAACAGGAACTCGCGGCGCAAACTCTGCCGTCCTCGCCGCCGGCGCCCGATTGGGAGAGCGGAGTTCCGTTGGGCCGCACTGCTGCGTTTCCTGTCAGTATGCCCGGCGAAGCAGAATTGAAGGCTGTCCTCGAATCGTTGTGGTCGGCCGCGACAGATGCTGCGACAAAGACGGAAGCGCCGCAGGGCTGGGGTGCCGCGCCGCAGTGGGCGCAAACGACTCCCACCCCTTCCTCCGCACCATTCGGGGCTCCCTTCGACGTCGGCCTGATCCGCCAGGACTTCCCGATTCTGCGCGAACTCGTCAATGGCCGGCCACTGGTTTGGCTCGATAACGCGGCTACAACCCAAAAGCCCCAGGCGGTGATCGACCGGCTGAAGTATTTCTACGAGCACGAGAACTCGAACATCCATCGTGCGGCGCATGAACTGGCCGCTCGCGCCACGGACGCCTATGAGGCAGCTCGCGAGAAGGTACGCGGCTTTCTGAATGCGTCCTCGGTGAAGGAAATTGTCTTTGTGCGGGGCGCGACAAAGGCCATCAATCTGGTCGCGCAGAGCTGGGGCCGCCAGTTCATCGGCAAAGACGATGAGATCGTGATCACCTGGCTAGAGCACCACGCAAACATCGTGCCGTGGCAGCAGCTGGCGAACGAAAAGGGCGCGCGTCTGCGAGTAGCGCCGGTGGATGATAACGGCCAAATCCTGCTCGACGAATACACCAAGCTGCTCGGCTCGAAAACCAGGCTGGTCGCGTTTCCGCAGGTATCGAACGCGCTCGGAACCGTCACGCCGGCCAGGCAGATGATCGAATCGGCGCACGCGGTGGGAGCGAAGGTTTTGCTGGACGGCGCGCAATCGGTCTCGCATATGCCGGTGAACGTTCAAGACCTGAATCCCGACTGGTTCGTGCTGTCTGGGCACAAGATTTTCGCGCCCACTGGGATCGGCGTGCTGTACGGCAAAGAAGCGCTGCTCAACCAGGCGCCACCCTGGCAAGGCGGTGGCAACATGATTACGGATGTCACGTTCGAGCGCTCGTTGTTCCAGCCCGCTCCTGGAAGATTCGAAGCCGGCACGGGAAACATCGCGGATGCGGTTGGCTTGGGCGCGGCGCTCGATTACGTGACGAAGATCGGGCTGCCCAAGATCGAAGAGTACGAACATCAGTTATTGATCTATGCGACGCGGTTGCTGAAAGATATCCCCGGCCTAAGGCTGATCGGCACCGCGCCCGAGAAAGCCGGCGTGCTCTCATTTGTGATCGATGGCCAGAAGACCGAAGACATCGGCAGCGCGCTGAATCGCGAAGGCATCGCTGTTCGTGCCGGACACCACTGCGCGCAACCCATCCTGAGACGCTTCGGAGTGGAGAGCACGGTGCGGCCGTCGCTCGCGTTCTACAACACCTGCGAAGATATTGACCGGCTGATTACGGCCCTCGGGCGAATCGCGGCGGTGCGCCCGAAACTTTGAAAGATCAGATGTGGTACGAAAGATCAGATGTGATACATCAGGGGCTGCCGGCTGTGCTCTAGCTTCGCTGTCTCCACTTGACGGATCAAGTCCGCCAGTGTTGTTTTGTCAAGCACGTTGGCAATGGCATCGCGCACCGGACGCATGATGATACGTGTGGCGCAATGTTCTATATCGTGGCACTCTTCGCAGGCCCTGAATGCCGTTTCGCTGGCACAGGGCAGCGGCGCGAGCGGACCTTCCAGCAGCCGGATTATGGAGCCGATGGTAATAGTGGAAGGAGGACGGCTCAGTTGATATCCCCCGCCTTTGCCCTTCTTGCTATCGAGCAGGCCGCAGCTTTTCAGGTCGAGCAGAATTCCCTCCAGAAACTTGACCGGAATCGTCTCCTCGGTGGCCAGAGTCGCGATGAGCACAGGTCCTTCCCCATAGCGCCGCGCCAGGGCAATCACCGCCTTGAGGCCATATTGGGTGCGTTTCGAGATGGTTCGCATGTTCTAAGCCCTGGGTTTCAAAGCACCGGGGGAAACTATGAACTTAGTCTATCATATAAGTAGGCAAAAACAATCCTTGGCCGTCCTGGTACCTACAAAGTTCTAACTCCTCAGCGAGATTGACACCGCTCGGTTAGTTCCTAAACTCTATAAGTGTAGTGTACGGAATCCGTTCGCCGCTGGACTCACTGGCAGGATGGCAAATTTGTCGCCAGGTGTTTAAGAAGTATTCGCAGATGAAACTGGGATGAAGCGGGAAGCGCTGCGGAAGCTGAACCGGATGGCGAACGAAAACCAGCCGATTTTTGACACGGCGAGAACCAACCCATGGGTTTTGTCACGGGTCTGCCACGGTCGTGTTGGTTTTCTTCGTTTTGTACCTCGTCGCGGAGTGCGGCGAGCTAAGAAGTGGTTTAGGATCAATGAAGAGTCAGACGCGGGCGCGTAGCTCAGGTGGATAGAGCACCTGCCTTCTAAGCAGGTGGTCGCTGGTTCGAGTCCAGCCGCGCCTACCACTCCCAAACAACTCCTACCATTGCAATGGCCGCGGTTGCCATTCTCCGCGCCATTGGTGCATCCTATTGCTTCCAGTTGGCCTCGGATGCAGCGGCAGCTACAAAATTGACTACGGTAGTGTCGCTACGCTGCTAGCGGACCCATATTAGGGGCGCCCATGTAAGTCTCTACTTGCGGTGGAAGGCGAGAGATGATATGAGATTGTATCTGTTGTGATACAAATCTCAAACATTACCAACGGATTACTGGTACTGATAAGCAGCTTGGCCTCCGCGCTGATTACCGTGCTGGTGGGCAGACGATTACGTTGGTTTGATATACAAGAGCGAACCGCCAGGACTGAAGTATCGCTCAATATTGATGTTCATGTTCGCGTCTTTGCAACAAAACGTCTGCCGATAGAAGAGTCGAGGACTATAGTCTTTGAAACCCGCGTCGACATTAAAAACAATTCGCGGCAAGTCTATTGCGTGCCAGCCGTCTACATATCTGCTCGCGCGCTAATACACACAACTCAAGAAACTTATGACGCAGAAACAGATTTTACCCATTTGCCAAAATGCGGCCGTCTGAGCAACATCACAAACGTCGCTAGAATTGAACGGTCAATAGTACAACTTGCTCCCGACGAAGTAGAACGGTTCGTTCGGTGGGATACTCTCGATGAACACTTCCAGGAGGAGTATCCGGTTGTGGTCGTTAACATTGAAGCATTCGGCTGTTCCGCTAAACTTCTGGGGGAATTTCACGCACCTAAATACAAAGTTCAAGCACAACGTGCGGACTGGCTTCGGTTTATGGAGCAGGATGGGGGCGTTCGACATCGTTATGTCGTCTTTGACCGATGGAATGGCGCAAACCAATCACTGAGTAAGCTCCGCTCTAACGCCCGCTACCTCAAGTTGACTGACGGAACACCTGACATTTCTGCGTGTCAACATTTTGATTCAGTCCTACAAGGAATTGTGCAGTGGACACGCCATACAACAGTTGACCTCCGAACCCCTGATTTCGACCTTTTAAGACAGACAACGTCAGCATACGGCGACCTAAACACTAATCCCAAGGAGGGCTAATTGTCGGTTCCTTGGAGGAATTCTGCTCAGAAAATGTTTTTGAGCAGAACTACTTCCAAGGAGCGACGTATGAAATTTACTCTGATTCTGGGTATTGTATTAACGGTAAGTGGACTTGTGGAACTACTGGGGGCGCTTGTTAAGATAAATGCTGCGAATATGAAAATCAGCATGGCTTTTGGAGAATTTGGCATTGTGTTTCTGCTTCTGGATATTGCAATACTTCTTCGAAGGAAGTAGCCACAAAAACGGATTCGGCTCACATGAAGCGCGACGTCTAGTGCAAAGGTTGGGAGGGACATGGGAGAGTAAGTACTTCCGTCCCTAAGCCTTGGGAAACATTCAGAATGCCAAACCACCACGGTCAGCAGCTAATCGGGATGCTACTTGCAGCCTCTGCAGGCGACGGACGCACAGGTCCCATCGCCTTCTTTTTTTTGTGATTGACCCCGGCCACGCCTCCGGCCAAGGGTGGCCGGGGTCAAGAAGCGAAAACACCCATGTCCATAGCAAGTTCGCACTCTGTCCGACTGGGCGATTGTCAACAAGCATGTCATGGTTTGCTGTCTGGACGGATTCGGTGGTTCCTGTAAAGTTCAGAGCATGAAAGGAGCAGGAGGAAATGTTTTACGCTCTAGTGAAAGAACGAAAGGTTCCGCTCTGGATTGTGTTGCCCGCACTGGCACTCATCCCTCTTGCAGGCTTGGCGTTGGCGCTCATGTTGTTTGGCGTCGCTTTGGGAAAAATCACCTTCCTGTTTACAGGCGCTCCAGGCTTCGTGCGATTGTGTCTGAGTTTAGCAGGAGTCGGCATGCTCGTAGTGGCCCTCATGGCTGGCTACAATTTGTTCAGAAATTTCCAAAGCAGCTACAGACAAAGAACGACAGCTGGCTAGTGTCGCTAGTGCCCTTAACTCAAGACCCGGCGCCCGCCCACACCTCGTGGACGGCCGCCGGTTTTCTTTTTGCGCGGCCCACGGCATGAGCCGAGCTCCGGGCCAGCGGTGGCCCAGGCAAGAGCGCGAAATGTCCAACGTTTGCAGGAGCTTTCGCTATCGCCAGACCTGGCGAGTGTCAACAAGGATGTGGCAGTTTTGTAGCTTGGCGAATTCCATGGGTTCTGGCCTTTCCTTCGTGGCCGTCATTGGTCTGCTCGCCGGAATATGACCTGCCGCTGTTGCCAACTTTTCCCGTCTACCGCTTGCTCAGTTCATCTGCTAATTTGCCCAGATGAACCAGCAGGCAACAACCATAAAGCAGCTCTATCCAAATCTTTCTGAGACGGAGCTGAAACTGGCCGAGGAAAACCTAACAGCTTACCTGGGCCTCGTTCTGCGCATCTACTCACGCTTGGAACAGGAGGGAACGCTGAAAGTTTTGACAGAAGCAAAAACATTTCCTAGGATTCAGGCAAAGGTCGAATCTAATCAATTCTAACCACAAAACGAAATTTATGAATGAATTCTACGGCTACACCCGCGTTTCGACTGCCAAGCAGGGCGAGCACGGCGTGTCGCTGGAACATCAAAAGGATGCCATTGAACGCTATGCCGAGAAAAACAATCTGAAAATCATCCGCTGGTTTACCGAGCAGGAAACCGCGGCCAAGCGAGGGCGACCCATGTTTGGCCAGATGCTCAAGTTCCTGCGCCTAGGTCGTGCCTTGGGCGTCATCATCCACAAAATAGACCGCTCTGCCAGGAACCTCAAAGACTGGGCGGACCTGGGCGAACTCATTGACAGCGGCATTGTCGTACATTTTGCCAACGAATCTTTAGACCTGCAATCAAGAGGCGGCCGCCTTTCGGCGGACATCCAAGCCGTGGTGGCAGCAGACTACATTCGCAACCTTCGCGAAGAAGCCAAGAAAGGCTTCTACGGAAGACTGAAGCAGGGCCTGCTTCCTCGGCCGGCGCCGGTCGGTTACACAGACCAAGGACCCGGATTGCCGAAGCTGCCAGACCCTGTTCAAGCGCCGCTGGTGCGTCTGGCTTTTGAAAAGTACGCCACAGCAAACTACAACTTAGAAGGGCTCACGGATGAAATGCAGCGCCTGGGCTTAAGGACGAAGAGGAGCGGGAATATAAGGAAGGGCGCAATGTCGCGGATACTCAACAACCGCTTCTACGCCGGTCTGATAGAAATTCGCAGAACCGGCCAAAGCTTCTCCGGAGTGCATCAACCAATTGTCGGCACGGTCTTGTTCGAACGTGTCCAGAAAATTCTCCAAGGCAAAATCAACAAGCCGGTAATGCGCTATCGCTATCTTTTTCGGCAGCTGATTGCCTGCCAGCTTTGCCACTACTCCCTGGTTGGCGAGGAGCAGAAAGGGCACATTTACTACCGCTGCCATACCACGGGTTGCCCGACGAAGACCATTCGGCAGGAATCCTTGGAACAGGGCCTGGTCCATGAGCTTAGGAAGCTGGAGTTCAGCCAGGAGGAAAAAAATTACTTCAGAGGCAAAATTTTGCACATGAAGCAGGACTGGGGAGCGGAGCGGCAGCAGGCTGTTCAAAACCTCGAGCTCCGCAGGAGCCAGTTACAAGAACGACAGGACAGGCTCACAGATGCTTTCCTGGACAAGCTCATTGACCAAGACAGTTTTGAGCAACGTAAAACAGCACTCCTTTCAGAGCGCTGCCTTATCAACGAAAACTTGCAGAATCTAACTTCGCAATCCCAAAGTTTGCCCGACCGGCTGACCAACTTCCTCGAACTGGCAGGAACCGCGTATTTGGCCTACAAACTGGGCCTGGAAGAAGAAAAAAGAGAATTGGTCAGAATCACAACCTCGAACCGCAGCGTGGACCGAAAACTTCCTATGTTCACGCTAAATCTTCCCTTCAGCGAGGTGGCAAAACGGTTTGAAAATTCATGTGGCGGACCCAGGCGAAGTGTTGCTCTAGTCTGGGACCAACTGATTCCGCGCTTACTTGAATCGCTCTCGGCAGTTCTGCCTCAGGCGCAAGCGGCGTGATGAACTTCGTAGAACTTGCCAACTACAAAATCGACTACTGGCCAATTTTGTAGCTGTTGACAGTTTCCTTTAACCCCTTTATTCTAAAAGCGTTGTTTTAACCATGCAAATAGGAGCTCACCCGGCTTCTAAGCAGGTGGTCGCTGGTTCGAGTCCAGCCGCGCCTACCAATTCTTTCAATCACATCCAGCAAAGGTCCACCAGCGACGAGGGCCTTTGTGACGCGGATTGTGACGTAACCGTTCAATTTGCCTTCCTGATCGCCGTCCGATCTTTAGGCGGAGGCCCGTCCCTCAATCCGCTTTCTGGTTTGTCGAGCGCGGTTCGCTTCGCCGCCATGCGCACATGACTGTCGTGAGAGTGCAAACAGCCTGGTCGGCACCAGCCTCGGCTGCGGCAAGCGCATCGCTGCGCCGGTTCGGCTCTTCCCGCGGAGTCGAGCAAAATCCGTTAGTCGGAAAGATGGGGCCCAGCGGGCATAGAGGCGGGGAGGTTTGGCGCGTCCCTCGTGTGAGTGGTTACTCTGCGCGGCTCATAATAGATTTCGGGATTGCTTTGCGCGCCGTCCTCCGCTTCGGCGAGAGCGCGCTCGAAGTGATGCCACCGCATGAGCTAGAGACGTTCTAGAAGGCGACTCACAAC
Organism: Bryobacterales bacterium; assembly: GCA_003132905.1. The sequence goes on along the minus strand of PKZC01000413.1, from coordinate 20,949 downwards.
GCGTGCCGGTGTGCGCCGGCGGCTGCCGTCGCCACGGCTGATTCAGGGGCTCGTGCAGGCTTGGAGGGCGTTGCGGCGGCGAAGCTAGCGAGATTGCTTCTCTGTGCGAGGGTCCGAGAGTTCTCCGTTCAAGGAGTGCGCAACATTGCCGACGGCACTTCTGCGACTAGGCCGTTATTGGGCGCTGTCCAGGGGCTGGCTTTGAGTAGTCTCAGGTTGTTAATTCAGCGTTGCCCAGTAATCGCGTCGCAAGTACTTTGTCCGCCGTGAGCGCCATCAGGAACATACCTCCGTGCTCGCAAAACCACAGCGGACCCACGAGCATCGTTCCGCCCCAGCACCCGCATGCGACTTGCATGCCACGCATCTCTGACGCGACGCCGAGGCCGAGGAAGGCCATCAGTATTGCTCCGGTAGACAGCACGACCCAGCGTAGCGGAAATAGCACCAGGATCGCGATCGCGACCTCGGCCCACGGGATAACCACGGCCAGCGGACGCAGCAACACCGAACTTTCGGTAATGCCGACCTTGAAATCGACGATCGATGTCGCCAGGACATACCAGGGATTCGTCAGCTTCACCAATCCGCTATAGAGAAACGTGACGCTCAGGCCGATGCGTGACCATAACACGACCCGATTGATCACGCGCTCATCGATACGGCCTGTGATCCTAGCGGCCACAGTAAACAGAAGGCTCCCGGCAACAAGCGCCACGACAGTCCGTGCTATCCAGATTTCCAATACACTTCGCCACATAGAAACTACTCCCCGAGGGCTACTCCAAACTTAAAGCACTACTTCACTGCCAAGGTGAAACGCAATTTTACGCCCGCGAGGGAGTCCATAAGAATCTTAGAGTTGCCGGAAATGCTGTGGATTATTGGGTCACATGGCTCAGCTCCGACCGGATCGTCCCCCAGCTTACATCAGCCGCAGGCTCGCGGGGCCGCACGGGAGTTCGGAGCGAATCGTCATCATCCCGCCGATATACGTGGTCACCGACCGGGAAGACGTATCCCGTTTAACGTCGTTTGTTTTTGACCGGGGGCCGCAACATGCGCCCTTCTCCAGACGCGCATCAATGGCAAGTTCGCGGCGACAAACAAGTAGACGACAACAGAACAGACGCGCCCTACGCGGTCCACTTGTCTGATGCTACATTGTTCGCTCGTCTTACGTCGGATGCTCCTCTTGCATGTAACACGCAATGGGACTGCTTCGCGCATTTGGAATGGCAGCCGTGAGGCCTTCGCCCCATCGCCCGGCGCGTGCCTCCGGCAGATTCGCGAACGGATACTCTGCCGTTTCCAGCCCCGAAACTGTTGGTACAACTGCTCATGTAGCCCTGGTGTGAATCCGGGAACAGTCCCGGCGTCGATGAGCCGCACTGAGTTTCAGGAATTCTTAATGACTTCTCCATGACTTCTTCAGGCTTTTCGAAATAATCTCTAATCAGGAGTGCTCGATGTTGCGCCCTTCGGCGCAGTCGAACATTGCGAATTCTTCTGTAGGAGGATATATGAAATTTCACTCAATCAGAACCGTGGTGTTATCCACCTTGGTCCTGGCCAGCCCCTCGTTCACCTTTGCCGCGAAACAGTCCACGGGAATGCACGTTCCCAGCCAGAGCGAGATGCAGAACCGTGACGGCGTTACGCGGAACGCGCAGCAGGGAAAAGGCAGCGGGCTGACGCATAGCCAAGGTGTCCACGCGAATGCCTACCGTTCGCAAACGGCGGCAGAGAGCCCCGCGATTAGCGAAAAATCCGGCGCGGTGGGTTCAAAGTCCGTCGATACGGCATTTCGGAAGTAACCGTCGGGATTTCTGCAAGCCAGCTCGCGCTCAGGCGGGACTATGGTTTCTTGTGATCGAGCGCCAACATGGCGTCTGCGATTCCGCTGACCGCACGCTCCTCACTACCGCGGCTGGCTTGGCCGCGGGGGAGCGACGCGAGATCGAGGTGAACCAATTCGTGGACTATCGTCAACTCCATGTCGTCCAGCATTTCGCGAAACGGCAGCCGGTAATCGGAAGGATCTAGCACCAGAATCTCAGCGCTCTTTTTCCTCTTATCCCAGCGTATTCCGCCCAGTGTCTTGGGCGGCAGATCACTTAGGCGGACCCAAGCGACTGAGATTCGCCAATCCTCCATTTTAAGACGCTGCTGCCAGACAGCCAACCTTTCATCTATGAACCGCAGCGCAAGGGGACCCCGTTCCTCGGCACTGACGTGCGGAGGAATCTCCTGCGCTGCCGACGCGTGGGTTTCAGACATGGTCGTCTGCCCAAACGCCGAAGCGAAAGCGCACAACATAATCAAACAAGCGATTCTGATGTTTCCGCCGAGGGTCATCGGACCTGCAAGCCCGCTAGGTTACCGAACCGGAAGGCATGGTCGGAGTATACAGGCCTGAGCTTGCGCCCGCAATCGAAAGGCGTGATGTTCTTTATAAGAAATTTATGTCGCATCCAACATATTGATTCTACACAATTAAAGCTTCGGATGCCAGACATTTGCGGCTAGCTGAAGCTATGAAGATGTACTTAATCAAGACCGGCGCACATACCCCTCGTTCACGTTTTGTTGGAGGAAGCTTCGGAAATCGCGCTGGTATTTGGGCAGGCGTACCTTGCCGCGAACCGTGCGTTTGTCCGTGAACTTGATCTCTGACGAGGGATTGAAGTAAGCAACCGCGTTCTGTCGCGTGAGGACGAAGGGCGGGCAACCGTTCTCCAAAAGGACGGCGCTCGCAATGAGGGACCCGGTGCGATGGTTACCCTCTTGATAGAGCTGGGGTTGACTTAACACGCCCACGTAGACTTGCGCTGCGACCTTATATGGGTTGTCCGTCTCGTGCTTGCCATACCACCGGCGGATCGGTTTGACGTATCGACGAAAGTTATCAAAGAACTGTCCTCGAGTAACGCTGATGTGACGACCGAACTCACGGGGATCGTATCCCTTACCAAGAAGCACCAGGTGGTTAAGCTGCAAGAGCGCTTCCAGGCCCTCGGCACTGAACAAGTCTACGTTCTGATCAACCAGCGCATCGAGAAACTCAAACGCCGAGACCATATTCTGCCGTACCGTGTCAGTGAAGTCATCACGGTGCAAATTGAGTTGGGCGTTGATCGCGGGGAAATTACTCTGGACCTCGCGCAACTCATCATCAATGCGCCCGAGGCGCAAACGCAATGGTCTTACGGTCACGTGCAGCAGTAGAGCACAACTCGACGAGTCTTTCAACTATGGGAGTCCCCGTGCGGGCGTGATGGCCTACGATGGCGGCGGTCATATTTGCCCCGGGGCCGTCCGCCGGCCTGCGTGACTGCGGTGAAACGTCGCGGCAGGCCTCCAAGCCGAAGGACGCCAGCCCAAGGCCAAAAAAAGGCGGGTGACGATTCGCAACCAAACGCGGGCGACCCGTTGCGGAACTTTGATCTCGACTTTGGGTTTGCAGGAAAGGGGAACTGATTTTCCATGCTAAAGAAGCGATTGATTGGAGTTGTTTTCGCGAGTGTTTTGACCTTCGGCGCGTTCGGCCAGGAGGTTTTGATTCGAGTGGCACCGCCACGCCCCCTGGTTGAGACACGGGTGGTAGCGCCGGGTCCAGGATACGTCTGGATAGCCGGTTATCACCGCTGGGATGGAGCTGCGTATGTTTGGGCTCCCGGAAGATGGGAGTTACCCCCGCATCCGCATGCACGCTGGGTTGCGCATCGGTGGGTCCACCGGCATGGCGGCTGGGTGCTGGTCGAAGGACACTGGCGCTAAGGTTCCAGGCCTCGGTGCTGTTCAGGGATACACAGGAAGCGATCTCAGACAGATCGGCAAAGAATGCCTACTCCAGAACTGCCTCGATCAGTCTTGGTCCATGTTGGTTCACGGCTTCGTGGAAGCGAGCGATGAATTCCTCGATTGTGGCAGCGCGGTAACCGGGTACTCCCTGTCCTTCGGCCAGCTTCACCCAATCCAGTTGCGGACGCGTGAGGTCCATCATGTCGTTAGCCTTCGGGCCGATCTNNTCCAGATGTTCTCGCGCCATAGTCCATAGCGATTGCAGTGTGTACATGGCGCTTCCGTCAGCTTCCAGAGCAATTACTTTGCGATCAGGACAAGCCACCGCTGCTCCCACCGCCACCGGCAGACCCTGACCAATGGAGCCGCCCGTTATAGGCAGATAGTCGTATGGGCGCGCTGCGGCAAGGTTCTGCAAAATCGCTTCGCTCGAAGAAATCGCCTCGTCGGAGACAATGGACATTTCCGGCATCTCCGCGGCTAACACCAAACCAATTGCCTCCGGAGTCAAAAGCGCTCCCTCGGGCAATACGGGCCGTGGCGCTTGCTGCGCGGGAGGAGAATTAGTCCCGACGCCGCATTCCTGGATCAGCGCTTGAAGCGCCTGCGTGCCATTCTCGGTTATCGACGCCAGCACATGCATCGAGCAGTCTTCTGGCGCCACACAACTTCGGCGCCCCGGATATCCGAAAAAGGATACGGGTGGCACACTCTCCACAAGAATGAGGTGCTTCAACCCAGCCAGCGCTGATTCTGCCGCCTCGGGAAAATAGGGCAGCCTAAGTGGCGAGAACCTCCCACTGCCGCGTTCCATGCGGGCCGCGTTGCGATCGGCAAACACGCGCACTCCGGTTCCAGCGGCTAGACGGCCTGCTGCCTCCAACCCCGCAGCAAGGAGCGTGGCGCCGCCCAGCAACAATCCGACAGGCCCTCCGGACTTCAGTATGGAAGCCGCCCCGCGTATGCACTCCAATTTGGGTCCAAGAGAATCGATCGGCGGCGCGAAATCTGCAGGCTCACCGGCTTCGCTCCAGGAAAAGTCGGCGGGCACGATTAAAGTGGCCACCTGCCCTGGGGGTCCACCAGCAGCCCGAACGGCGGAAGCAGTATCAGCTCCCATGTCGTTGGCCCGCTCGATAGTCCGAACCCAACCCGAGACCGGCCGCGCGAAGGCCTCGATATCGGCAGTCAGAGGTGCGTCGTAGCGCAGGTGTTGCGTTGTGTGCTGCCCCACGATGTTTACTACAGGCGTTCGTGCCTTCCGGGCATTGTGAAAATTGGCCAGCGCATTTCCCAGACCCGGACCCAGATGTAGCAGTGTGGCGGCGGGGCGGCGGCGCATTCTGGCATAGCCGTCAGCCGCTCCCGAGCACACTCCTTCGAAAAGGCAGAGCACGCTGCGCATCCCCGCGACGCGGTCGAGCGCCGAGACGAATTGCATCTCGGATGTGCCGGGATTCATGAAGCACGTGTCCACTCCGCAGTGAAGCAAAGTTCTCAGGAGACACTCGGCCCCGTTCATGGTTGTCTCCCATCAAAGACAAAGCGTTGTGCTGGTATCACGTTACCGCTGGGGTCAGATCTCGAGTTTGCCGGTACTGTCGCCATGATGGTCCGCCTGGACGCCGAGCTTGTCCATCATGGTCAGCAGAAGATTCGACATCGGCGTATGGGGAGCGTACTGCATGTGCCGCCCACCTTTCAGTTGGCCGGAAGCGCCGCCCGCCAGCACCACCGGCAACGGGTCGTGATCGTGCTGATTGCCATTGCTCATGCTGCTGCCGTAAAGCACCAGGGAGTGGTCCAGCAGATTGCCATCGCCATCGGGCGTGGCGTGTAACTTATCTAAGAAATAGGCCAGCATCTGCACGTGATATTTGTTGATCAGCGCATATTTATCCATGTTGGCGCGATTGTTGGCGTGATGCGACGCGACGTGGAAGCCTTCGCGCACGCCGCTCTGCGGATACACGGCGCCGCTGGTGTCGCGGGCAAACATCATGGTGCCGACGCGGGTAATATTCGCGCGGAAGGCCAGCACCTGCAGGTCGAACATGATCTTGAAATGTTCGTCGAACGATTCCGGAACGCCAGTGGGTGAGTCCGGCAATTTCACATCGGTCCGAGCCTGTTGCTCGGCCTTTTGGATGCGGCGCTCAATCTCGCGTATATCGTCCAAATATTCGGCCAGCCGCGTGCGATCGGCCGCCGGCAATTCGCGTTGCAGGGAGGCCGCTTCTTCCATAACCGAATCGAGCAAACTGCGGCTCAATTGTTTTCTGGCTTGCCGGTCGGCGTTGTTGCTTCCGTCGCCGAAAAGTTTTTCGAACACTACTTGCGGGTTGTTTTCCATGGGAAGAGGCGTGGTGGGGCTCTTCCAGGCAATGGTGTTCGAATATGCGCAGGCGTAGCCAGAGCCGCAGCTCAGAGCCACATCTTCGATAGACAATTCGAGAGACGGAAGCGGAGTGTCCTGGCCAAGGCGCTCGGCGACGATCTGATCGATGGTCGGGCCCACCCGGATGTTTTCCCTTTCCGGATGAACCCCGCTCAGAAACACTGCGGCGGATCGCGCGTGATCGGCGCCCGCGTCTGAACCCGCTCCGCCCGCGGCCGGATGCGCCAGGTTTGAGACAACACAGACGCGGTCGCGCAATTTTTCGAGCGGGCTGAGAGTCTCGGTAAATGCAAAGCCGGACCCCTCGGCCGTTGGAGTCCACTTGTACATGGTGGCCCCGTGCGGCACGTAGATACAGCTCAAGCGGCTGGCCGGATTGGCAGCGGTTCGGGCCAGCGGAGTTTGCGCGGGCACCATCGAATCGAGCAGCGGCAAGGCCACCGTCACGCCCACGCCGCGCAAAAACGTCCGGCGCGGCAAATGTTTTTTCGTGATGAATCTCAAGGCTGGCCTCCTGTGGATCGGGGTTCGGAATGCTTCATTCTCATCTGAAATGGATCGCTTTTCACTATTCCTTGGATGAGCGCCGAAAAACGATTGTCGTCCTGTGCGGCTTGCCGGGCGATCGAGCGAACCACCGGCATATCGTAGTACTTGAGTGCGCGGCCGGTGGCGTAAGTGAGCAGCTTTTCGGTTACCGTGCCGACGAAAACATCCGATCGGCTCATCAGCGCTTTCCGTAAACTCGCTGGACCATCGAGCTTGGTGCCATCCACCAGTTGTCCGGTGGCATCGATCGCCTCGCCGCTATCCGACGCTCGCCAGGTCCCAATCAGATCGAAGTTGTCGAGTGAAAATCCGATGGGATCCATGATTTTGTGGCAGGCCGCGCAGGTTGGACTCTTGCGGTGCTCTTCCATGCGCTGGCGTAGCGAGGTGAGTTGCGGAGTTCCTTCGTCTCCTTTGAGAGGCGGCACATTGGGCGGAGGAAGAGGCGCCGGCGCGTCCAGGATGTTTTCCAGTATCCATTTGCCGCGCGCCACCGGCGACGTCCGGTTGGCCNNTCACCAGAAGAAAACTGGACTGTCCGAGCAAACCGCGGCGTGCATCGTCTTGTACTGGCACGCGGCGAAATTCGCTTCCGTGGACGCCATGCATCCCGTAATGCGCTGCCAGGCGCTCGTCGACGAACGTGTAGTCGGCGTTGAGCAGATCGACCACACTTCGATCTTCCCGGACAATGCTCTCAAACAGCAGTTCGGTCTCGCGTCCGAAGGCCTGGCGCAGGTTCTCGTTGAACGCTTGCGATAATGGCCGCTGATTCTTCAGCTCACGCAAATAGAGCCACTGGCCGGCGAAGTTGGTCGCCAGCACTTCCGAGCGCGGATCCGCCAACATGCGCCGCGTCTGACGCTCCAGGACAGCGGGATTATGCAGCCTGTTCTGAATCGCAAGATCCAGAAGTTCGTCATCCGGAATGCTGCTCCAGAGGAAAAACGAGAGGCGCGACGCGAGTTCCAGATCGCTGATGCGATAGGCGGCCCCAGCTGCAACGGTAGCCGGCTCGCGCTCGAAGCGGAAGACGAAGCGTGGATCAATGAGGACACGCGCCACAGCTTGCTCGATGCCTGCGTCGAAATTTGCATCGCGCCGCCCCGATCGATAGAAGCCGATCAGCGTATCGACATCGGAATCGGAGAGTGGCCGCCGGTAAGCCCGCCGCCCCAGCGTTGACAAGATCTTTCTTGCGCATGCCAGCTCGTCCTGATCTGTTGACGTAGCCGGCCGGCAGACGAAAATGCGGCGACGGCTGGGCGTGTCACCAGCACCGGTGGCGTTGAACGGTCCCGTGATGGCTACACTCTGCACTCCCGAATTGTTTGGGAAAATCTGCCATATATCGTCGGCGCCCGGAGGATTCTTGTTGATAAACGCAACGCCCAGCTCTTGTGGTCCGGCTTTAATCGGAAGGCGCAGATCGAGCGTGGAAGCCGCCTTCGCCAGCTTGATGCGATCGCCGTTGAGCGTTACTTCCAGCTCGTTATCGAGGAAGCCGGGCGAACCCAGCCCAATGTTCGCGGCCTTGACATGAATTTTGATCGCATATTCAGCGTCGAGAGGAAAAACGTTGCGCACCAATATTCCGCCCCGCGTGCCCAGTGGCAAACCCTCGATATGATCGCTTTGCGATAAATCGGAGGGCACGCGATAGGTGACGGTGGACGGGGTGGTGCCGGGATCGCCTACGGCCAGCCGGCTAAGTTTGGTGGCTGTGGCGACATAGCGTTCCAGCAGCGCGGGCGAGATGGCCAGCGCATCCGCGATATTGTCGAACCCTTCGCTTGAATCGTCCGCTGGAAGCAGGTTAGTGGGATCGATCTCGAGATCGAGAAGATCGCGAATGGAATTGGCATATTCGGTCCGATTCAGGCGATGCAAGCCGGTTGTTCCGGGGTTTGGCTTAGCTGCGGCGGCGCTATCCAGGGCCAGCTCCAATTTGGTTGCAAAATCGTCCAGGGTGGCGCGATCGGGCCGCGGCATCCCGGCCGGCGGCATCATTCCGGAGCGAATCTTTCGAACCACTTTTTCCCATTGCTCGGCGTTGTTGCCGGGATGAGCCACGTCTAACTTGTCGATCGTCAATCCGGCGGCGCGAGTCTTTTCGTTGTGACAACCGACGCAATAGCGATCGAGAAGCACGCGGTCCTGAGCGCTGGCCAGGGCTGCGAAACCGATCACGATTGCGAGCAGAGTTTTCATTGCGGCGTCAATTTTTGTATCAGGGCCATCGTGCTTGGCTTCTTCTCGGGCGGATTGGTGGCAAGGAAAACGCCTTCGGCCCAGACCATCGGCGTGCGCCCTTGTTTGTCCTTCACATCGAGCGAGGCGCCCTTCTTCACCAGAAGCTCCAGGATGTCATCCGATCCGCGATTGACCGCGCCTATCACGGCGGTAATTCCCATGGAGTTCACGGCGTTTACGTCCGCGCCTTTTTCGAGACAGAGCTCGACGGCCTGCAGGAACTGCTTCGATTCGCTGTAGGTTTGTCCGCCCACCCAATTCACTCCCGCGGCAGCCATCAGGGGAGTTGTCCCGGCGAGTGTCGCGATGTTGGGATCAGCTCCCTTATCGAGAAGCAGGTGCATTACGGTCAGGTCGGACGATAGCGCCGCGCGCAGGAATGGGGTTTGACCGGTGACATCCACCCAGGAAAGATCGCTGATCGGCATGAGCCAGCGCCGAAGCGGCGGAACTTCTTTGGTTCGAGCGTTGACGTCTGCGCCGCGCTCTACAAGCGCCTGGATCAGTTCCAATGCAGCCGGCCGGTCCACTCCGTTGTCGTCGGTTTTGTTCACTTCCAGATCGCGAAGGTCGATGGCTGTCCAAAGCGGCGTGCGGCCCCACCAATCCGTCGCCTTCACATCAGCGCCGTGGTCGAGCAACAACCGCGCGACATCGATGTGATTGTTAGCGATCGCCGTCACGAGCGGCGAGACGCCATTGGCCTCCACCTGATTCACATTGGCGTTCGCGGCGATCAGTGTGCGCGCGATCTCGATGCGGCCGTCGCGCGCGGCGTAGAGCAGCGNNTTCACCGGGCGTGGGTTCTTGATATCCACGCTCCGGCCAGCCGCTGCGCACGATACCCAGTCCATGTGATCCACCGCCTGAATCCGGAGCCCGCCGCGCGGGAGGTTCGCCCTTGCGAGTGCGCGCGTTGATTTCGGCATCGTGGTGAATAAGGAGATCAGCCACTTCCAGATGGTTGCTGCGCACGGCCCACATTAGAGCGGTGGATTGCACGAAGTCCCTGGCGTTTACGCCGGTGCCTCTTTCCAAGAGCAGCTTGACGGNNACCTTCGGTACGCGAGGCGATCATCAGCGCGGTGGTGCCTTGTGGATCGGGCGAATTCGGATCGGCGCCCGCGTCGAGAAGACGTCGGAGGATTTCGGCGTTCGCATTCTCACAGGCGAGCCTAACCGGAGTGAGCCCGTACCGATCCTGCGCCCTTGCATTCGCGCCCGCGGCGAGCAGGGATTCTACGAGCGGGAGGTCATTGGCCCGCACCGCCCAATGCAAAGCCGTGGTGCCGTCCGCAAGTGGGGCGTTCACATCCGCCTTTTGCCGGATCAGAGCACGCACCGTGGCCGCGTCGTCATCGACGGCCGCCTGGACAAGCCGCAGATCGCCTGCTTGCAATGCCAATTGCCAACCGATAACGGCCGCAAAGAGACCGATGATTCTGTGCCTCATGACGCTGTCCTACGCCTCGCCCTTCAATTCCATCACAATCCCGTTCGGGTCGCGGAAGCGGACCAATCCCTCGTCGCCCAGGGTGCTCTCGATATCGGCACCCTTGAGCTTTTTTATCGCCGATTTCTTGTCGAAACCCGCTACCCGAACGCAAACATGGTGAATACTGGGCTTTTCCCCGCTGGCCACCAGTTCCAAGCCGAGCCGGGTGCCGGCCGCGCCAAACCAGACCCGCTCCGGCTTTTTAGTACGCGATACCTCGGGTCCAAAGAACTTCTTATAATATTCGCCGGACCGATCCACGTCGGAAACGTGCAGCATCACATGGTCCGGCGCAATGGCCTCAAACAGCGCATCATTTTGTGAGAGCCGGTAGGCGGGGATGATGGTCTTCGCCAAGCCGCCAGGTACGCGCAACAATTGCAGCCGCAGACCGTCGGGATCCAGTGCCATTCCAAACGGCCCCGGCGACAGTGTCACGCCCGCGGCCTCCAGGGTCTTGCGCATCTCCTGCGCCTGGTAGTTCTCGACCAACGCGCAGAAGTGATCGATGCTGGGAGAGGCGGCGGCATTTCCGCCGAACGCGATGTATCCGGTGCCGAGCTTCACGTAGAACCTGGGCGGTGGGTCCTTTTCCTGAAATAATTGGCCGTCGAAAATGCGGCCGTAGAATTTCGCCGTGGCCTCCGGATCCGGCACGGTGAATCCGAAATGCTCAATTCCTGTGGTGTGCAGTGGCAGATCGTCGGCACGCGCGAGGCCCCGCGCCAATAACGGAATAGCGCATGCCCCCAGCCATTGAACGGCTTGCCGCCGGGTTGTTCGATACGGTTGCATTTAGTTAAAAATAGCACCGCCGGCCATTGGCCGCCCTGGCCCCCCGACAAAGGCCCGGACATTTCGCGGCAGACTCCGCGAGACTACTCGATGGCTACGCGCCGGAGCAACTTAAAGTCGCTCAACATCTTTCAAGACGCTTCCCAGCATTCGCAGGTAGCGCACGACCATTCCACAAAAGCTCACGAGGCTTCCAATAGCGCTCACGAGAAGAACAAGGGACCAAAGAAACTCTGACGCTGGGCGGTCAGGATGGGTAAATTAGGGCTAGCGGGTAGACGTTTCGCCCGCTAGTTATTTGTGCGGCGGGTTACACAGCGGCTGCAACTGAGGCGCGACACACGGTGGGGGCTAGATGGAGATTACGATGCCTTCAGCCACAGGCATTTCAACGTTATAGCGGACCTTCAGGTATTCGCGGGTTCTTTCCTTGTGGCTCTCAAATGCGGTGAGCATGTCCACGAGGACGTGATCAAGGTTCAATCGGCCAGCGTAATCGTTGAAGAAAGTGTTCTCCATTGTGAAGCACGTCAACAGAAGCGAAAACAGGGACATCGCCCAGATGCGCTCGTCTGCCACGCCCGAATAGTTGAGCTGCCAGGATTGAACTTCGTCTCCTGATCTCGTTATTACGAAACGGTCGCATATGGAGTTAAGGTTAGCGTGGGAGCCCGTTTCGGACAGTTGCCCCCAGGTCTGTGCAACTCGTCCAGCCCCTTGAAGATTCCCTGCTTCTTGTGGTGTTCGAATGCTTTCGAGAACGCTTCCTGCTCATCATCCTTACTTATCCACACGATCTGCAATTCTGGATCGATAATCATGGCGTGGGCATGCGCGACGAACTCCACGGCGTCCCGCATAATAGAGCGCGCCTCGGACATACAGCCGGAGAGCGCAAGTTCAATGCTTATCCGCATCTTCGCGTGGGAATTGATGTAGAGCATCAGAGGAAAAAGCTGGGCCGCCCGGCCGTGCGGTTTTAGGTCCGAGAATTCCCGGAGCCAGATCTCATCAAGCATCGTATAGTATTGCCACATCTCGGGAAACCGTTGAATGCTAGAAAAGAAGTTATTGCGCTTAACGATGTAGTACTCTTTGTAACTCTTCGGAATATTCTGGATTTCAAAGGGTACCAGCAGATCGGTCTCTTGCGGTTCGCTGCGCGGTGTGGGGTTCGTGCTCATCTAAATCCGATTTTACGCCCGTGCTAGTGACCTGCGCCTCATGTTTATCGAGATGGTTTAGCGCCAAGCGGCGTATCGGGATTCCAAATGTAGCATTGGGCCGGGCCATCCACGGGATTGGGAGCGGTTATCGTTAAGCCGGTTTGCCGGCAGAGATGAATTCGAGGAGACGCTCGCCGAACGTTGTGATTGAAAAGGTCCGGGTGGGTTTAATCTGCCCCAGGCTCCTCTGAGCATCTGAGTCGATATCGGCGACATTGATTCTTATTTGCTGCGCCACCAAGGCAAGTGCTTCAAGGCGTGAGAGACTGCTCAAAACGTGGGTGTCATAGCGTATGTCATGGGTGTATGGTGTCCAGCCTTTAACCCTGTAGTCGTTCAGAACCGCGATGTCGTTGACGGCAAGATCGCGGAAGGCCCGGATTAACAATTCCTTATCGTCACTCTCAAAGGACGGAGATCCGGAATTCGCGAGCGCTGACCCGAACATACGAAGTTTCTCAGCATCGCCAGTGGTGTGAAGCCGTTCGATTATAAGAAAGAGCAGCGTCTGGAATTCCTCGGAGTTGAAGAACTGGCGGTCGATCTTCTCTTCTCCGAGCTCATGGAGACGGTTCTTGACGGCGTCAAAAACCTGGTTGAGACGCTCCTGCTGGCGGCGCTGCGCCAAGCCATTGAAGAGCTCCAGTATTGAGCTGCCGACCAAGGGGACACCAGCAATGGCGCTCCTGAGCGTTATCTCCTGAATGGGAGTATCGGAATCCTTCCTATATTGGTCAAGTTCGACGATCAGCTCATCGGGCCGTTTCACAGAGGCTATTGTAGCGCTGCGCGAAAGCTGACTTGCCAGTCGCGCTGAATGAGATTATGGTGATGCTTCAGGAACATCCGGCGAAGAATATCTCCCACGAGCGAAGAGGCAATGCAGGTGCTGGCCGATCTCGGCGCCGAGATGCTTGCGGGCTCGGGCTTTGAGGATGAAACGCCGGACCCGGAATTCAGCGAGACCGCGCCTGTCGCTCCTGAACCGCAGCGGCTTCGCGTTCAGTAAACGGGCCGTGCTCGGCCGATTTGACCTTCCCATTTTCCAACGAGTGCAGATAGTCGCAGGCCTTTGAAGCATCGGCAGCGGCGCGGAACACCTCGTTCTTGTCGTTCTTCAGCACCTTTATCCAGCTCTGGATGTACGATGCCTGATCTTTCGGATCGTATGGGATTCCTAGCTCGGCGGACATGAAAAGCGAGGCCAAATCTGCCCTATTTCCTCAGGAGCATAGGCTGGACTGCCGGACGGCTGTTTATCGGTCAGCCGGTAGAGCCGGTGCTTCGCGCCGGTCCAATGCGCTTTATGCCGATATCGGCATAATTGCCATAATGCCGCTTCACGGATTATGCCGCGTCGATGTCCGTTCTCGCGTGCGGCACGCCGTTGACGGCGAGAGCGGTCGGCATAATGCTGGCAGAGGGTAGCCCCAACCGTCGGTTCACCAGCCGTCCATTTGACCGCGCCCGGAGCCCATGGAGGCTCAGCGTTGCAGCAGAAGTCGGTGAAGACCAGCCGCAGGCTGGTGAGCACGTCCGGTACTGCTGGCAAACGGGGACAGCGGCCATCAGTGCAATTCCCGGAGGCGCTCGGGATAGAGAATTTCAATTTCCGCTTAAATGGTTACTAGGAAAGGTACAATTATGCCCTCTATAGAAACTGCTGCGGAGTTTAGGCGCCGTCGCGCGGTAGAGCTGATGCTGCAAGGCGAGCCGAAGGCGGTCATTTCTCGAGTCTTGAGCGTCAGCGTGGATTCGTTAGGCGCGTGGATGAGAAAATCTCAAGCAGGCGACACTCTCAAGACAAAACCAAGATCGGGTCGCCCGCGCCGTTTGAATGGATCGCAACTTGAGCAACTTAGAGCACTACTCGCGAAAGGCGCGGTGTCGCACGGTTGGGAGAACAACTTGTGGACAACACGCCGTGTTCGAGAAGTTATTAAGCGGCACTTCGCAATCGAATTCTGCCGCAGCCAGGTATGGCACATTTTGACCGATTATCTGAACTGGTCAGCTATCAGGCCAGCGCTGCAATCGGCAAAACGTGACGATGCAGAAATTGGCCGGTGGAAAGCGGCAGAGTTTCAGAGAATAGAAAGGCAAGCAAAAGAGCGGAACGCTCATCTCATTTTTGTCGATGAATCAGGGTTCATGATGACTCCCACGATACGGCGCACCTTTGCACCTCGCGGAAGCACACCCGTGAATAGAGTGTTCGATCCTCACGGTCGCATTTCCGTGATTGGCGCAATAACCATTAGTCCCAGGCAGGCGCGCGTTGGCCTGCGTTATCATATGTTAAGTGACAATACGAACTTTCGGGGCCCTGGTATCGTTGAATTTTTGAAACAACTCAAGAGTGAGGTATGTGGGCCAATAACCATCGTCTGGGACCGAATCATCATCCATTCTTCAGTTGTGGTGCTTGATTATCTCGAGACTGCTCCGGAACTAGTGACCGAGTCATTCCCGCCATATGCACCAGAACTGAACCCAGTAGACAGAGCGTGGTTCTATATAAAATACGACCGACTGCCGAATTACACTCCGGCAACGATAAAAGAATTGCGGTGCTCTATCGAATCGGAACTTAAGCGGCTACAACGTCAGCCTGCTTTGCTACGCTCCTTCATTTGTCAGTCCGAAGTTCCACTTGCTTTGCCTTAAACCTGTCATCTGCGAGTGTCTGTGCTGCCAGCCTTGCAGACGTGGCGACTTTCAGGAGCCGGGTTCCGGGCGTGTGATCAAAAGACGGCGTTATCAGAAATGCGCGGTCAAATGGCCCTGATGACACGACTGCTGGGTCTACCCCAAGGTGTTGGTCCGCCGCCCCGCTCCCCTTTCTGCTTCTTCACACTCAACAGAAGGAGCATTACACATGAAACCAGCAACACCGAACGACAGATGCATCCGCGATCCTCTGTGCGAGTATCTGAAACAGATTAAGAAGCATTTGGAAAACCAGCACTACAGTCGAGACGGCATGATCCAATACAGCCGTTGCATCAACGCCCTCGGCTGCCAAATGAAGGCCTTCAACGTAGATCTCAATGATCTCGATGAAGAAAGGGCGGTGGATCTGATCTCCGAATCCGACCAGCCGCCATATCGCTGCAAACATGATCGATTCGTCGTCAAGAGCTTCGTCAAATTCCTAAAAACCCTCGGTGTTGCCAAGTCTCCACGGGGTGCGGAACCTGGCGGCACCGGCCGTTGCCACCGTCTGCCAGTCCATAGGGCTGCGGTCACCAGAAAAGTTCAACCGGCATGGGCGCGGTCCTCGCATTCATGATCTACGCCACACCTTCGCTGTTCGGACGCTCGTGAACTGGTATCGAACGAGCAAGGACGCCACGAAGGAAATGATCAAGCTCATGACCTATCTGGGGCACACCAATCCGGCAAATACTTATTGGTACATTGAAGCCGTTCCGGAACTGCTCGATCTTGCCTCCCAGCGCTTAGACGAGGAGGTGCGGCCATGACAACCGCAACACTCCCCGCTCTAATCCAGCAGTTCTTCACCGACCGCCTCAGTACCCAGATGGCGGCGAGCCCGAACACGATTGCTGCCTATCGCGACACCTTCCGTTTGCTGCTGCGATTCGCCAGCGAACAGACCAGCAAAGCTCCGACGAAACTGAAGATCGAGGATCTAGACTTCGCTCTCGTGGGCGACTTCCTCGCTCACATTGAAACTCATCGCCGTAACAGCGCACGCAGCCGTAATACCCGCCTTGCCGCGATCCGATCCTTCTTCCGGTTCGTGGCGATGAAGGAGCCCGCCTGCATGCTTCATTGCCAAAGAATATTGGCAATGCCGAGCAAACGCTATGTGCGGCGGACGATAGAGTTCCTGGATCGTGCGGAGATGGATGCGCTGTTAGCCGCGCCTGATCGCACCACATGGGCTGGACGTCGCGACCATGCCATACTCATCGCCGCTCTACAAACCGGGCTGAGAGTATCGGAGATCATCAACCTGCGCCGCCGCGACATCGTGACAGGAACAGGAGCCCACGTCCGATGCGAGGGCAAGGGACGCAAGCAGCGATGTACGCCTATACGACAGGAATTCATCAAGGTCCTCGATGTCTGGCTCAAGGAACGGGCAGGTGTCGATGATGACCCCCTCTTCCCAACGAACAGAGGGACCAAACTCAGCCGCGATGCTCTCGAGCGCCTCGTACAAAAGCATACTCTGGTCGCTTCCAAATCGTGCGCGTCGCTTGTAGGCAAACGGGTGAGCCCGCACGTGCTCCGGCACAGCACGGCGATGGAGCTGCGACACCATGGCGTCGATCAATCAGTCATCGCACTCTGGCTCGGACATGAATCCGTGGAGACGACCCAGGTCTACATGCACGCGGATCTGCGCTTGAAAGAGAAAGCTCTCGCACGTATCACAGCTTCGGAGTCGAACCCCGGACGGTATCGCCCGGACGACACGTTACTTGCTTTCCTGGAAGCACTGTAATTATGCCGATCAGCCGCATCGGAAATGCATGTGGCTCCAGCGCCCTACACATTCGACGCGGCATAATCCCTGAAGCGGCATTATGCGCCAGCTCATGAAGGGCAGTGCTGTAGTAATGCGGCTCGTCGGTGACTATCTCGCGGCAGACTCCGCGAGACTACTCGATGGCTACGCGCCGGAGCAACTTAAAGTCGCTCAACATCTTTCCAGTACCCAACACGACGCTCGCCAGAGGATCTTCGGCGATGGATACGGGCAATCCGGTCTCTTTCCGGATGCGCTCATCCAGGTTCTTCAACAATGCGCCCCCGCCGGTCAAAACGATTCCACGATCGCTGATATCGGCGCTAAGCTCCGGAGGCGTCCGTTCCAGCGCCACGCGAATCGAGTTAATAATAGTGAGCACGCATTCCGACAGAGCTTCCCGGATCTCGGTGTCATCGATGGTCTGTGTCCTCGGCACTCCTTCGATCAAGTTGCGGCCTTTGACTTCCATCGTTAGTGGCCGGTCCAGAGGGGATGCCGACCCAATCTGGATTTTAATGGCCTCAGCAGTGCGCTCACCGATCAGCAGGTTGTACTTGCGTTTCAAGAAATGCATGATGGCATCGTCCATGTGGTTCCCTGCCACCCGAACCGAACAGGCATAGACGATACCGGACAAGGAGATGACAGCCACATCGGTGGTGCCTCCACCGATATCCACCACCATATTTCCGCAGGGTTCGCTGACCGGGAGGCCAGCGCCGTTAGCGGCCACCATGGCCTGGTCCACCAAATGCACCTCGCTAGCTTTGGCACGCATGGCGGAATCGATAACCGCGCGTTTTTCCACCTGTGTGATTTCGCTGGGTACGCCGATGACGACGCGAGGATGGACCAGCATCTTGCGACCGTGGGCCTTGAGAATGAAATAGTTGAGCATGCGCTCGGTGACCTTGAAATCGGCGATCACGCCGTCCTTCATGGGCCGGATGGCGACCACGTTCCCTGGCGTGCGGCCGAGCATCTCTTTGGCTTCTTTGCCGACGGCCTCCACTTCGCCGCTGGTTTTGTTGATGGCGACAATGGAAGGTTCGTTCACGACGATGCCCTTGCCCTTTGCGAAGACCAGAGTATTGGCGGTGCCGAGATCGATGGCGAGATCCGAGGAGAACATGCTAAACAGCGAGCGGGCGTTCATGTAATAGACTCCTTGACCCTTATATGGGCCGTAGTACTTCTATCGACATTTCAGGCGTAGTCCTACAGTCGATCTACGCGTGTTTTAGGTTAAGTTCCCGTCAGCCAGAGGTGCAAAAATGGGCCATGAGCGCTCTTCAACATTTCCCTCGCGTCACCCCGTTCCTATGGTTCGACGCAAACGCAGAGCAGGCGGTTGATTTCTATATCACCATCTTTAAGAATTCGCGCCGCCTCGACGAGCTGCGCAATCCGGCGGAATCACCGGTCCCGAAGGGTAGCGTCCTGACGCTTTCCTTCGAGCTCGACGGCCAGAAGTTCACGGCCCTGAACGGTGGCCCGCATTTCAAGTTTACAGAGGCCATTTCCCTGGTCGTGCGCTGCGACTCCCAGGAGGAAATCGATTACTACTGGTCCAAGCTGTCGGCGGGCGGCCAGGAAGTGCAGTGCGGTTGGCTCAAGGACAAATTCGGCCTGTCATGGCAAATCGTGCCCGCGCAGATACACGACCTTATAAAGACCTCCAAGGGGATGGAGGCCATGATGAAAATGGTGAAGCTGAATATTGCGGAGATCGAACGGGCAGTTCAGTCTTGACTACTTAGCCTTCTTTTTCGCCGCCCAGTACGCTTTCATTCTCGCCGCTTGCTGTTTGCGTTGAGCGGCCGTGAACTTGCGACGTTTGCTCTTCGCCGGCGGACCCGGTTCTGGAGAGGCGGGAGAGTTCAGAGAATTCTTCGGTGGTCTTCCCCGACGCTTCGTCGGTCCTTGAAGAGCCTCGATGGCTCTGTTCAGCTTGTCTCGTTCCGCAATCAGAAGAGCAACGATTTGTTCGGTCGGCATCGATGGAATCTTACCACTCTATTTTGACCGCGTCTCACCCCCCTAGCAACATCGGAAAGCTTCCTGACCTACGCCAAAGCACGAGGCACTGCTTCCTCCCAGCGCCCTTGGGCCTTCAAAATCAGCTCTATCACTTCGCGAGCAGCACCCCGGCCAGCCAACTGCCGCGTTACATAGTGGCAGATCGCCTTCAACTCATCGGCTCCATCGGCCACAGAAATTGCCAGACCAGCGCGTTGCGCCAACGGTATATCCGGTAAGTCGTCACCCATGTAGGCGACTTCTTCCTCGGTGACGCCAGCCTTCTCGACGCATTCCTCGAACGCCTGCATCTTTTTCGCCTGCCCCAGATAAACAAACGTAACCTTGAGTTCTTCGGCACGTTGAGCCACCGCAGGTGAGCGACGACCCGTAATGAAGCCCGTTCGGATGCCCATCGTATGCGCAAGCGAAAGACCCTGTCCATCCTTTGCGTTGAAGACCTTCATCTCGGATACCCTCACGTCCCCTGACCCATCGGCGGCTGTGCTGGAGATTAGACAGACGCCACCATCCGTGAGAGTGCCGTCCACGTCCATTAGGAAGAGCTTGATTTTTCGGGCACGGGCAAGAACCTCCGACAAAGCGAGATCCGCGAGCGGCATGTCAGGCATGGCCTATGTTAGCTCGCACGGAACGCCTGACCGGCGATTATTGCGGCCGCCGGAATAGGCCCCCGTAAACCGCTTTCGCCAGGATGTGGCCCTGAATGGCTTTCATCACGTTGGCGCGCGTCTCAAACGCGTCTGCCGATGGTTTCACGTCCAGCTTCGTGTCTAGTGCGTAGAGCTCAAACACGTAGTGGTGGAACGGACCGTTCGCGCCCGCTCCTGGACCACGGTACATAAGTCCCGTGGCGCTGATCTGATAACTCCCGTCGGGCAATGGCGATCCCTTGGGTACGCCTTCGGGCAAGCCGCTCGCGGTCGCCGGAATATTCCAAAGAACCCAGTGCGCCTGATCGTCGGTCGTCTTGTTGCGGGCGAGATCCATGTCGTGCATGTGCAGGAAGAAACTCTGCGTGCCGGCGGGCACATTGGCCCAACTCATTGCCGGCGATGTACCCTCGCCGGGGGCAACGCCCGCAGCGGCCTGACTGAACTGAACGGGAATGTGGCCGCCGTCGGGAAATCCCGGAATGGTCAAAGTCATCGCCGGTTGCGGAGGCGCTTGAGCAGTTAGCGTGAAAGTCATAGCAGCCATGATTATCGAAAAAGGAAGCAATCGCATGGGTCTATCCTAGCTTGGAATCGTTCTGCTATTCGCTGTCGATGTTCACCGCATAGTAGGCCACCGTCTTCGTGGGGACTTCCTTGAACCAGTGGGGCGTCTTCGCCGGAATGGTAATCACGTCGCCTTTGCTCAAATGGTAGATCGTTCCGCCTTCGAGCGATGGGGCACGCATTTGATCAGGTGCGGTTCGCTTCGGGTCAACCATCGTCCCTCCCACTACCAGCGTCGCCTCGCCTTCAACAATGACGAACACGTGGTTGGTATGGTCGTGGTATTCAACCGGACCGGCTTCCCGGCGCTGTGCCAAAACAACCAGGCCCGGATCGCTCACGATTGGGCCGCCTTTCGACATCACTTCCGTGACTTTGTCGTGGCCGATGTAGTGAACCGCCGCCGGGACACCGCTACCGAGTGAGACCGCAGACTCGATTAGTAAACCTGCCACCGTTAACAACGCCGCTCGCGTTAGTAGAATCCTCATTTCTCTTCTCCCTTTAGTTTATTTTTTCGTGCGCTCGCCTCAGCGTCGTCTAAGCAGGGCGATGCGCCCGCAGGAACGAATGTATCTGGCGCACCGCTAGCGGAATCCGCTCCTTGGGCTCCTTCCACGGGAACATGCTCACTTCGGCCTTTGGCGCGAGCATCGCGGCCTCCA